>NZ_CP115159.1:1148000-1501000 GCF_027594425.1 Zunongwangia sp. HGR-M22
GTGAGCCTAAAAACGCATTATCCTCGATGATTACAGGAGATGCTTGTAATGGCTCTAAAACACCACCAATACCAACGCCACCACTTAGGTGAACATTTTTACCAATTTGTGCACAGCTACCTACTGTAGCCCAAGTGTCTACCATTGTACCTTCTTCAACATGGGCTCCTATATTTACATAGCTAGGCATCATTATCACTCCGCTAGAGATATAAGCTCCATGTCTTGCCACAGCATTTGGTACTACACGGATTCCTTTCTCTTTGTAGCCTTTTTTTAATGGCATTTTATCGTGATATTCAAAAATACCAGCTTCTAAAGTTTCCATTTTTTGGATAGGGAAATAAAGTACAACGCCTTTCTTTACCCATTCGTTAACTTGCCATCCACCTTCAATTGGCTCGGCAGTTCTTAGTTTACCTTCATCAAGAAGCGTAATTACTTCTCTAATGGCATCGGTAGTTTCCTTATCTTTTAATAGCTCACGGTTTTCCCAGGCTGCTTCAATTTTCGATTTTAAGTGATCCATAAATCTTATTTTTAGCAAATATAACAGCTTCATTGTAATTTTTGGGGCGCTATGGATATAAACCTTACCTTTGCATAAAATTTGAAGTATGGCAAGAGTAATGGCATTGGATTACGGAGTAAAGAGAACGGGAATAGCTGTTACCGACGAGCTCCAAATGATTGCCAGTGGTCTTACAACAATAGCTACTTCAGAGCTTTTGAAGTTTTTGGAAGATTATTTCAAAAAAGAAAAGGTAGAAACTGTTGTAGTAGGAGAGCCTAAACAAAAGGATAATTCGGCCAGCGAAAGTGAAGTTTTTATTACAGAATTTTTAAAGAAATTTACTGAAAAATTTCCAAGCATTAAACTTGTAAGAGTAGACGAGCGTTTTACCAGTAAAATGGCTTTTCAAACAATGATCGATAGCGGTCTCAAGAAAAAGAAGCGTCAGGATAAAGCTTTAGTAGACGAAGTAAGTGCTACCATAATACTTCAATCCTATCTGTATTAAGGTACAATAAAGACATTAAAGATTATAATTATATGATTTTACCAATAGTTGCCTACGGTGATCCCGTTTTAAAAAAGAAGGCAAAAGAAATTGATAAAGATTATCCCAAATTAGAAGAACTAATTGCTAATATGTGGGATACCATGTACAATGCTTACGGCGTAGGTCTTGCTGCACCACAGGTGGGAGTGCCAATTCGATTATTCGTTATAGATGCTGCTCCTTTTGCTGAAGATGACGATTTAAGTGATTCTGAAAAAGAGCAATTAAAGTCATTTAAGAAGGTATTTATTAATGCCCAGATCATCGAAGAGACAGGAGATGAGTGGGCTTTTTCTGAGGGATGTTTGAGTATTCCAGATGTAAGAGAGGATATTTTTAGAAAACCTGAAGTAACTATAGAATATCAGGATCAGAATTTTGAGACTAAGAGAGAAACTTTTACCGGTTTAGCGGCTCGTGTAGTTCAACACGAATACGATCATACCGAGGGAATTCTTTTTACTGAAAAGATTTCAAGTCTTAAAAAACGACTGATTAACGGGCGTTTAAAAAAGATTTCTTCAGGAAAAATAAAAGTTGACTATAGAATGCGTTTTCCAAGCGCAAAAAAAGGTCGTTAATATTTTTGATATTTTAAAGCGGGGTGTGATATTTGCCACCCAAATTCAAAACACAATATGGGATTAGATAAAATTTTAGCAATATCAGGAAAACCAGGTTTGTATGAGCTTGCTGCACAAACTAGAGGTGGATTTATTGCAAAATCAATCTTGGATGGAAAGAAAATTGCTGTAAATATGCGTCACAATGTGAGCATTCTTAGCGAAATTGCAATTTATACATATACTGAGGAAGTACCTCTTGGCCAGGTTCTACAAAATATAAAAGAAAAAGAAGATGGGGGAGAGGCCATTAGCCACAAATCTTCTAAAAATGAACTAGAGAGCTACTTTGCTGAAGTATTGCCAGATTATGACGTAGATCGCGTGTATATTAGTGATATAAAAAAGATCATCCAATGGTATAATCTTCTTACTAAAAATGGTTTTACAGATTTTTCTAAGGAAGAAAATGTAGAAACTAAAGACGAAGAGGAATAGACCTAAAAATCGATTTCAAGACAGCAAAAAGCCTGTTTTAGTGAAAACTAAAGCAGGTTTTTTATTTAACTGAAAGTCAAACACTTATATTCTTTAATGTTGATGATTTGATAAAAATTACTTTATTTTATTAATAAATTAACGATTTCTAATGTTATTTTAATCTGAATCCAATAATATTTTAAGCTTAGACGGTTAGTTTTGATTTAAAACAAGAAGGCAATGAGAACTATAATTTTATTCAGTTTATGTTTAATTGTTTCAGGCTTAGGTTTTGCACAGCAGCCTGAAAATGTAGAAAAAGGAGATACATTTACTTTAAAATCATCAAGTAATGTGAAATTTCAATCTTTAAAACTTCCGAAGCTTAATTTTTTAGTTAAACAGGGAGAACGACCAAATTATAAGAAACTTAATGGTCTTGAAGTAGAAGTTGTTTCTTTAGAAGAGACTAGAAAAGGAACTTATGCGGTCTTAAAAAGAACTGATGATAAAGACTTTTTTATCCATCGTAAAACATTAAAAGCCAATTTAGAAAAAGCTTTTAGTTACGGAGAGTTAGAGTAGATTATTTTTTCCAAACTAAAAAGGAGTATAGTTTTAATTATACTCCTTTTTTATGCGGTCTAATTTCCGTTTGTTGTCTCTATCCTTTAAAGTCTCACGTTTATCATAGAGCTTTTTACCCTTAGCTAAGGATATTTGTAATTTAGCAAGGCCGCGATCGTTTATAAAAAGGCGAAGCGGAATGATCGTTAAACCACCATTTTTTACTTCTTTCTCTAATTTTCTAAGTTCTCTTTTTTGTAATAAGAGTTTACGCTCACTTTTTGGATTGTGATTAAAATGCGTCGCGTGCGAGTATTCTTCTACATGCATGTTAATTACATATAGCTCGCCATCCTGAAATTCGCAAAAACTCTCGGCAATTGAAGCTTTACCCTGTCGAATAGCTTTTATTTCAGTTCCGGCTAATTTTATTCCTGCGACATACTTGTCCAGAAACTCATATTGAAATTTAGCCTTACGGTTTTTTATATTGATTGTGTTTGCCTGCTTCATAGTCAGCAAAAATACTAAGCTTTAAACGAATATTGGGTCTTTTTACAAAAATCGTAACAAACAAAAGTAATAAATCTGGTCGATTTCAATTCAAATATAAGTCTGCTGAAAGGATTTACTATATTTGCCGACAATTTTAGTCTATGAGAAAAAATACCCTACTTATAATTGTTATCCTATTTATTGTTTCCTGCAATCAAAAAAAACTTACCCCGGCTCAGATTGTAAATAAAGCCATAGAAGCTTCTGGAGGAGCTAATTATAAAACTGCAGAAATAACATTTCAGTTTAGAGATAAAAAATATAGAAGTAAACGGAAAAATGGAGAATATCAGTTAGACCGTTTTCATATAGATTCTTTAGGGAACACTATTTCAGATCGTTTAAGTAATGAAGGTTTTGTAAGAATTGTAAATGATACCACAGTTTCTTTATCTAATCGTGAAATTAAAAAGTACTCCAATTCAGTAAATTCAGTGCATTATTTTGTGCAATTACCTTTTGGACTTGAAGGCGATGCTGTAAACAAAGAATTAATAGGTAAGGATAGCATTAAAAATAAGGAGTATTACGAAATTAAAGTAAGTTTTGATCAGGAAGGTGGCGGCACCGATTACGAAGACGAATATATGTATTGGATAAACACCGATTCTTTCACCGTAGATTATCTGGCCTATAGTTATCATGTAAATGGCGGTGGGATACGATTTCGAGAAGCGTTTAATCCAAGAGTAGTTAACGGATTGCGATTTGTAGATTATAAAAACTATGCTGAAAAAGATCTTTCTACGCCTTTAGAAAAGTTGGACGATCTGTATCAGGCTGGGGAACTCGAATTATTTTCTGAAATTATTACTGAAGATATTGAAGTTGATCTTTCAGAATAATTGATTTTCGATATCTAATAAAGATTGGTAGGGATTACCTTCCAGTTGAAGTAATTTTGCAAAAGCAGGTTCGGTTTTTAAGCCTTCGGTTTTAAGTTTTATAATTTCGCTTCGGAAGTTCTTATCTTTTTCCTGAAGCATCTTATGCTCAATAACCATGTGCCGATAAGCATTTTGCTGATTTACAGGTAGATTTTAGCCAAAGATCTCAATTTCAAAACAGCGAGTTTTAAAACTGCAAACGGTGGCTAATTCTGTAAATTTTGAAGTTTCCCATAATTTGAAGTCATCCTTATTACCAAAATTAGCGATTAGTTTTTCCTGAAATTCAGAATGGTTTTCTACATAGCATGAAATATCAAGGTCACTGGAAGCGATCGCAATATCTAATGGGATGGTTCCTGTAAGTACAGGCTGAAATTCGCCTAATATGGCCATGATTTTTAGATCTAAAATTTCCTTATACGCAAGCTTTTGGATTTCACTTCCAGTCCTTAAATATTCCAGATCCTTAAAATCGATATTAGCTATTTTTGTAAGCAATAATTCGCAATCGGCGATAATCGGCATACCAGCCATCTTCTTTTAAAAGTTCAGACTGTAATCTGGATTGTACTTCATTTTTGATGATGTCGCATTCATTTTCAGGAATACCTTCAAAAAAAGTTTTGCCAAACATTGAAAGCCAATCTGTAATTCCACTTTCAGGATCGGCCAGTTTTGTGGGACGATCATATAATTCTGCTAAGCGTACTTCAAAGCCAGCCTGTTCTAAAATCTGTGTATATTCAGAAACAGAGGGGAAATACCACAACTCGATATTGGCCTGTTTAGAATAGTTTTTTTCTAACAGAACTTTTTTTAATGTTTGCTCGATTTTCTGTACGTTTCCTTTACCTCCAAATTCTATTATTAGTCGGCCGTTCTTCTTTAAGTTTTCAAACATGCAATTTGCTGCAGCACGGTAATTTTTCACCCAATGTAAGGTAGCGTTAGAAAAGATGGCATCGAACTTTTTAGGGAACCTAAAGTTTGCTGCGTCGCCAACTTCGAATTTTATATTTGGAAAATGAGTTTTCGCATTTTCAATCATCGTTTCAGAAGCATCCATTCCAATAACTTTAGTACCGGCATCTGCAATTTGCTGGGTTAGTTGTCCTGCTCCGCATCCTAAATCTAAAATTTGTTCTCCTGCTTTCGGTTTTAAAAGTTCGATTAGTGAACTTCCGTAGTGAAAAACAAAATCGTGCTTTGTGTTATATAAGGTTGCATCCCAGGTTGCCATGTTTTTAAATTTAAGTTTTAGAGTATCGTATAGAGGAACTCTTTTAGAAATTCCGTGTTTTATATAAAATCAAATTAAGCAAAAATACCGAGCTTCATTATCCAAAATAAGATTTAAGGAACGTGCGTTTTATGTTAATAAATCTCAATTAACTTCAATTTCAAAAAGCTTTAACGGGGCTTTATAAGCAAAGCTACTCACTTCGGCGTAATTTAGAAAAAAATTGAAAAGCTATGAGTACATTAATTGAAAACAAAACGATTACAACGGTTAATCCAACGACTGGTAAAAGTCTTAAGGATTATCCGTTAATGACGAATGAAGAAGCGAGTGAAGCGGTTAAAAAATGTCACGAAGCTTTTGTAAAATGGAAACATTATTCTTTAGCCGATAGAGCAGAAGTTCTAAAAAAGATAGGAAGCACATTAAAAGACTATAAAGATGAGTTCTCTAAGCTAATGAGTAGCGAGATGGGAAAACTTGTTTCTCAGGCACAAGAAGAGATTGAACTTTGCGCAGGTATTTGTGATTATACTGCAGAAACCGGACAAAAAGAATTGGCGAATGAGCCAGAACGCAAACTTCCAGGAGGAGGACGCGGGATAATTACATATTCTCCTATTGGTGTGATCTACGGAATCCAACCATGGAATTTCCCTGCATATCAGGTAGTGCGCTATGCTATTGCTAATTTGATGGCAGGTAACGGAGTATTGCTTAAGCATGCTGAGGGTACAACAGGATCTGGTTTGATGCTTCAGGAAATTTTTGAAAAAGCCGGATTGCCTAAAAACTTATTTACTGTATTGATTATCGATCACGATCAGTCTGATGATATTATTGATAATGACTTTGTAAGAGGTGTAACTTTTACAGGAAGTCCCGACGGTGGTAGGGCTGTAGCTAAGAAAGCAGCAGGAAACTTAAAGAAAACAGTACTAGAGCTTGGTTCTAATGATGCTTATTTAGTTTTAGATGATGCAGATATCGATGTTGCTGTAAATTGGAGTGCAAAGGGTAGAACCTATAATAATGGTGAGACTTGCGTTGCAGCAAAAAGATTTGTAGTTACAGAGAAAAACTATGATGCTTTCTTAGAAGCTTTTGTAGAGAAAATGAAGAATGTAAAAATGGGCGATCCAACAGATGAAGATTCTGATATTGGACCGATGGCTCGTGAAGATCTAAGAGAGAAATTACACAACCAAGTTGAAGAAAGTGTAAAGAACGGAGCCAAAGTGTTATGTGGTGGCGGAATTCCAGATGGTGATGGATTCTTTTACCCATCAACCGTACTGGCGAACGTAAATCCAGGACAACCTGCTTACGACGATGAATTATTTGGGCCAGTAGCATCTGTAATTAAAGCAAAAGATGATGAAGATGCTATGCGAATTGCTAACGATAGTAGATTTGGACTAGGTGGCGGAATTTTCTCTAAAGATGAGAAAAAAGCGATCGAACTAGCCGAGAAGCATTTTGATACCGGAATGGTGTTTATTAACTCATTTGGTGTAGCACAACCAAATATGCCTTTTGGAGGAGTTAAAAATTCTGGTTATGGTAGAGAACACGGAGGTTTTGGTATTAAAGAATTTGTAAATACTAAGGCAATCAATATCCTAGAAGGATAATCTAAATAAAAAGACGCTGGATTTAGTTGCAGCGCAATTGGTTGGAAAAAAGTCGTGATCTATATCACGGCTTTTTTAGTTAACGGTAAGATTCTGGATAGAATTTTTTCCGTTAGGATTAACCTGTACGATAAATAATTTGCCGTGTTCAGATTCGTCAATATCAGTTTCAAAATGAACGTATCCTAAAGTGCGATTGGCAAAATATGGAGTAGTATTGGTATGACCAACTACCAATACTTTTTTACCCAATGTTGCTTTTCTGAATTCTGCTGAATTCAGATTTTTATGGTCGTAGATTTTTATTGAAAGATTTTTACTTTCAGCAGTAGGAAGTGCTGTTTCTTTTGTTCTAATGAAATCTGAACTATAGATCGAATCAAAGTCTACTTCAGCAAAAATATTCTTCCAATGTTCAGCTCTCTGTTTTCCTTCCGCAGTTAATTCAGGGTTTTTGTTATTAGCGTCTGAAGTATCTTTTTCAGCATGTCTTATAAAATAATACGTTGTTGATTTCTCTGACTTATTTTGGCTAATATCATTCTTATTTCCGGGCGTAGTTTGGCAGGAAAACAAAAATGTGAGCATAAGCACTAATAACGTGATCGATCTGGTCATGATTTATTTTATATCTATTTCTAATAAAATCAGCTGTGTGAGCTGCTTAGTAAAGCTATTAAAATTATTATCTGAAATTAAAAGTAGAGACTGTTTACCATTCGGTAATTTTGGTCCAAAGCAAATACCTTCAATATTATCAATAATCTTATCTGTTAATTGATCTCTTACCGATTTAAAATCAAAAACTAATCTTTTTTTAGCAGAATTGAAATTGCCTTTTTTTAATGAATTTTGATTTAAAATATTAGTAGCATTTTCAGCATCAACATCAAATATCTTTACGGTATTACTTTTAGAGCCATGTCCTGCTGAATAAGCACGTTCTAAAACTAAAAAGTTATCTTTTTTATATTCTAAAATTTCGGTAACGCCATTAATTGCAAAATATAGCCAAGGGATTTTAGAAATTCCGTCTAGTTTATAAGCGAATTGTTTGCTGGCTTTTTTGGAATCTTTATCAAAATATGTGATTCTGGTAAATGATTTTGTAGGGAATAATTTTGGCTTAGGCCCATCTTTTTCTAAAGGTAATTCTGTAGAAACCCAGATGCCTTTTTTATCTATTGTTTCAGATAAACCTTCAAAGACACCGTTATGTCTTGGTTTCTGCTCGCCAGTAGCTGTAAAATGTTCTGGGATTTTAAAGGCGTCTTCAAAATTTCCATTTTCGTTTAAGATAAAAATAGAAGGATCTTGTATGTTATTGATGTTCCCTTCACTAGTGATATAAACCTGATTTTCTTCTGGTAAAAACCGAATTGATTCGGGATCTAAGGGATGATCTTTAAAAAAATCAGCCGATTTTTCAATAAAAACAGCTTTATTAAATTTTACCGTATCAATTTTATTTGAAGAAATATCAACTTCAGCTTCGTAAAACCGCGCATCAGAGGGTGTATCAACTATAAGGTAATATTTGCCATTTTTATAATCGATTCCAGATAATCCGCCAACTTTAGTGCCATCTACCTTTAGATCTTTATCGATTACATATTCATCTAAAAAGCGGATTTTTAATCTATCATTTTCGATTTTATTTGTTGTGGCACAGGAATAAAAAAGGAGTCCTAAAATGGCTAAAATTGGTAATTTCTTCATCATAATTTTTTTCAGGGTAAAAATAACAAAAGCTTAAGTAAAATATGGCGAATCCTTATGATTAATCAGTTAATTCTAGTTGTACTTTTATAGTGTTAACCAGTAAAAACAAATGTTATGAATAATGATCAGTTAGAAGGAAAATGGAAGCAGATAAAAGGTGAATTTAAACAGAAGTACGGTAAAGTAACCGATGACGATGCAACCTATTCTGAAGGGAAATTTGATGAAATGCTTGGTAGATTACAGGAGAGAACCGGTAAATCTAAAGAAGAATTGAAAACTGAAATTGACAGGTGGTAATTAAGACGGATAGTCTTAAAAAAAGAAAGGGATCGCAATCGCGATCCCTTTTTTATGATTAATCTTTTAATTTATAAAAATTAAGATTCAGTTAATTCTTCCTGATTTCTAAACACCAAGTTATCATCAAATTCATCTAAGAGAATAATACTATCTGTGCTTATATTTCCTGAAAGAATCTCTTTCGATAATTTATTCAATACCTCTTTTTGTACGGTTCGCTTTACTGGTCTGGCACCAAATTGCGGATCGAATCCTCGTTTGGCCAAAAACTCCAATGCCTGTTCAGTAGCATCTAAAACAATATTCTGTTTTGCCAGCATCTTCTTCACGCCTTTTAATTGAAGGTCAACAATTCGTTTAATGTCCTGTTGCGCTAATGGAGAGAACATCACAATATCGTCGATCCGGTTGATGAATTCTGGGCGAACACTTTGTTTTAATAAGCTAAGAACTTCTGTTTTTGCAGCTTCCATGGCAGTTTCTACATCAGGGATATTTTCAAATTTATCCTGAATGATTTGGCTTCCCATATTTGAAGTCATAATGATGATGGTATTTTTAAAATCTGCCAGACGACCTTTATTATCTGTTAATCGCCCTTCATCTAACACTTGTAATAAAATATTAAAAGTATCTGGATGTGCTTTTTCAATTTCATCTAAAAGAACTACTGAATAGGGTTTGCGTCGCACTGCTTCCGTTAACTGTCCGCCTTCATCATAACCCACATATCCCGGAGGTGCACCAACCAATCGGCTTACCGAATGGCGTTCCTGATATTCACTCATGTCGATTCTAGTCATGGCCGATTCGTCATCAAATAAATACTCGGCCAGTGCTTTGGCTAACTCCGTTTTACCTACACCGGTTGTACCTAAGAATAAGAACGAACCAATAGGTCTATTTTGATCCTGTAAACCGGCACGGCTTCTACGTACTGCATCACTTACAGCTACTATAGCTTCTTGCTGTCCAACAACACGGCGGTGTAATTCATCTTCTAGTCGAAGTAATTTTTCGCGTTCGCTTTGCAGCATTTTGGTTACAGGAATTCCTGTCCATTTAGCAACAACTTCAGCAATATCATCGTTGGTAACTTCTTCCTGAATTAAAGATTTACCACTTTCCTTTTTTTGAACTTCTTTTTGAAGACGCTCTAATTTTTCTTGCGCATCTTTTATTTTTCCGTAACGTAATTCAGCTACTTTTCCGTAATCGCCTTCGCGTTCCGCTTTATCGGCTTCAAGCTTATATTGTTCGATTTCAGTTTTTGCATTCTGAATATTATCTACAACTTCTTTTTCATTTTTCCATTGTGCATGAATTTCGTTGCGTTCTTCTTTAAGATTGGCTAAATCGGCGTGTAATGATTTTAATTTTGTTTCATCTTTCTCACGCTTAATAGCTTCAATCTCAATTTCCAGCTGCATGATTTTTCGATCTAGCACATCTAATTCTTCCGGCTTCGAGTTAATTTCCATCCGAAGTTTAGAAGCAGCTTCATCCATCAAGTCAATAGCCTTATCTGGCAAAAATCGATTAGTGATGTAGCGTTGCGATAATTCTACCGCCGCAATAATAGCTTCATCTTTAATGCGTACTTTGTGGTGTTGCTCATACTTTTCTTTAATACCTCGCAGTATTGAAATTGCACTTTCCGTATCGGGTTCTGCTACCATTACCTTTTGGAAACGACGCTCTAATGCTTTATCTTTTTCAAAATACTTTTGATATTCATCTAAAGTGGTCGCACCAATTGCTCTAAGCTCACCACGGGCAAGTGCTGGTTTTAAAATATTTGCTGCATCCATAGCACCTTGGCCACCACCGGCACCAACAAGGGTATGAATTTCATCAATAAAAAGAACAATGTTTCCGTCGCTGCCGGTAACTTCTTTAATTACCGCTTTTAGGCGTTCCTCAAACTCTCCTTTAAATTTAGCGCCGGCAATAAGGGCACCCATATCTAAAGAGAAAATTTGTTTGTCTTTTAAATTTTCGGGTACATCGCCAGCTACAATACGATGCGCTAAACCTTCTGCAATTGCAGTTTTACCGGTACCAGGCTCCCCAACCAACATTGGGTTGTTTTTGGTTCTACGCGATAAGATTTGTAGAATTCTACGAATTTCTTCGTCACGCCCAATTACCGGATCCAGCTTCCCCGTTTCAGCTAATTGGTTAAGGTTTTTTGCATATTTATTTAAGGAGTTGTATGTCTCTTCTGCACTTTGGGAAGTTACACGGTCTCCTTTTCTAAGTTCTTCAATAGCTGCTTTTAATCCTTTCTCAGTAGCACCTTGATCTTTTAAAATTTGTGCAACTTTACTAGATGATTTAAAAATAGCCAGAATTAAATGTTCTACAGAAACATACTCATCGTTCATTTTTTTGGCGATGCTAGATGCTTCATTTACTGTTTTACCGGCTTCTCGGCTCAACATAATATCTCCGCCGCTAACTTTTGGAAAACTCTGTAATGTATTATCCAGAATTTGCGTAAAAAGGTTAACGTTAATGTTCAATTTTTTCAGCAAAAATGGCGTTACATTTTCATCTACAATGGTAATTGCTTTAAACAAATGTTCATTTTCAATTTGCTGATGGTCCATCTCCTGAGTAAGCTGTTGCGCTTGCTGGATAGCCTCCTGTGATTTTATGGTAAAATTATTAAAGTTCATGGTCTTTTCTTTTTCAGATTGTAAATAGCAAATGCTATACCCTAACGATAATTAGACAAAATGGCATTATTTTTAATGAATTTTAAGACAAAACGTCATAAATGCTAATTATATATAAAACATTGGTTTTTGGGTTAAGCATTCGGGTTGAAGGTTTTATCTTTGCAAAAAAAACAAGTATGGGAATTTTTGATAAAATGTTTGGTGCAGGCGATAAGGAATCGAAAAATGAATCTAAGGTGAATTGGACTGCATTAACTGATATTTCACAATTAGAAGTTGCAGAAATGGAATCTCAACACCAATTGGTGGCGATTTTGAAACACTCTACTCGCTGCGGAATTAGCCGGATGGTGTTAAAACAATTCGAAAATTCTTACGATATTCCTGAAGATGCAGAGGTGAAATTATACTTTTTAGACCTGCTAAGTCATCGTGATATTTCTAACGAAATTGCAGAAAGATTTAAGGTAAGACACGAAAGCCCACAGCTCATCGTACTTCAGGGCAAAAAAGTTGTTCATCACAGTTCGCATCAAGATATAGAAGTGCAGAATATTAAAGATTTTTTATAAAATTTGAATAATTAGTTTTTTTAATTTATTTTTAGAAACCATTGTTAAACATTATTAATCAATCTGGCAAAAATTATGATCATTCGTAATTTTGAACAGACGAAAAAGATTAATCAAAGTTATGGATAAAGAGATAGATTTTAAGGAACTTGAAAAAAGATGGGAAGCCATTAAAAAGAGTCAAGAAACCAATAGAGAAGATCGAGAATTCCAAGACCACAGCGAAGTAAATCTTCCAGAGGATAGAAAGAGTGGTGGAAGCATCGACGATAAAAAAGCTTTAGAAGCTACCATGCGCGAGTCGAGAGAATTTCGAAGCTATAGTAGAATCGGATAAATAAAAAAAGCTGCCAAATTTGGCAGCTTTTTTTATTTATATACTAAAGTTATATTACTTCTTTTTAGGTTCAAAAACTGGTAATAATTTGGTGTTAATTTCACCAAAACCTATTCTTATACTTTCATTTTCGCAGTGTCCTCGCATAATTACGGTGTCATTATCTTTAATAAAACTGCGTGAGCTGCCATCTGCTAAAGCTATTGGTTTTTCACCTTTCCAGGAAAGTTCCAGCATACTGCCATAGGTATCTGGTGTTGCTCCTGAAATAGTTCCTGAAGCCATCATGTCGCCAGAATTTACCGGGCATCCATTAATAGTGTGATGCGCCAATTGTTGGCTCATATTCCAATACAAGTATTTATAGTTTGTTTTAGAAAGTAAATTTTCAGCTCCGTTCTCTGGTTTTAAATATACTTCCAGTTTTATATCAAAACTTTTATTTCCAGTATATTTTAGATAAGACATCAACTCTTTTTCAGGTTTTGGTCCTTCAGTTCTAAAGGGTTCTAAAGCATCCATGGTAACGATCCATGGCGAAATAGAAGAGGCAAAGTTTTTGGCTAAAAATGGACCTAGTGGAGCATATTCCCATTTTTGGATATCGCGTGCGCTCCAATCATTAAACATTACCATTCCAAAGATATATTCTTCAGCTTCATCCACAGGAATTGGTTCTCCCAGCAAATTGGCATCGGTGGTAATAAAAGCCATTTCCATTTCAAAATCTACTTGCTTAGAGGGGCCAAATACTGGTTCGCTTGCACCTTCAGGCATTGTTTGTCCTTTAGGACGATGAATCGGGATGTGGCTGGTTACTATTGAGGAACTTCTACCATGGTAACCTACAGGAATGTGCAGCCAGTTTGGTAATAACGCATTTTCTTTATCACGAAACATACTGCCTACATTTGTAGCGTGCTCTTTGCTGGAGTAAAAGTCGGTGTAATCACCAACCTGTACGGGCATTTGCATTTCTATTTCATCTAAAGTGAATAGAACCACATTGCGATGTTCCTGATTATTTTTTAAAGTTTCGTTCTTCTCATCAAAAATCTCAGCAATACGATTTCTTACCAATCGCCAAGTTTTTTTACCATCAGAAATAAAATCATTTAAAGTATCCTGAAGAAAAATATCATCGGTTAAAGGAATACCTTCAAAATAGCCTAGTTGATGTAATGCACCAAGGTCGATCGCAAAATCCCCAATTCTGGTTCCGATAGTGATAATATCATCTCTGGTTAAAAAAACACCAAAAGGGATATTCTGAATTGGAAAATCGGTATCCTTTGAAATATCTAGCCAGGTTTTTCTGTTAGGATCGTTTGCGGTAATAGACATATAAAAATGAGAATTTGTTAAAATCTAGTTGATTCAAATATATTATTTTCCTGTAATTAACCGAATGTATTTATTACTTTTGATTAATATTTAACGTAAATAATTAAGATGCAACGAGATACACAAATTTTTGATCTAATCGAGAAGGAGAAAGAACGTCAACTGCATGGTTTAGAGCTTATTGCGAGTGAAAACTTTGTTAGTGATCAGGTAATGGAAGCTGCCGGATCTGTACTTACCAATAAATACGCAGAGGGATATCCCGGTAAAAGATATTACGGTGGATGTGAAGTTGTAGATGAAGTAGAGCAGTTAGCCATCGATCGCCTAAAGGAACTTTTTGGAGCAGAGTATGCAAATGTGCAGCCACATTCTGGATCACAAGCCAATACTGCAGTTTTCCAGGCATGTTTAAAACCAGGTGAGAAATTCTTAGGTTTTGATCTTTCTCACGGTGGACACTTAACACACGGTTCTCCTGTAAATTTTTCTGGTAAATTATACGAACCTGTATTTTATGGAGTAGATAAAGAAACCGGACTTATCGATTATGATAAAGTAGCTGAAATTGCAGAAAAGGAAAAGCCAAAAATGATTATTGCTGGTGCCTCGGCTTATTCTCGTGAAATTGATTATAAACGCTTTAGAGAAATTGCAGATAGCGTTGGTGCTATTTTGTTCGCCGATATTGCACATCCTGCCGGGCTTATTGCAAAAGGCGTAATTGGAGACCCAATGCCACATTGCCATATCGTAACTTCTACAACTCATAAAACACTTCGTGGGCCAAGAGGTGGAATTATTATGATGGGTAAAGACTTTGATAACCCATTTGGTTTGAAGTTGAAGAACGGAAATCTTAAAAAGATGTCTTCACTTTTAAATAGTGCCATCTTTCCAGGAAACCAGGGTGGGCCTTTAGAGCATATTATTGCCGCAAAAGCAGTAGCCTTTGGAGAAGCTCTTACAGATGAGTTTTTACATTATGCTGTGCAGGTTAAGAAAAATGCAAAGAAAATGGCGGAGGCTTTTGTTGAAAAAAATTATCAGATCATTTCTGGCGGAACCGATAACCATTCTATGCTTATCGATTTAAGAAACAAAGAAGTAAGTGGTAAAGAAGCGGAAGAAGCGTTGACTAAAGCCGATATCACAGTAAACAAAAACATGGTGCCGTTTGATGATAAATCCCCTTTTGTAACTTCAGGAATTAGAATTGGTACTGCGGCGGTAACCACTAGAGGATTGATTGAAGAAGATATGCCTAAGATTGTCGAATTGATTGATAAAGTAATTAAGAATATCGATAATGATGCAAAATTAGCTGAAGTAAAATCTGAAGTAAATTCTTTAATGCACGGTCGTCCGTTATTTAAAGCTTAAGCGATATTTGTCGATATTATATAAAAAAAGCTATCAATTTGGTAGCTTTTTTTGTTCGTTTATAATTTCATCTTACGCGTTAGGTAAAAACCTAAAAGTAAAAATGCTCCGGGAGTAAAGAATAAACTGGCAATATATGCTAAATCATCGTTTAGTACCGTATAAGCTTCGAATAAGTTACCTATTAGAAAACCAAAACCTACACCCATTAAAACAAGTGACAAATTAAGTAGGATAACTGCCCAAACAGGTGACGATCTATCTTTTCTTACTTTAAATATCGAAGCATCTTTATCATTTTCGATAAGGGCAAGACGTTCTTTATTTCTCGTTTGAAAAAAGAGGAAGAAAATACCAAAGATGCAGGCAAAAAGGGAAATACATATAATAACAGGTTCCATATTTTTAATTTTATATGATTAATGAATTTTTAAGCGCTTTCTAAAATTAAGACGATACTTTACAAAAATAGGTTACAAATAATTTCGAAAAAGAAAGAAGAAATTTATTGTAACCAGATTTACCTAGTTGTCGTCCTACAATTAAATGACCATCAAAAAAGACCAATTACTCATCGATCAAATCCTGGGCGGAGATAAGCTATTATTCTCGGTGCTGGTAGATCGTTATAAAAATATGGTCTTTACTTTGTGTTTAAGATTGCTTAAAAATAGGGAAGAAGCCGAAGAGGTGGCGCAGGAAAGTTTTGTGAAAATCTATAAATCCTTGAGTAAATTTAAAGGAGAGGCAAAATTTTCGACCTGGGTGTATCGAGTAACTTACAATAATTGTCTCGATTTCCTAAAGGCTAAGAAGCGTAGGTTTAAAGAGTTAAGTGTAGATGCTTACAATGGTTTTGAAATTGAAGATATTGATAATGCGATTAATAATTTAGAAGAAAAAGAGCGGAAAATGGCTATTCTTAGCTGTATAAATATGCTGAATGAAGACGATGCTTTTTTGCTAACTTTACATTATTACGAAGATCAGTCGGTTAAAGAAATAGCTAAAATCATGAATCTTTCTGTATCCAACGTGAAAGTGAAATTATACCGAAGCCGTAAGCAATTAGCGGTTATTTTAAAGAGAAGATTGTCGAATGATATGTTGCTGAATTATGGAAAATAAAGAAAGGAAATTAGACGAATTTACGAAGAAAATTTTCAAGGGATCCAGCCTGGAAACTCCTTCTTATAATTTTACCGATAAGGTAATGACCAATCTTCCTGAAATTAAAATAGCCGAAGCAACAACCGGCAAAACTTCAGCAAATAAAATTAAATATGAACCACTAATTTCTAAAAAAGGTTGGGTAATGATCGCAGCCTTTGTGGCGATATTATTGCTTTCTTCGTATTTTTCTTCAACAGTAGGAGCTTCAGAAAAATTGATCAATAAATGGAGTGAATTTAAATCTGTTTTTAATTTCTCTTTTGAAATGTCTAATATCGATATCTTAAATAGCGATCTTTTGGCAATTTCCGTAGCACTTTTTACGAGTTATTTTTTACTCGAAATTTTTCTACTGAATAACTGGATAATAAATAAACGATTTAATTAAACTGATTTTTCCTGAAATAAAAGTTTCATTTCTTCATCAATTCTTGCCGGTCTGTTAGAACCATGCTTTAGTAAACACCAAACTGTTTTCGCTTTTACCAAAACCTTATCGGTGCTTTTGTTTTTGATAAGTACGTGCCTAATGGAAGTGACATTGGTAATTTCATCTACATAAGTTTGTAGTAAAATCTCATCATCTAGAAAAGCCTGTTGCTTATAATCGATTTCGTGCCTAACGACCACCCAAAAATATTCCTTTTTTTGAGCTGCGGAAGCTCGATCTTCCCAGTGCCCTTTTGCTACATCCTGTATCCATTGCACATACTGCACGTTATTTACGTGCTGTTGTTCATCAAGATCAGATTCAGTAACTTTTAATTCTAGTTCAAAAATTTGGGGTTTGGTAATCATTTTATTTTTCTATGATTTTCACTTCAAATAATTTATCCCAATGTTTTCCGGTAACAAATAATTGCTTGGTGTGAGGATTGTAAGCGATACCATTTAGAACATGATTCGCTTCATCCAATTCGTTTTTGTTTCCTAATTTATCTCTTAAGCCTCTAAAATCGATAAGCCCATCTATAGCACCATTTTTAGGATTGATGATTGCTACACCATCTTTTTGATAGGTGTTGGCATAAATTTCACCATCTACCCATTCCAATTCGTTCATTTTAGAAACAATATTTTTATGAGTAGCAATTTGTATGTAATCTTCTTCAGCTAAAGTTTCAGGATTTAGTAACCAGATTTTTTCGGTACCATCACTTTTATAAATGTGTTCTCCGTCATGGCATAATCCCCAGCCTTCTTTACTTTGATTGTAACTGAAGGTTCCTGTTTTCTCAAAAGTATTCAGATTATAGATATAACCTTCTTTTGCTCTCCAGGTTAAAAGAATAATTTGATTTTTAAAAATGGTCATCCCTTCACCAAAAACTGAATCGTCCAGATTTATAATTTCCAGAACTTTCCCGGTTTTTAGATCTACTTTTCTAAGATCAGATTCGCCATATTCGCCGGTACTTTCATATAAAGTATCGTTTAAGAATTCTAGACCTTGTGTATAAGCTTCAGGATCGTGAGGATAGGTATTTACGATTTCGAAAGTGTAAGCTTTTGGAGCTGCGTTATTATAAATTTTGATCGATTTGGTAGTGGTATCCTTTTTACCTTCATAAAAAACTTCAGCTTCTAGGGTTTGATTACCTAATTTCTCGTCTTCCAAAGAAAAATTAAATGACCAGTTTGGTGCTTTTGCGGTAGCCTTTTCAGTATTTAAATGCACAACAACTGAATCTATTTTGAACTCTTTTTTGTTTTCAATTTGTCCTGAAATGCGTTCGCCGAGTTTAAATTCTTTTTTATTTCCTTCAATTTTTATCTTAAATGAAGAATTTTTTGATCCCGAATTGCTTCCGCAGGAAAAATATAAAAAAGCTAATGTTAAGATTAACAGAGATTTAAATTTCATCATCTTTTAAAGTCCTATTTTATATGGCTAAATTAACTAATTCTGTTTAAAAAATGCTTGCCAGAAGTACTAAAGATTGTATATTTGCACCCGGCAAGTCCCACACAACCAGCTCCTGCTGAATCCCCCAGGGCGGGAACGCAGCAAGGGTAAGTGGTCGCAGCGGTGTGATGTGGGTTACTTGCCTTTTTTTGTATCTGGGATTTAAGAAAAATAATCGCATATTTGCGCTATGAAAACAGATACTTTCTCTCAAAAAGTAGTTTTAATTACCGGCGGATCTTCAGGTATCGGTAAAGCAATAGGAGACTATCTAACTCAGCATAATTTTAAGGTTTACGGCACTAGTAGAAATTCTACCGGAAAATCATCAAATTTTAATCTAATAGATTTAGATGTTACTCGGGAAGATAGTATCTTTAAAGCAGTAAATTTAGTTTTAGATAAAGAAGGTCGAATTGATATTTTGATTAATAACGCGGGTGTAGGAATTACAGGGCCTATAGAAGAAACCCCGACATCGGAAATTCGTAACGCTTTTGAAACTAACTTTTACGGTCCTATAAATGTTTGTAAAGCGGTTTTACCAGCTATGCGCAAAAAAAACAATGGCCTTATAATTAATATAACATCGATAGCAGGATATATGGGATTACCTTATCGCGGAATCTACTCGGCTTCTAAAGCGGCATTAGAAATTGCTACAGAAGCGTTTAGGATGGAAGTGAAAGGGTTTAATATAAAAATGACGTGTGTTGCTCCTGGAGATTTTGCGACTAATATCGCTTCTGGTCGATATCATGCCCCGGTTTTAGAAGATTCCCCTTATGCTAAATCTTATGGAGATTCTCTTAAATTGATGAATGAGCATGTGGATGAAGGTCAGGACCCAGAAATGATGGCCAAGGCTGTTTTAAAAATTATAGAAGAAAAAGAGCCTAAAGGACATTATAAAGTTGGTGATTTATTACAAAAAGCAAGTATTGTTCTTAAAAAGCTTTTACCAGACAAAGCATACGAGAAGATGCTAATGAATCATTACAAATTATAAATTGTATAGATAAAGTGTTATTTTTACACTTAAATTGAATTGATAATAAACTTAAAAAAATCTGTAATATGAAATTTTTTATTGATACAGCTAATCTTGATCAAATAAGAGAAGCTCAAGAATTAGGTGTTTTAGATGGTGTAACAACCAACCCTTCTTTGATGGCTAAAGAAGGAATTACTGGAAGAGAAAACATTATTAATCATTATAAAAAAATCTGTGAAATCGTAACTGGTGATGTTAGTGCTGAGGTTATTTCTACAGATTTTGACGGAATTGTAAAAGAAGGTGAGGAGCTTGCTGCACTTCACGATCAGATTATCGTTAAAGTGCCAATGATTAAAGAAGGTATTAAGGCTATTAAATATTTTAGCGATAAAGGGATTAAGACTAACTGTACTTTAGTATTTTCTGTAGGACAAGCGTTATTAGCTGCAAAAGCGGGAGCAACTTATGTGTCTCCTTTCCTTGGTCGCTTAGATGATATTTCTACTAATGGTCTTAACTTGATTGAAGAAATTAGATTGGTTTATGATAACTACGGTTATGAAACAGAAATCTTAGCAGCATCAATACGTCACACCATGCACGTTATTGATTGTGCAAAAATTGGAGCAGATGTAATGACAGGACCACTTTCTTCTATCGAAGGATTATTAAAACACCCTTTAACAGATATAGGATTGGAGAAATTCTTAGCTGATTATAAAAAAGGAAACGAGTAGTATTTACTCAAATATATACATTGAAAAAGCTGCCTTTTGGCAGCTTTTTTTATATGCTACTTTTTAATTAATCAGTTTTGTTGTAAGTTAATTAAAAAGTGAAGTTTATAAGTAATTTTCTTTTTTAGTTATTTATAAATTCCAGAAGTTTAGATTCAAATTCAGCTGAGGTGCTTAGTGCTTCATCACCTTTTACGATAACGGCATCTTTGTCTAAGAAGTTAATTCGATATAAATATTTAGTAGCAACATGCTCATCAAATGATCTATTTGATAGTTGATATTGGTTGGAGGTATCGTAATTATTTTCTTCCATAACCTGTAGCCATTTTTTATGCTGTCCTATATCTAGATTTATTCCTATAAAATCTAATTCAGGATATTTTTCTCGCAAATCTTGTATGGTTTTAAATTGCCATAAATAACGTCTCGCATTATTGGTGGACCAAAAGTATACAATTGTTTTTCTATCTATAATATCCTTATAAGTCATCTCTTTTCCATTATCATCTAGGATAGTGAAATCTGCTATAGATTTTCCTATAAAATAATTGGTCTGAATTTCAGCAAGCTTATTTATTTCAGCAAGATTTGCATAATTTATCGATTTAGCAAAATTTAACACCCTTTCCAAGTCTTCTTCATTAGAAGTCATGGTAACTGCTTTACTCAGAAGTATATCAAGAAATTTATTTTTGATTGAAGGTGTATTCGAAAGTGAATCTATAAGCGTAGCTCTTCGTTTTACATTTTGGAAATTAGAAATATTGTAACAATCTCTATCTTTATGTTTTTCTATACAATATTCCAAAGCTCTTGTACGCAGGTAATCATCAATCGTATTGGTATAAACGTAGTAATTTTGAAGAAGTTTATTATTGAAATCTATAGAATCTCTATAGCTGTTGAAATCTTCGGGAATAAGATCTGTATAATCTGAATTATATTTCTTGATAAGATAAGTGTAGCGCTCGCGTAGGTCGTAAAATTCGTAATCGATACTTTGTTTCGCTAATTCTAAAAAGTTTTCGCTTAGATCGTAATCTTTAACCTTTTGGTTAAATTCAGTCATTCTGGTTTTATGTATAGAATCGCTAATTTTTTTAAACTTTTCAGGTTTAATTTTATAGTAGTCTAATACCAGATTGTTGTTCGCTCTATTCCTTAAAAATAAATCAAGTAAAAAAGAGCTTTCTTCGCTTCCTCTACCGCTAAAATTAAGGGATTGGTCAAAATCGTAAGTATTAACCCATACAATAATACTATCACCGGGTTCTAGATATACAATCTGATTTTCGGGATTATGCTGAAAAGTGTAAATCCCGGCATCTAGTTTGGGAAGATATTTTCCGAATTCGTTATTTTCGTTTAGCTGGACGGTATCTACCGGTTTTTGACCCTTAGAAATTATTATATAATTAGTATTTGGATTAATAATTTTACCCCCAATATAAATGTTCTCATTACTAGCTCTGTCATTTTTGCAGCTAATGAAAAAGATCACTGAAGAAATAATACTGAAAAGTAAAAATTTTCTCATCCTAAAAAATTATATAACCATAGCTAAAACTGATTTCTATTAACAGCAAATATAGATTGTGCCAAAAACCTTGCATGTTAAGTACGAGTTAAAAGGAATTTTATAAACGTTAATCTTTTAGAAAGTGTACAATATATGCTACTTTTGCCAAAAATTTAAAGGAATTTATGCTTTCAGTTTCAAATCTTTCGGTTCAGTTTGGTAAAAGAGTTCTTTTTGATGAAGTGAATACCACTTTTACTGAAGGGAACTGCTATGGAATTATTGGTGCCAATGGTGCCGGTAAATCTACATTTTTAAAAATATTATCAGGGAAATCAGATCCAACCTCTGGGCATGTACATTTAGAGCCTGGTAAAAGGATGTCTGTACTGGAGCAAAATCACAATTTATTTGACGATTACCCGGTTTTAGAAGTTGTGTTGAGAGGGAATAAACCACTTTTCGAAATCAAGACTGAAATCGATGCATTATATGCAGATTATTCAGATGAGAATGCCGAACGTATTGGAGAACTGCAGGTGCAGTTTGAAGAAATGGATGGTTGGAATGCCGATAGTGCAGCCGCTTCGCTTTTATCCAATTTAGGAATTAAAACTGAGCATCATTACACATTAATGAAAGACCTTGATGGTAAGCAAAAAGTACGTGTGTTATTAGCACAGGCTCTTTTTGGTAATCCGGATGTTTTAATAATGGATGAGCCTACTAACGATTTGGATTATGAAACTATTAGTTGGTTGGAGAATTTCCTTGCTCATTATGATAATACTGTTATCGTGGTGTCTCACGACCGTCACTTTTTAGATGCCGTTTGTACTCATATATCTGATATTGATTTTGGTAAAATAAACCACTTTAGTGGTAATTATTCTTTTTGGTACGAATCTTCACAATTGGCTGCAAGACAACGTGCTCAGCAGAATAAGAAAGCTGAAGAGAAAAAGAAAGAGCTTCAGGAGTTTATCCAGCGTTTTAGTGCCAATGTTGCAAAATCGAAACAGGCAACTTCTCGTAAGAAAATGATCGATAAGCTTAATATTGAAGAAATTAAGCCTTCTAGTCGACGTTATCCTGCTATTATTTTTGATAGGGATCGCGAGGCAGGAGATCAAATTTTAAATATAGAAAAGCTCGAAGCTTCTATCGAGGGAGAAACCTTATTTAGTGGCGTAGATATTAATTTATCTAAAGGAGATAAAGTAGTTGTTTTCTCTAGAGATAGCCGGGCAACTACTGCGTTTTACGAAATTATAAACGGAAAAGAAGAGCCAGTTTCAGGAAAATATAATTGGGGTGTAACTACTTCACAATCTTATCTTCCCCTAGATAACTCAGAGTTTTTTGAAAACGATCTTACCCTTGTCGATTGGTTAAGACAATATGCCAAAACAGAAGAAGAGAGAGAAGAAGTTTTTATTCGTGGTTTCTTGGGGAAAATGTTGTTTAGTGGGGAAGAAGCATTAAAAACTAGTAACGTATTATCTGGTGGTGAAAAAGTACGTTGTATGTTAAGCCGAATGATGATGATGAGAGCCAATGTGTTGATGTTAGACGAGCCAACAAACCATTTGGATCTGGAATCTATTACCGCTTTCAATAATTCTTTGAAGAATTTTAAAGGAACAGTAATGCTTACCACTCATGACCACGAATTCGCACAAACTGTAGCAAATAGAATTATAGAGCTTACGCCAAACGGGGTAATAGATCGTTATATGACTTTTGATGAATATATGAGTGATTCTAAAATTAAAGAACAACGTGATAAAATGTATTCTTAAATTAAGGAATTTGACTATAAAATATAAAAAGCCTGAAGTTCTACTTCAGGCTTTTCTGGCTAAACAAACAAATTTTATCAAATGATATAACTTGTTTTTTTTAAAACATTCCGCCGCCTTGGGCTTCATCGTTATCTCTTTGTTTTCTTTTTAATTTCTTAGCATTATTACCTCCAAAACGATAGCTGAATCCTACATATACGTTTTGAAATTCACTTTTAAAAATTCCATTTTGTTCGTAAGGTCTGGTAGTGCTAAACTTATATTCTTGCGTTCCAAAAACATCATTAAAGTTTAAACTAACTGTAGCTTTGTTATCCAAAAACGAATAGCGTCCGCCAATATTCGCAAAAAATACATCTTCATTTTTAAACTGAAGTTCCTGGCTTGGGCCTCTGTAAAAACCAAATAACTGCAAAGTCAAATCTTCGGTGACAGAAAAGCTATTATTAATTCTGGCAGTGTAAACAGTATTGTCTACTTCAACAAAATCGCTTCCTACGACACCACTTTGGGTTTGTTGGTACAATTCGAAACTGCCATTTGCGCTCCACCATTCAGTAAATTTATAGTTAGAAGATAATTCAACACCATAAGCATTCGTGTCATCAAAATTAGCAAAGGAAATAAATAGGCTTGCAGGATCTGATGGATCTTCTTCAATTAGTTGATTAATATTATCATTAATATTTCTGAAGAAAACACCTCCCGTAAAACTTCCGTTTTTAAGATTTCTGGTATAATTGAATTCTATCGAATTTGTAAACTGTGGTTGTAAATCTGGATTTCCTAAAACTGTAATTGTAGGAGTACTAATCTGTCTTACGGGACTTACCTGGCTCAAACTCGGGCGATCAATCCTTCGACTATAACTTATCTGATAGGTGTTTTTTTCGTTTGGCGTATAGTTGAAAAACCCAGAAGGATACAATGTGATATAATCATCCTCAAAGACGTTTTCTCCATATACCTCTGCATCGATATCAAAACTTTCTAAACGCGCTCCTACTTGATAAGAAAATTTCTCGTAATTCTGGCCAAATGTGCCGTAAAGCGAATAGATATTACGATCGTAGCTATAGTCTGAATCTTGTGCTAATGGATTATTAGTATCATAATCCTGTTCGTTATTTAGGATTCTTGCTTCAGCGCCTGCTTCAAATTTAGAACGTTCTCCAATAGGTAAGGTGTAATCAATATTAGTGATTAAAGTTCCTCGATCTTCAATTACATCTTCAGTATAAGAATCAAAAGAAGCGTTTTCGCTGAAATTTGCAGTAAAATCTTCATTACCGTCATAATCATTATAATCTGCTTCAAATAGAATTTCGTGACCTTCTTTAGCAAACAAATGCTTATATGCGAAATTGTAAGTAGCATTATTACTTTCAAAATCAATATTTAGAAGCTGGTCAAAACTATTAGAAGGATTGTTTAGATATATTGCATTAATTGTGGCATCTAGGCCACCATCAAAAATGTTTTGATTGGTATAAAAGCTAAAAGTATTATTATCGTCTAAAAAATAATCAACGCCAACTTTGTAGATATAAGAATTGTTATCGTTCAGCATATCCAGGTTTTGCTTCGCGTCTCTTCCTACAAGATTGATATTGTTAATGTTTTCGCGTTTTCCAAAATTGCTTCCTAGGTTGGCGTAGAAATTAAATTTTCCCTGGCGATAGTTGAGATCCAAAGAACCATTTAAACGTGCATTTTCACCATAGGTTAGTCCGGTATTTAAATTTCCATTAAATCCGTTATTCGCATTTTTATGCAGCACAATGTTGATTATTCCGCTCATACCTTCAGGATTATATTTTGCTGAAGGATTAGTGATTAATTCAATTTTTTTGATTGAAGTAGAAGGGATCTGCTTTAACAACTGGGCAGGATCCATATTTGTTGGTTTGCCATCAATTAAAATTCTTACGTTAGAATTTCCCCTAAGTGCAATGTTACCGTCCTGATCTACATTTACAGATGATACATTATTCATTATTTCTGAAGCGGTGGCTCCGGTAGTGGTTAGATCTTTCCCTACATTAATAATTTTGCGGTCAATTCGCTGTTCGATCGTTGAGCGTTCGCCTACCACGGTTACTTCATCCATTTCAGCAACAGCAGCTTCAAGGTTAATGATTCCTAAATCTATTGCTCCGGAATTTCGCGTGATTTCAATTTCCTTTGAGAATTTGTTGTAACCGATAAATTGAATCCCCAGCGTATAATTGCCCGGTTTTACTTTTTTGATGATGAATGACCCGTCTTCCTCTGATGTAGTTCCTGTGATGATTTTTCCTTCGGTATCCTGTAAACTAATTGTGGCATAAGGAACAGGTTCCTGTAAGTCTAAATCCATAATAGTTCCTGAAATTCTTGCAAATGGATCATTATTTGCAACTGAATGAAAAGAGGATAATGTAAGGATGATGATTACGAAAAACTGTTTCATTTTTTGATTGATGTTTTGATGTTGTTTTGTTATAGATAATACTTTGTATTACATAATACGAACACGTATATTTTTATAATATTGATGATTTCTACTATAAAGACGACGCTAAAAAATTAATGTTACAGAAAACCTGAATTAATTTTTAAAAAAAAGTTCGCGCCTTGCAACCAGCGCGAACTTTAAAAGCATTGCTATCTTCTAACCATCAAAAAAAGATAGCAACAGCATTTTTAGACTAGTCTTACTATAAAGACTGATAAGTTTTAAACTTGTTACAGTAATTTTTAAAAAGTATTTTTACTCGATAATCGAGATGACATGTTGAGATTTGCCTCGACATAAAAATAAATTACAAAAAAATCATGGGCTTGCCCTTAGTTAATTAATAATATGAAGAAAAAGACTTTAGTAATAGGCGCTTCAACTAATCCAGCCAGATATTCTAATATGGCTATTAAAAAGTTGAAAAGCAAACAGCAACCTACAGTAGCTCTTGGATTAAGAGAAGGCGAAGTTGATGGAGTAAAGATCGAAAATGAAAAAATAATTTTTTCTGATATTGATACGGTCACATTATATGTTGGACCAAGAAATCAGCCGGAATATTACGAGTATCTGGTAGCATTAAATCCAAATCGAGTAATTTTTAATCCTGGGACAGAAAATCCTGAATTATATAAAATTTTGAAACAAAATAATATAGAATTTCAGAATGCCTGTACTTTAGTGATGCTTGGTACGAATCAATACTAAACCTAAGAAAGTTATTGCGCCGTTTACAATTAGCAATTCATAATTAAATACATAACCGCCAAGATATTCTGGTGGTATATTACCAATTACAAAAGTTAAGGCTACAGAGATTATGGCAACGATCCATACCAGGTGATCTTTGATTTTCATTTTGGTGAAAATCCCAAAGGCAAACAGTCCAAGTAGAGGGCCATAGGTATAACTAGCCGCTTTTAGCAAAAGATCAATCACGCTACTGTCTAGAAGATATTTAAAAGCCATAATCACAATTACAAGCAGTATGCTTATTAAAATATGTGCTCGCTTTCTAATACCGGTTTGGTCACTTACTTCTCGTTTTTCTATATCCAGAAAGTCTACACAAAAGCTGGTGGTTAAACTGGTAAGTGCGCTATCGGCGCTAGAATATGCAGCTGCAATAAGGCCAAGCAAAAAGATAATGGCCAGTCCTATTCCCATTTCAGCATTTAAAGCAATTTCGGGAAAAAGAAGATCGGTTTTTTCTTTACCATCCAGCATAGGAATATTAATCCCATTTTGTTCAGCATAAATAAACAATAAGGCTCCTAGAAAAAGAAATAATATGTTAACCGGAATAAATACTAAACTGTAGGACATCACGTTTTTCTGAGCATCTTTTAGGCTTTTGCAGGTTAAATTTTTCTGCATCATGTCCTGGTCGAGTCCCGTCATACAAATTGTGATAAACATACCGCCAAAAAAAGCTTTCCAGAAATAATCCTTTTCAAGGAAGTTATCAAAATGAAAAGTTTCAGTGTAAGGAGCAAGTTCCGGTGCGGTAAAAAAGTCGTTAAACGTCCAATTTAATTCGGTTGAAATAAAATAGATTGCAATACCTACAGAACCTAGCATAAATAAGGTTTGTAGCGTATCGGTATAAACAATTGTTTTAATACCGCCTCGCGATGTATAGATCCAAATAAGTAATATAGAAAGGACTACGGTTACCACAAAAGGAACATTCCATGCTTCAAAAACAAAGTATTGCAATACGGTAGCTACCAGAAAAAGTCGAAATGAAGCTCCTAAAACTCTAGATATAAAAAAGAAAAAAGCACCGGTTTTGTAACTTACAATTCCGAATCGGTTATTCAAATATTGATAAATTGAAGTTACATTGAGGCTGTAGTAAATAGGAAGCAATACAAATGAAATAACCAGATAGCCAAATAAATAACCTGCTACTACCTGCATATAACTAAACTGGGAATCTCTAACCCAACCGGGAACCGAGATGAATGTCACGCCAGATAGAGAAGCGCCAACCATACCAAAAGCTACGATGTACCATGGCGATTTACCTTCAGCCTTAAAAAAAGCTTCATTACTATCTTCCTTACCAGTGAAATAAGAGATGAGCATTAAAACTCCAAAATAAATAACGATAAGCAGGACAATGTGTATGGGCTCCATATCTATAAATTTAACCAAATGCTTTGCAAACTTAGCATAATCGTAACTATTAGCATCGATTTAAAAATCGTAAATTTGTCGCTATGGATTTTTCTTCGAAATTATTGGAGCAGGCTGTAGATCAAATGTCACAGTTGCCCGGTATAGGAAAACGTACCGCCTTACGGCTGGTATTACATTTATTACGGCAGCCAGAAACACAAACTGAGCAGTTAACAAAGGCACTATCTAAACTGAAATCGGAAGTAAAACGTTGTCGAAATTGCTTTAATATTAGCGATACCGAATTGTGCGATATCTGCGCCAATCCTTCCAGACAGGAAGAAGTAGTTTGCGTGGTAGAAGATATACGTGATGTTATGGCTATAGAAAATACGGGTCAGTATCGCGGGATGTACCATGTATTAGGCGGAAAAATAAGTCCTATGGATGGGATAGGACCTTCGCAACTTACTATTAAACCTTTGATAGATAAAGTGAAAGACGGAAAGATAACAGAGATTATCTTCGCCTTAAGTAGTACAATGGAAGGTGATACCACCAATTTTTATATCTACAAACAGCTTGAAGGTACCAACGTAAAGACGTCCACCATTGCACGGGGAATTAGTGTTGGTGATGAATTGGAGTATGCCGATGAGGTTACACTAGGTAGGAGTATTACTAATCGCATACCTTTTGAAAATAGTCTAAAAAATTAAAATGTATAAGTCTATTATTTTTGGGTTGATAGATGAAATTGTAATTTTACACAGCAAATTTTTTAAGATAGACGTAAAAATATTTTCAGTGAATTTATATTTTATTGATTTTTTAATATTTAAAAACCTTTATTTTAAGTAAATTCGCAAACAAAATAATAAAAAATAGCTTTCGAATATAGATATGGCAAAATTTGAACTGAAATTACCTAAAATGGGAGAAAGTGTTGCTGAGGCAACCATAACCAGCTGGTTAAAAGAAGTAGGCGATACCGTTGAAGCTGATGAACCTGTACTTGAAATTGCGACCGATAAGGTTGATAGCGAAGTGCCGAGTGAGGTTGATGGCAAAATATTAGAAATACTTTTTGATACCGATGATGTAGTTGAAGTTGGCCAAACCATCGCGATTATTGAAACAGAAAGTGAAATTGAGCAGGAAGAAGACGAATTTGAGATAGATACCAAGGAAGATGAGGATTTAGAGCAACACGCAGCACAAGCCGAAAGCGCTGTGGAAACTGCAAAAGAAACAGCAGGCAGTGAAGATTACTCAGATTCAGATCGTTTTTATTCTCCGCTAGTTAAAAATATAGCTAAAGAAGAAAATATTAGCTTCGAAGAATTAGAGGGTATAGAGGGTACTGGTAAAGATGGACGTGTAACTAAAGACGATATTTTAGCTTACGTTGAAAATCGATCAAATAAAACAGAGAACAAGAGCGCTGAAAAAGTTTCGTCTTCCTCTTCAAATCAATTAGAACCTGCTTTTAAAAATCAGGAAAGCGTAGTGGCTTCAGGAGAAGATGAAATTATCGAGATGAGCCGAATGGGTAAAATGATTAGTAAGCACATGATTGATAGTGTGCAAACTTCAGCCCATGTACAATCTTTTATAGAGGCCGATGTAACAAATATCTGGAATTGGAGAAATAAGCATAAAGATTCTTTTCAGAAAAAAGAAGGGGAGAAGCTAACTTTCACACCAATCTTTATGGAAGCCGTTGCAAAAGCTATTCGCGATTTCCCACTAATCAATATTTCTGTAGATGGCGACAAAGTAATTAAGAAAAAAGATATAAATCTTGGTATGGCCGCAGCGCTTCCAGATGGAAATCTTATAGTTCCGGTTATCAGAAATGCCGATCGATTGAATCTTGTAGGAATGGCAAAAGCAGTGAATGATCTTGCAAGTAGAGCGCGACAAAATAAACTGAAGCCAGACGATATACAAGGCGGGACTTATACCGTAACCAATGTAGGAACATTTGGAAGCATTATGGGGACACCAATTATTAATCAACCTCAGGTAGGAATTTTAGCCTTAGGAGCCATTCGTAAAATGCCGGCAGTGATCGAAACTCCTGAAGGAGATTTTATTGGGATTCGATATAAAATGATTTTATCCCATAGCTACGATCACCGTGTAGTAAATGGAGCCCTTGGAGGCCAATTTGTACAAAGAGTAGCACAATATTTGGAAGGATTCGATAAAAACAGAGAACTATAATTAATTATTAAGAATTAGATTAAAAACCGGAGCTGCTTTTATCAAGTGGTTCCGGTTTTATTTTTATCTTGCTATTAAGAAAACAAAAAAATATCATGGAATTAAACCTTACAAAACCTATCTGTTTTTTCGACCTAGAAACCACAGGAACGAATTTGGCTAAAGATAGGATTGTAGAAATCGCAATTTTAAAAGTTTTTCCTAACGGAAATAAAGAAAGTAGAACCTGGCTGGTAAACCCTGAGATGGAAATCCCTAAAGAGGTTATCGATATTCACGGTATTTCAAATGAAAAAGTGGCCAACGAACCTACTTTTAAAGAATTATCTAAGCAAGTTTACGATATGATTAAAGGTTGCGATTTAGGAGGTTATAACTCGAACCGATTTGATATTCCGCTTCTTGCTGAAGAATTATTACGTGCAGATATCGATTTTGATATGAAGAATATGTTGGCTGTAGACGTTCAAACCATATTCCATAAAAAAGAACAGCGAACTTTAGCAGCCGCCTTTAAATTTTACTGCGGAAAAGATCTTATCGATGCGCACAGTGCCGCTGCTGATACTGAAGCTACTTTTGAAGTTTTAAAGTCTCAGCTAGATAGATACGACGATTTAGAAAACGATATCAAATGGTTGTCTAAATATAGTGCTAGAAAAACTTTTGCAGATTTTGCAGGCTTTATCACGTTCAATAAAAAAGGTCAGGAAGTCTTCTCCTTTGGGAAGTATCGTGGCAAACTGGTAGAAGAAGTTTTAGAAAAAGAACCAGGTTATTTTGGCTGGCTTCAAAATGCAGATTTTCCTTTGTACACAAAAAAAGTACTAACGGCGATCAAATTGCGTAAATTAAATACCAAACTTTAAAGATGCGTCCCCTTTTCACTGTATTTTTATTTATTTCTGTTAGCAGTTTTGCGCAGACAATTAGAGCAGTAGGGCAGGTGGTAGATACTAAAACATTAGAACCTTTACCTTACGTTAATATTGTTTTGGAAGAAGCAAGAAAAGGAATTTCCACCGACGAAAAAGGAAGGTATACTTTTGTAATAAAGGATATTTCAGATAAGACTGAAGCCAAATTTAGTTATGTTGGTTACCAATCTAAATACGTTAAATTAAAAGATTTAAAAGGGAAGATTGTTAAGTTATCGCCATCAATAGATGGTTTGGCTGAGGTCTATTTATATACGATTCAGAATAAAAAAACAAAGAGGATCAACGATTTTAGAATCGGGGAATCAATAGGTTTGGGAAACTTTAGCGGCGGTCAATATCCAAGTATCGTGGCCAGATATTATGAGAAACCTGCTAAATTTGAAGAGGGGTGTTTTATAAAACAAATTGAAGTACGATATTTTTCAGTAGAAGAAACACTTTACGGAAACGCAAAGTATCGTTTGCGAATTATGGCTGTAGATCAAAATGGAAAGCCATCTTATGATCTTTTAAGTGATGGTATAATTATAGAAAAAGCACCAAATCAATTTAAGACAAAAATTGATATGCTTCCTTATAAAATTCCTGTTCCGGAAAGTGGTTTTTTTGTAGCTGTAGAGCATCTTTTTATAAAGGAGAATAGTTATTACGAAAAGAAAGATTATCGTGTAAATGATACGATAATTTATAAAAACGTAGAATTACGAAAATACGGGCCAGTTTTTAAAGGAGTTTTAGAAGAGTATTCTCCTAATTTTAGCTCATATTACAAAGACACCAGTGGTTGGAGGAAAATGAATACTTTAGATAATTCGAATGATGCATTTTCAGGCAAATTACCTGTACCAGCATTCAAAATTATATTAACAGATTAAAAGAATTGTAGATGAAGCTTATTTGCATAGGTAGAAATTACACCGATCATATTGCTGAATTGGAAAATGAAAAGCCAGATGATCCGGTGGTATTTCAGAAACCAGATACGGCGATATTGTTAAAAAAACAGCCATTTTTTATTCCAGATTTTTCTAATGATGTGCATTACGAAGTAGAGCTTTTGGTTAAAATTGTACGTGTAGGGAAACATATTCAGCCTAAATTTGCTCATAAATACTATAACGAGATAGGCTTAGGAATAGATTTTACTGCAAGAGACCTTCAATCTCAATTAAAGGCAAAAGGCCTTCCGTGGGAAAAAGCAAAAGGTTTTGATGGAGCAGCAGTGATAGGAGAAAAATGGTTGGATAAAAATCAATTTTCAGATTTAAATAATATTAATTTCAGCTTAAAGAAGAACGAAGAAATTGTTCAAAAAGGTAATACTTCGTTGATGTTGTGGAAGATTGATGAACTAATTTCTTATATTTCAAAATACTTTACCCTTAAGATCGGTGATGTGATCTTTACCGGTACGCCCGCAGGAGTTGGGCCAGTGGCTCCAGAAGATCAGTTAACAGGTTTTATTGAAAATGAAGAAATTTTCTCTATAAATATCAAATAAACTCTATAATCCTTATGAGTACCTATAATCTAAAAGATGTTGAAGAAATGGCAGATGGCGATCAGGATTTTCTACTGGTTGTTGTGCAAACATTTCTTGAAGAAGTTCCGCCAGATGCAGCCGCGATGAATGAAGCTATAGCTAACGGTAATGCAACGCTGGCTTATAGATATGCTCACAAAATGAAACCAAACCTTAAATTGTTTGGCTTAGATCTAATGCCACAAATCACAACTATAGAGCATTGGTCTAAACAAGGAAAAAATAATGAAGATGTACCAGAGGCAGGTAGCATTATAACTACCAAGGTCGATCAGGTATGTAAAGAATTAAAAGAAGATTTTAATCTGTAATGAACGCAGAAATTATAACCATTGGCGATGAAATTCTTATCGGCCAAATTATCGATACTAATTCGGTATATATTGCCAAATCGCTTAATAAAATAGGCGTAAGTATTCATCAAATAACTTCTATAGAAGATGATTGGGATCATATTTTAGACACACTCAAAGATGCACAACAAAGAGCAGATATTGTAATTATCACCGGAGGTCTAGGCCCAACAAAAGATGATATTACTAAAAAATGTCTTTGTAAGTTTTTTGATGATGAGTTGGTGCAAGATGAGAAAGTTCTTGCTCACGTAGAGGAGCTTTTTGAGAAATATATAGACACTCCAATTTCAGATTTAAATAGAATGCAAGCTTTAGTTCCTTCTAAAGCTGAAGTGCTTATGAATAGGTTTGGCACTGCTCCAGGAATGTGGCTTAAAAAAGGTGAAACAATCTTTGTATCCATGCCTGGTGTTCCTTACGAGATGAAATCTTTAATGGAGGACGAAGTGATTCCACGAATTATAGATCGATTTAAAAGACCGGTGATTTTGCACAAAACCGTACTTACCTACGGAATGGGGGAAAGCGCAATTGCTGAAAAGATTGAAGCCTGGGAAGATGCTTTGCCTTCGCATATTCGTTTAGCCTATTTGCCAAATCTTGGTAAAGTACGTTTAAGGCTGAGTTCAAAAGGAAAGGATCTTGCCAAAATGGAGCAAGAGATTGATGAGCAGATAAATTCTTTAAAAAATATTATTGGAGAGATTATAAGAGGAATTGAAGAAGAAGATCCAATAGAAGTTCAAATTGGTAATTTACTGAAGAAAAAAAATGCTTTCTTAGCTACTGCTGAAAGTTTTACCGGTGGGAGATTAGCCTCATTATTTACAGAGTATCCTGGATCTTCAGCCTTTTTTAAAGGTAGTGTGGTAGCTTACGCAACTTCAGCGAAGGTGAATATTTTAGGAGTTCCCAAAAAACTTATTGAAGAATATTCCGTAGTTAGTACTCAGGTGGCTTGTGAAATGGCAAAAAGAGTAAAAGCTTTATACCAAACCGATTATGCGATCGCAACCACCGGCAATGCGGGTCCCGAGAAGGGGGATAGCAATGCTCAGGTAGGTACGGTTTTTATAGCGATAGCCACTCCAGAAACTGTTTACGCAAAAGAATATAGCTTTGGAAACCATCGTGAAAAGGTCGTTGGAAAGGCTGTAAATAAAAGCTTAGAGCTCATATTAGATGAAATTTACGCTCTTAAATAATTTGGTTTTTAGCCAATAATTTAATACTCAATATTGAAGAAATAAAAAATGTAAATTTTTTTCTCAAAATGTGTTGTGAATTAGGTAGAAAAACCGTTAATTTGCACCCTGTTTTGAAATAACGAGATAAAGTATAGAGCAATGTCAAGAGTTTGTGAACTTACAGGTAAAAAAGCGATGGTTGGGAACAATGTTTCTCACGCAATGAATAAAACCAAGCGTAAATTTAACGCCAATTTGGTAAAAAAACGTTTTTTTATTCCTGAAGAGGATAAATGGATTACTTTAAAAGTATCTACCTCTGCGCTTAAAAATATTAACAAAAAAGGAATCTCTGCCGTGATCAAAGAGGCTAGAGCAAAAGGATTTCTTCAGAAATAATCCTTTACCTATAAAAATAAAGTAAGATGGCAAAGAAAGGAAACAGAGTACAGGTTATTTTAGAGTGTACTGAGCATAAAGGTTCTGGTAAACCAGGTACATCTAGATATATTACTACTAAGAATAAAAAGAATACGCCGGATAGAATGGAGTTAAAGAAATTTAACCCAATCTTGAAAAAAATGACGGTTCATAAAGAGATTAAATAATTTGAGTCATGGCAAAGAAATCAGTAGCAGCATTACAAACAGGATCTAAGAGATTAACTAAAGCTATCAAGATGGTTAAATCTCCTAAAACAGGTGCATATACTTTCGTTGAAGCTATTATGGCTCCTGAAGAAGTTAACGATTACTTGAAAAAGTAATTGGATAAAAAATTATAATTTTTTTAAAAGGCCGTTCTGATTTCTTATCGGGACGGCTTTTTCTTTTTATGTATATTTGCCCCTAATTACAAAGTCTTTTGGCTAAAAAGACTATTCTCATTAAAACCAACTTTGAAAAATGAGTTTATTTAAAAAGATATTTTCGAAAGAAAAAAAAGAAACTCTAGATAAAGGGCTGGAGAAAAGTAAAAGCAGCTTTTTATCTAAAATGAGTAAAGCTGTTGCTGGTAAATCTAAGGTGGATGATGAAGTTTTAGACGATCTTGAAGATGTTTTAGTAAGCAGTGATGTAGGAGTTGCTACTACGATAAAAATCATAAATCGTATAGAAGATCGTGTTGCCAGAGATAAATATTTAGGAACAGAAGAGCTAAATAAAATTCTAAGAGAAGAAATTTCAGGTTTACTTTCTGAAACAAATTCTGGTGAGGCGACTGATTTTGTTATCCCGAATAAGAAACCTTATGTGATGATGGTTGTGGGGGTAAATGGTGTTGGTAAAACAACTACAATAGGAAAGCTTGCCAATCAATTTAAAAATAGAGGTTTAAAGGTTGTATTAGGCGCAGCCGATACCTTTAGAGCTGCAGCTATAGATCAATTACAAGTTTGGGCCGATCGTACAGATGTACCGATTATACGTCAGGAAATGGGCAGTGATCCGGCTTCCGTAGCTTTCGATACCGTGCAAAAAGCTGTGCAAATGGATGCTGATGTTGTTTTAATAGATACTGCTGGAAGGCTGCATAATAAAATTAACCTGATGAAAGAACTTTCTAAGGTGAAGCGAGTAATGCAAAAAGTAATTTCAGATGCGCCACACGAAGTTTTATTAGTTTTAGATGGTTCTACTGGTCAAAATGCTTTTGAGCAGGCTAAGCAATTTACTGCAGCTACCGAAGTTACCTCTTTAGCAGTAACCAAATTAGATGGTACCGCTAAGGGCGGAGTAGTAATTGGTATAAGCGATCAATTTCAGATTCCGGTAAAATATATCGGTGTTGGTGAACGTGTAGAAGATCTACAAGTTTTTAATAAAATTGAATTCGTAGACTCTTTCTTTAAATAATATCAGTGATTTTAACTATTTATTCCGTAACGAGAATAAAGATCTAATAATTAGCAAATAACCCAAACAATTTAAGTAAACCCCATATGAAAAAGATCTTATTCTTATGTATGATATTGGCTATAATAAGCTGCGGAAAGGATAAAAAAAATAGTGAAGATACGCAAGATATCGTTGTCTCAGATTCAACCGGAACAAGCGATTATCAAGGTGATGTAATTTTACAATTTAAAGTTTTAGATTCTAAATATCTTGAAAAAAATGTAATGTGGTCTCCTTTTGAGATTGAATTATATAAGATAACTGAGAAAAAATATGATAGTTTAAAAACAATCATTCTAGAAAAAGATATTGCAGAATTACAAAATAGTATTGCGCAAGACAGTCTCACCTATGAGGAGTTAACCTTATTCTATCTTTACAGAATGCGTAAGTTGGATAGAGAGAATGAACTGGCATTGAATTCTGTTATAGCATTAAACCCAGATGTTTTAAGTAATGCTCGTCTAAGAGATAGAAATTACAAAAATACTAAAGATAAAAGCCCGATTTACGGTATGCCGGTCTTGTTAAAAGATAATATTAATACCGCTACCATGGCAACAACTGCCGGTGCCGTTGCATTGCAAGGTAATACCACTCCAGATGCATTCATTGCAGCTCAATTAGAAAAGGAGGGCGCTTTAATATTAGGGAAAGCGAACCTTAGTGAATGGGCATATTTTTTCTGTAACGATTGCCCAAGTGGATATTCTGCAATTGGAGGACAAACTTTAAATCCATATGGTAGGAGACTTTTTGATACCGGAGGATCAAGCTCTGGTAGTGCAGTTGCTGTTGCTGCCAATTTCTCTCCATTGGCTGTAGGAACAGAAACCTCTGGCTCTATTCTTTCTCCTGCTAGTCAAAATAGTCTTGTAGGATTAAAGCCAACGGTAGGTTTGTTAAGTAGAAGAGGGATTGTTCCAATTTCAAGTACCTTAGATACTCCCGGTCCAATAACCAAAACAGTACGAGATAATGCAGTGCTACTATCCGCAATGGCCGGAAGAGATACCTTGGATAGTAAGGTGTATGCTGATTCTCTTGAAATCAAAAAAGATTATTATTCAGCTTTAACAGACACTACGAGTCTTAGAGGAGTAAGGTTAGGTGCTATTAAAGAATTGATGAAGGATTCACTTTATAGCAAAGCTTTAAATGAACTTAAAAAAATAGGAGCTAAAATCGTTATTTTTAAAGCCGAGAATGTCGAATTATCAGATTTTAAGAGACTTTTAAGTCTGGATATGAAAAACGACTTATCAGCCTATTTAGAACGCTACGCGAAGAGAGTAGATGTAAAAACTATAGAAGATATTGTTGTTTTTAATACAGAAGATTCTGTACAGCGCATTCCATATGGACAAGCTTTACTCGAAGGTGTTGTAAAAGATTCAGCTTCAATAGAAGAATTACAGGCAATTAAAGATACGCTAAAGTCAAGAGGTAGAAAATTTTTCAATGCACCTATGAAAAAGCACCAACTAGATGGTATTGTCTCTATCAATAATTATCATGCCGGTTTTGCAGCAGCAGCAGAATATCCTGCAATTACGTTACCGATGGGGTACGATAAGTATGGAGAACCAAAAGGCTTAACGTTTATCTCTGTTCCATATTCAGAGCAGAATTTGCTACGTTGGGCTTATGCCTATGAAAAGGAATCTAAACAACGTAAACCTCCAAAAGATTATATAAAATAATGAAAAGAAGATATTTGATAATATTATCCAAATTAATATTTATTTACTGTCTTTTTTATGTTTTCATGAAAGTTTTAGCCGTTTTCCAAGGTGCTTGGCTTTATGCAAATCTAATTATGGCTTTTCCGGTGTTAATATTGGGGCTATTAGGAGCTTATTTTGTAAAGATTAAAAAGTACAATTGGCTATATGTGATCATTTCTGCAATTCTTATAAGTATTATTAGGTATTATGAACAAGGCTGGTTATTAGGTCTGCATGAATATTTTAGCACTTAAAGCTTAAAATCATATCGTTTTACAAGGAAAACCCATCTTAACGAAAGTTTTGATGGTTTTTTTTATTACAATTAATTTGCAATAGTTGCTATCTTAGTGCCTCTCTGAAAATTATCTAAATATAATTCAATTACTTTATGAGAAAATTTTACTTGCTGATACTGCTACTGTTTGTAAGCCTGGCAGTCTCGGCACAAGAAAATGCAAAATGGCTACGATATCCGTCGATTTCGCCGAACGGTAAGACCATCATTTTTGGATACATGGGAAACCTTTATCGCGTTAGTAGCGATGGTGGTGTGGCTATTGCCATAACTACAGGAGATGCTTACGATATGCGTCCTGTTTGGAGTAATGATGGTAAAAGTATCGCCTTTGCTAGTGATCGCTACGGAAATTTTGATGTGTATACCATGCCGGCAACTGGCGGCACACCAACACGATTAACCTTTAATAGCGCCAATGATTTTCCTTATGATTTTACACCACAAGATGATAAAATTCTCTACGGAAGTGGGCGCAACGCACCAGCTTCCAGTGTAAGATTTCCTAATCCGGGATTGTTTCAAAATTTATATACCATTCCTGTAAAAGGAGGAAGACCAGAATTGCTTACCGCCGCAGGAGCTGAAGAAGCTCATTTCAGTAAAGATGGAGAGCATTTGGTATTTCAGGATAGAAAAGGTTACGAAGATGCCTGGAGAAAACATCATACTTCAGCAGTGACCAGGGATATTTGGTTGTACGATGTAGAAAATGATTCGTATAAGCAAATTAGTGATTTTGAAGGTGAAGATCGCGAGCCGGTATTCAGTACAGATGCTTCAAAAGTATTTTATCTGAATGAAAAAGACGGTACACAAAATCTTTACGTGAAAACCCTAAATTCCGGTTCAGAAGAAAAACTGACAAATTTTAAAGATTTTCCGGTTCGTCATTTAAGTATTTCAGATAATGATAAACTGTCTTTTTCTTGGAAAGGAGAGGTTTATACATTGATGCCAGGATCTAAGCCTAAAAAATTGGCGATCAAAGTTTTGGATGATGCTGCTTTTGAAGCTATCAAAAATATGGATATAAGCAGCGTAACCGAGTTTGCTGTTAGTCCGAACAATAAAGAGATTGCTTTTGTAAACCGTGGGGAAGTTTTTGTTACGGGTGTAGATGATTCTCGTACCAAAAGAATTACCAATACCTCTACGCAAGAGCGAATGATCAGTTGGTCTCCAAATGGAAAAGAACTTATTTTTTCCGGAGAGAGGGATGGTAGCTGGAATGTGTATAAAGCGACGTTAAATCGACCTCAGGAAGAATATTTTTATGCTTCGACCATTGTAGATATCAAGCCATTAATTAATACTGAAGCTGAAGAATTTCAGGCAAAAATAGCCCCAGATTCATCCAAAATCGCCTTTGTAGAAGAGCGAAATATCTTGAAGGTAATGGATCTAAAATCGGGTAAGAAAAGAGTTATTCTTCCTGAAGGTAGAAATCATTCTTACAGCGATGGAGACTGGTCTTTTCAATGGAGTCCAGATAGCCGTTGGTTAATGGTAGACGATCAAAAAGGCTATTTCTTCCTTAACAATACCGCCTTGGTCAAAGCTGATGGTAGTGGTAAAATTTTTCATCCAGTGAATAGCGGATTTGGAGAATCGAATGCCAAATGGGCAATGGATGGTAAGATGATGACGTACGCCAGTAGTCGTGAAGGTAGAAAATCTTTAGCACTACAGGGAAGTACAGAGCAGGATATCTATGCGGTTTTTTTCGACCAAAAAGCTTACGATCGTTACACTTTAAGCGAAGAAGAATTCAAGCTTTTAGAAGAGCGTGAGAAAAAGGAGAAAGAAGAAAAGGAAAAAGCTGAAGAAGACGATAAAAAGTCTAAAAAGAAGAAAGATAATAAAAAAGACGAGCCTTTAAAGCTCGATTTTGATAATCTGGATATCCGTAAAGTAAAACTTACGATCAATTCGGCTAGCATTAGTGATTATGTGCTAAATAAAGATGCGAGTAAGGTTTTTTACCTGGCTTCATTTGAAAAAGGATATGACCTTTGGGTAACTGAACCTAGAACAAGAGAAACTAAGATCTTGGCTAAAATGGGCGGTTCGCCAAGCGGAATCGAAATTAGCGAAGATGGGAAATCATTATTTTTGAGTAATAACGGCAGATTGGTAAAAGTGGATGCTGAAAGTGGTAAAGTAGATAATATTGCCATTAACGGAGATATGGTAATAGATGCTGCTGCAGAAAGAGAATATATGTTTAAACACATGTGGAGACAAGTAACCAAGAAATTCTATGATCCAGAAATTCATGGTATCGATTGGCAAATGTACCATGATGAATACGCTAAGTTTTTACCGCATATCAACAATAATTACGATTTTCAGGAATTGTTAAGTGAACTTTTAGGCGAATTGAATGCGTCCCACACCGGTGGGCGTTATTATGCTTCAGGCGCTAACGGAGATCACACTGCTTCTTTAGGATTGTTATATGACGAATCTTATATGGGCGACGGAATTAAAATTTCCGAAGTTATTTCTGGAGGGCCACTAGATAATGCCGATAGTAAAATAAAAGCTGGTGATATTATTACAAAGATCAATGGCAAAACCATCGAATCTGATGAAAACTGGAATAAGTATCTAAATAATATTCAGGATAAAAATACACTGCTAACGATTAGGAGTGGCAATTCAACTTTTGAAGAAACTATTAAACCGGTTTCAGAAGGAGCTATTCGTAGTTTAATGTATAAACGTTGGGTAAGAACTATGGAGCGCAAAACCGATAGCCTTAGTGATGGTAAATTGGGCTACGTACATATTCAGGGAATGAATGACGGAAGTTTTAGAGATGTTTTTGAAAATGCACTTGGTAAGAATTTAGAAAAAGAAGGTCTTGTGGTAGATACTCGTTTTAATGGTGGTGGTTGGTTACACGACGATCTTAATACTTTTTTAAGCGGAGAAGAATATCTAAAATTCGCGCCACAGGGAGAAGTGATTAGCGGTGGTGAACCAATGGCTAGATGGACAAAGCCAAGCATTGTTCTAATGAGCGAAGGAAACTATAGTGATGCTTTTATCTTCCCTTATGTGTACAAACAAAACGGAATTGGCAAACTGGTAGGAATGCCTGTTGCCGGCACCGGTACGGCAGTTTGGTGGGAGCGACAAATAGATCCTTCGATCGTTTTTGGGATCCCTATGGTGGCCACTATCGGAGCCGAAGGAGAACCAACTGAAAATATGGAATTGCAGCCTGATATCGAAGTAGCTTTACCTTATAACGAATTTTTAAGCGGAGAAGATCCACAGCTGCAAACCGCGGTAAAAGAACTTTTAAAGGAAACCGAATAAGATTTTTAAAAACTTAGTCGATTTCGATCTAAAATCAAAATTAAGAACTGCCTCGTAAAATTTTTTACGGGGCAGTTTTTTTATACCCAACAATAGTTTATTTTTAGGTTTTGCATTTCAATATGAAGCTAACTTACCCCAGCAAAGTTTATTTAAATGGAGAATGGCTGAAGCCTGAAGAGGCGAAAATCTCTGTTTTTGATCGTGGTTTTTTGTTTGGTGACGGCATTTACGAAGTCATTCCTTTTTACAGCGGAAAGTTGTTTTTGCTGAAGGAACATTTAGACCGATTAAAATATTCTCTAAATGAAGTCGAGCTGAAATGCAATATTGGTGATTTTGAAGCACTAATTTTAAAAGGGATCGATCTGGCTGAATTAAACCAGGAAGACGGCGCAATTTACATTCAGGTGAGCAGGGGAATGGCGCCAAGAACACATTCTTTTCCTGAAAAATACGATGCTACAGTGCTTATGTATGCCTATAAAACCAATCTTAAAGGTTTTCAGCAGGAATTTAAGGATGTGGTGGTGTCAAACGACCTGCGTTGGCATCGTTGCGATATAAAATCGGTTTCCTTAATGGCCAATATTCTTGCTAATACCGAAGCTAAAAAAGGTGGTTTTGCTGAAAATATAATGATTAGAGACGGTTTTTTTACTGAAGGTTCGCATTCTTCCCTGTTTTTTGTCAAAAATAAAACGGTCTATACGCATCCAAAAGGACATTTTATTTTACCGGGAATTACCCGAAATTTATTGATAAAATTGTGTAAAGAGAACAATATTGAAATTGTTGAAAAAGCGCTTTCGGTTTCAGAATTAGATGAAGTAACCGAAGTTTTTATCACCGGAACAACTACTCAGATCACTGCTATTAAGAATCTACATTTTCCAGATAAAATTTTGAATTTTGGAGATGAAATTGGGAAAGTAACCAAAAGACTTCAGCAATTATTTTCCGAAGAAGTTAAAAAGCAACTAGGAATAACTATTTTATAGTTTACTCGATAATCGTGATCAAATGCTACGGGGCTTGCCTCGAAATATTGAATAATTTTCTGATAAATGTTTTATGGGTATGCCTTAGCTAATTTAATTTACAATGAGATAGTTAAAATTAGAAGGTTGATAAATTGATTTTTTATTTTCTTAAATAATAATTGAATTTCTGCACCGTTTTAAGAAACCAAAATCAAAGATTAGAATTATTTTATGTTAGACCTACTTATCGTTAAAAAGCTAACCCGTAAAGGAAAAACTGCGTACTGGATTATACAACTTACTCTGGATATACTTTTTATTGGCTATCTATTTCTATTTATGGATTACGATATGGATCGTTTAACAGGAGATGGCTACGGAATTTTAATTGTAGGCATTGTAGTTTCCTTATTAATTTCAGCAGGTATTTGCTTGAGCCTTTGGAAGAAACCAAAAGAAGAATCCAATACTGAAGAAGATTAAAAGCTATAAATAGAGTGAAAGCGCTAATTTTTCCATGAGATCCTTAGTATTTCGTTCATCTTCACTACTTTTGCACTCCTAAACGAAGATTGTACATGAGGACTAAATCGCTAAAAAAGAACAGGATAAATGTAGTAACCCTTGGTTGTAGTAAAAATGTTTACGACAGCGAGGTGTTGATGGGGCAGTTAAAAGCGAATAATAAAGAGGTTGTTCACGAGCAAGAAGGTAACATCGTAGTAATAAACACTTGCGGATTTATAGACAATGCCAAAGAACAATCGGTAAACACAATTTTAGAGTTTGTAGAGAAAAAAGAGCAGGGCGATGTAGATAAGGTTTTTGTAACCGGATGCTTAAGTGAGCGTTATAAGCCAGATCTACAAAAGGAAATTCCTAATGTAGATCAATATTTTGGTACTACAGAACTTCCTGGTTTGCTAAAAGCCTTGGAAGCCGATTACAAACATGAGCTTATTGGTGAGCGTTTAACTACAACACCAAAAAATTATGCCTATTTAAAGATTGCTGAAGGTTGTGATCGTCCTTGTAGTTTTTGTGCTATCCCGTTAATGCGCGGTGGTCATAAATCTACGCCAATCGAACATTTGGTGACTGAAGCTAAAAAACTGGCGGCAAACGGTGTAAAAGAGTTAATTCTTATCGCGCAGGATCTTACTTATTATGGTCTTGATCTTTATAAGAAAAGAAATTTGGCTGAATTACTAGAGAATTTGGTGAAAGTTGAAGGTATTGAATGGATTCGTTTACATTATGCTTTCCCAACCGGTTTCCCTATGGATGTATTAGAGATCATGAAGCGTGAGCCTAAGATCTGTAACTACCTTGATATCCCGTTACAACATATTTCAGATGAGCTATTAAAGTCGATGCGTCGAGGTACTACTCACAAAAAAACCACAGACCTTCTATATAAATTCCGTGAAATAGTACCAGAGATGGCGATTAGAACAACTCTTATTGTTGGCTATCCGGGAGAAACCGAAGCACATTTTCAGGAATTAAAAGAATGGGTTAAAGAAATGCGTTTTGAGCGTTTGGGTTGTTTTACTTATTCTCACGAAGAAAACACACATGCTTATAATCTTGAAGATGATGTTCCAGACGACGTTAAGCAAGAGCGCGCTAATGAGATCATGGAAATTCAGTCTCAAATTTCCTGGGAATTGAATCAGCAGAAAATTGGGAAAACCTTTAAGGTGATCATCGATAGAAAAGAAGGAAATTATTTTATTGGTAGAACCGAATTTGATTCTCCAGATGTAGATAATGAAGTCTTAATTGATGCTACGGAAATTTATCTGAAAACTGGCGAATATTACGATATTAAAATAACAGATGCTGCCGACTTTGATTTGTACGGAACGCCTCTTAATGCAGAAGCAAAACCAACCCGTAAAGAATTAAAAGTAAAAACGGTTTAGCGTAAATTATTATAGGAAATATTAAAGGATTTCGATTTTTTTAGGTCGGAATCCTTTTTTTTTTATGCAGTTTCTTTAACATTGAGGTGTTTTTTTAATATTTTGGTAGTATACAAAATACTTGCATGTACCAGGAACAATTTGAACATCTAAGTTTTAGAGAGAAATTGATAAATGCTACCAGAGATTTTTTTTCAATTTCACTAGTTTGGCTTTTGTTGTTATTTCTGCTAAGTATTTTAGAGCTTTTGTACAATGAAGCATTGCATTCTTTACCAGAAAACTTCTTCGATTTACTGTTTTACAGCTGCTGGATGGATGTTCTACTTTGGCTGAAATTGGGCGTTTTCTGTTATATTTTTTATGCGATTCTTTATGTAATTCATCCTAAATCGGCTAAAGCTATTTTTAAAACTTTTATTTGTATCGCAGCAGTTATACAAACCGGTTTGGTTTTATATTTTACTACTTCTTTAAACTTACTTGGGGCAGATCTTTTTAGTTACTCCTTAGGAGATGTTCAGCAAACATTGGGAGCTTCTGGTGGATTGAGTTTTATAGCGATACTTCAATTTTTAGTCGTTATTGGTTTTTGTATAGCTATTTTGTGGTGGTTACCAAAATTCATAAAATTACCATTGTTTGTCTCCGTGATCTATCCTTTAGCTTCTGTTATTGTATTTTTTACACCAGACATTTCAGGATGGGAGCAGATAAGTTTACAAACCACTTATGCTAGTAATCTGGTCACCAATAAATCTGATTATTTTTTTACGAGCTTCTATTATTACTTTTTCCCAAAAACAGATTACGATGTAGATATTTATGCTGATAATTATATTGGTATTTACGATAATCTTGATAACTCGATTGTCGCATTTGAATATTTAGATGAAGTAAATTATCCATTTTATCACATCGAATTAGATAGCGATGTTCTTTCTCCGTTTTTTAATTTGAATGAAAAAAAGCCGAATATTATTATTGTTTTGGTCGAAGGTTTAGGACGCGCATTTACAAATAAAGGTGCATATTTAGGAAACTGGACGCCTTTCTTAGATTCGCTTTCTACTAAGAGTTTGTATTGGAAAAATTTTCTTAGTCAGGGTGGGCGTACTTTTGCTGTACTACCTTCTATTTTGGGATCACTGCCATTTGCGCAAAGTGGTTATTTGGGATTGGGAGAACAAATGCCCGATCAGCTTTCGTTACTTAATCTTTTAAAGCATAATGGTTATGAAACCTCTTTTTATTACGGTGGTAATGCGAGTTTCGATAATATGGAACTGTATTTAAGAAGAAATAATATTGATGATCTAATCGACAAAGATGAGTTTTCTACAAAAGAAGGATTATTACCAGAAATAAACGGATTTACCTGGGGATATGATGATGAAGCACTTTATACAGAATATTTAAAAACAAGACCTTCAGATAGCGCTGCAAAGCCACAATTAGGCGTTTTACTTACAGTATCGTCCCATAACCCTTTTAAAATTAATCATCAGCAGGAGTATTACGATCGCTTTGAACAGCGTATGGAGCAATTGGAGTTTACCGATTCTCAAAAGCAAGATTACCGTTCTTATCGCGATCAATACGCCAGTATTTTGTATACCGATGAAATGCTGAAAGAATTTTTTGATAGCTACAAGAAAAGACCAGATTTTGAGAATACTATTTTCTTAATAACAGGCGATCACCGTTTACCCGAAATCCCGATGGCTACTGTTATAGATCGATATCATGTACCTTTAATTATGTATTCTCCAATGCTTAGCAGAACTTCAGAAATAGCTTCGATATCCTCACACCAAGATGTTACCCCCAGTCTTTTAAATTTGCTGAAATCGAATTATAAAATGGATCTTCCCGAAAACTATAGTTGGTTAGGAAAAGGCTTAGACACTGTGGTAAATTTTAGAAATGTTCATCGCATTCCATTAATCCAAACAAAAGTAAATATGAAAGACTACATAGTTGGAAAATACCATCTTAATGGTGATCGCCTGTATGAGATTCTTGAAAATATGGGATCGAGACCAGTAAACGATCCCGAGCAGCAACAAAGCATTTTGGATGCTTACAATGGATTTAAGCAAAAGAACGCGATAATTACCAACGGAGGGAAAATAATTCCGGATTCAGTTTATGCGAAATATGCCAACTAAGATTCGTTATTTTTGCTGCTAATTTTTGCTTGGTAATCTTCTAAAATAGTTTGAAGCATTGGGCGGTAAAATTTCCAGAAGAAGCTAGCTCTTTCAGTTTTATCCCTATCATTATAAAATAATCGCTTAAAAACACCAATTCCTTTAAAATATGAGGTTCCCATGGTAATTGGATTATCGCAAAAATCTCCGGAAAAATAATAAAATTCGTAATCGTTATCTACATGATAAGTTACCGCTGGAAACGAATTTGGAATACCATATTTCTTTAATTCCTGGCTGCCTTTTTCAGTGGTAAAAAGCTTATAATTTGCAGCGGTTTTATTGATTGCCGAATTGTTTTGAACAATATCGAACCAAAATGGATATTTCATTTCCTCTGGCAGGGAGAAGCGTTTTCTTCCGTAGTCATTACTTAAAATCTGCGGGATTTCACGTTCTAAGTGTATACTGTCTTCTAAAATGGTTACCTGGTCACTCTCGTGTACAAAAGCAATTCCCGATTTTTTAAACGGCCATTTATTACCATGTTGATTTAAGTAATTTTTAATAAGCCAACGCGGTAATTCTTTGTTAACCAAAGTATCCAGATTATCGAAATAACGACCAGTCCAGCCTGTCCATTGGATACCAAAAGTCCGTTCAAATTTTCTACGGATATCGAAAGCGGTAGGGGATGCAAACGTATTAAACTCGGTAATAACCAATTTGTTTTTATCTTTCATTTTCTGAAGCAACTCCATATCATTCTCCTTCAATCCGCCATACACAATACCCGATCGCTCTGTTTGATTTTTTTGCTCATACCACTCGTTGGTATAAATTCCGTAGGTATCAGTAAAATACACCAAATCGGCATCATTGCTTAGTTGTTCAATTTTGTTTGAAGGGAATCGTTCTAGACCTTTAAGTTCAAATTCTTCATTTTGTTTCGGGAAAAAACCAAAATAATCTGCGCTTCTTTTATAGAATTTGGTTGAAGTTTTGGTGTATTTTTTATAATTAAGAATCCAGTCTAAAGAAATATGTTCCTGGCCCTCTTTAGTTAAAACAGTTTTATCTATAATGGCTGCAACCATCTTTGTTTTGGGCGTAAAAAACCACGCCAAAAACATAAAAACCGGAGTTAATAATATTAAAATTAAGATGATGTGTTTTAAACGCTTTTTTAGCATTTTAAAAACGTTTTAAATATCCTACTCCAATTGTAAACTGATTGCCAGTTTCTCCTTGTCTATATTCCTGATTCTCTAGTCCGCCTTCAATAAAAACTACATTTGTAGACCATAATGTCTTACGATAGCCCAGAAAAATATTATTCGATTTTAAACGATATTGATTTCCGTTATTATATAAAATATTGTTGGTTTGATTATCTGGGGAAAGACCTGTACCAATTCTTAAATTTAGATAATCATCAGCACCTCCTAAATAATAACGAGTAATTAAACTAAAAGATTGAGATACTGAACTGTTTGAAGGCGTTAAAAAAGTCCTGAAATTAAACCAAAAGCTTTTATAGTATTTCCCTACAGAAGCGGTATAAATCCAAGTTTCATCATCGAAGCCAAGGAGTCTAAAGCCAGCCTCTGCTTCCATTGCCCATGGGAGATTAGCATATAATGAAAATCCCGCGCGATAGTCTGGGAATATTCCTTCTTTATCTGAAATTCCTGCATTTACGTATGCATAAAATGTTTTAGAAATACTGGGATAAGCATCTACTTCAAACTGAAAAGCATTGGTGCGAAATCTGTTTGCATAATTTACTCTTGCAACTACAGACCCTAATTTTGTTTGCCGGCTATAATCGATACTGGAAAGATGCCATGGATCATCAAATTGCTCATCAAAATAAACAAAATCGTAAGTTAATCCAATTTGATTTTTTGCTGAAAGAGTCGTTAAGCGCTGACTTAAAGAACGAGCTTCAGTATTACCGGGATTGATTTTTAAAAGTCGGCTATTTGCTTCCTGAGCTAATTTATATTCTTTTAGATCTTTAAGTACTTTTGCTTTCAGTAGTAATAAATTTTCAGAATCCGGATGCGCTTCTAAACCATTATTTATAATATTTAAAGCTTTTTTTGAGTCATCATTCCAGTATTCTAAACTTCCATAAGCAAAAGATCCATCTTCGTGACCTGGATTGTTTTTTAGGACTTTCTCAAATTCAACACGAGCACTATCTATGTTCTTGCTCCAAGTATACAATCTACCTAAAAAAACACGAATACCCGTATAATTTGGACTTTGAACTAGAGCTTGCTTAGATAATTTAATTGCTTTTGGATAATTGTCTTCCTCAAAAGCAGCTTCTCTAGCCATTGTAAACAATTCATCTGAACTATAATTCTGCGAAAATGCATTAGTTTGCAAGCATAAATAAAATAAAATTACTGTTAAGTAATTGAAGGTAGATTTCTTTAATAGATTCATTTTGGTAGCATACATAGTTTACTCATGAAATTTGGGTACTATGAATATAAAAATTTATAACAATTTAATGAGTAAATTTATTAGATAAAGGATTCTAATTAGAGATTTTGAAGGGAATTTTCTGTTAGATTATCTAAATTTCAAAATCTGGATTTGTTTTTGCCGTAATTTCATGAATAATTTGATCAAGATCTTCAGCAGATTTGGTTATTTCTTTTAAATAGAAATCGGTATTATCTTCAAAATTCTCGCCAAGCATATACACTAAAGACATCATTCTTACTAAAGGAGCTCTAACTACGTGGCTTTGGGTCCAAGCAATTTCTTCTAGTTTTTTGTTTTGATTTTCTATGGCTTTAATGTAAGTAAGTTGTTTTGTTATATCGATCGCAATTACGATTCTTGCTTGTTTTCCTCCGAAAGTGATTATGCTGGTATGCACTTCTACATCTAATAATTCACCATTTTTAGTACAATGCTTTAAAATGCCACGGTAGCTTTTTCTTAAATACTTATTATTCTCATATGCTTTTTTTACCGTCTCAGTGATTGTATCATCAGATCGAATATCATCCATTGTTTTGGATAAAAACTCCTGATAAGTGTACCCATACTTTCTTAGAACGGCTTCATTAATATCAATAATACGTAAAGTTTCAAGATCGTAAACAAATATTGGCTGAGGACACAATTGAAATAATTGATTGTAGCTCGATTTTGCTTCTTCTAAGGCATTAAAATAATTGGGACGATCAATATTTTGTCTCAGCGCATTGTAAATAGCAAATGAATCTAAATGTTTTTTTACAAGATAGTCTGATGCACCTTTTTCTAAACATAACATTCTAAATTTTTGATTTAGCTTATTGCTAATAATTATAATCGGAATGGCGGTGGTAAACGAAAAAATGCTTTCCAGTTCTTCTAAACCATCGTCTTTAAAACTATCTAGGTCTATAAAAATTATATGTGTTCTAAATTTTTTAATGAAGGAGATCGCTTGCTCGGCATTATATACGCAATTTAATTTAGTAGAGATAATATCACTGTCTAAATAATACCCCAGGTTTAATGGCTTATTATCGAGATTAGAAATCGAAAGTATTTCGTAGGGCATACTTTTGTTCATAACATCGTTAATGTAGAATAGATAGCAAGAATTGTTTCATTTTAAAGCGATAACAAAAAAACGAATAATTACTCGTGTGCGATGCATTTATCTGTTAATATATCATTTTAATTTTCAATCCAAATTTTCGATCTTAGACTAAAGAAAAAGTATATGAAAATTACAGATGTGAATGGGACTGTAAGTCTTAACAATGGTTTAAAAATGCCTTATTTAGGGCTGGGGGTGTATAAAACTAAAGATGGTGCAGAGGTGAAAAATGCTATAAATTACGCTTTAAATGCTGGATATCGCCATATCGATACAGCTAGTTTTTATAAAAATGAAGATGGTGTAGGAGAAGCCATTCAAGAAAGCGGATTATATAGGGAGGATGTCTTTATAACAAGTAAAGTCTGGAACGATGATCAAGGTTATGAAGGTACTTTGAAAGCGATTGATAAAAGCTTGGCAAAATTGAATTTGGATTATTTGGATCTTTATTTAATCCATTGGCCGGTACCCGATACTTTAACTGAAACTTGGCGCGCAATGGAAGAAATTTACAAGTCTGGTAAAGTGAAAGCTATTGGTTTATGTAATTGCGTAGAACATCAAATGGATGAAGTTATCGAAAACGGAAGTATAAAACCAATGGTGCTGCAGAATGAGTTTCATCCAAAATTGCTTCAGCAAAATATGCTTGATTATTGCGCTGAAAAAAACATTCAGTACGAAGGCTGGTCACCATTAATGCGTGGACAAATTTTAGATAATCAGATTATTAAAAATATTGCTGAAAAACATCGAAAATCGCCTGCCCATATAGTCCTTCGCTGGGATTTGCAAAAAGGAGTGATTACTATTCCAAAAAGTGTTCATCAAGATCGAATTGAACAAAATGCTGCTATTTTTGATTTTGAATTATCGGTAGATGAGGTGAAGGAAATTGATTCGTTAGACAATAATGAAAGAACAGGCGCACATCCCGATCATTTTATGGAGCATTTTGCTAAAAAGTAATAAAATAATTTTAAAATCTTTCAATTATATCTTTATAAAATATTTTGGAAAATATAAACTATACTATTTAATTTGTGCTTCTTAAATCGGGATGTGGCGCAGTCTGGTAGCGTATACGCCTGGGGGGCGTGGGGTCGCAGGTTCAAATCCTGTCATCCCGACTTAGGCCATATATAAATGGCATCAAAAACCTTGTTAATCTATTGATTTTCAAGGTTTTTTTACTTTTAAGGTACTTTATCATATCATTTGCAATCATTAAAAATGAGTCCGATTCGGTGACCTATTCGGTGACCTTTTTTTAAGTATATTGTAGCTCATATTGATTTGACTTTCGTTTTCACGCCTTTTTGTCTAATTTGAAAACGAAACACTATGAAAAATGCCGTAAGTTTTGGAATTATTTTTACTCCAAAATTGTCAAAAGCAAAAAATGGTACTGCTCCGTTGTATGCACGGATTACCGTAAATGGAGAACGTATTGAACTCAGTCTTAAACGCAGGATTACTCTAAACCTCTGGAATGAGAAGCGTAGCCGACTAAAAGGCTATAGCGAAGAGAGTTTACAGGTTAACAAATCCTTAGATCGTATCTTCAATAAAATTTACGAGGCCTTTAGGCAACTTCAGGAAGAAAATAAGCATTTAAGCGCTAAAAGCATTAAAGCTCGTTATTTGGGATTAGATGATTCCTATAAGACTTTAGCCGAACTTATGACCTATCATAATACCAAAATGACTTCGGTATTAAAACCAGGAACGATGAAAAACTACTATACGACTGAAAAGTACGTATTAGAATTCCTGAACAAGAAGATGAATACCAAAGATATTTATCTAAAACAACTTAATTATCGTTTTATCACTGATTTTGAACATTTCCTTCGCAATTATAAACCAAAAACACATCGACGACGACCAACCAATAATGGGGTGATGAAACATTTGGAACGCTTAAAAAAGCTAAGCAATCTTGCTTTAAAAATGGAATGGATCGAAAAAGATCCTTTTGCGAGATATTCGTTGCATTTTAAGAATAAGGAAAGAGATTATTTGCTTCAAAGAGAAATTGAAACTTTGGCAAACTTAAATCTGGAAAGAGAAACCCTATCCAGAACAAGAGATATTTTTATATTTTCCTGTTATTCCGGATTATCTTATGGCGATGCTAAATCATTGGAACGAAGACATATTGTAAAAGGTATTGATGGGAATAATTGGATTGTAAAAGAGAGAGAAAAGACCGGCAAACTTTTTAAAGTACCGATGCTGCCGAGGGTAAAAGCCATTCTCAAAAAATATCAAAGTGAATCTAAAGTCAGTGGGTTTTTACTCCCTGTATATTCCAATCAGAAAATCAACCAGTATTTAAAAGAGTTAGCAAAGCAATCCAAAATATCAAAGAGGCTTACATTTCATGTAGCTCGTCACACTTTTGCAACCACGGTAACTTTGTCAAACGGAATCCCAATTGAGACAGTATCTAAACTTCTGGGACATACAAAGCTTTCCACAACTCAAATTTATGCAAGGGTAATTGATTCCAAAATTTCGGACGATATGGAGAAGTTGAAAGATATATTATAAATCCTGATGTTTGTTGATTTAAAATTAAACGGATGATATTTTTTTCAATATATGAGGAAGTCCTTTTGTGTTTCTTTTTTTATGATGATTTTTAAATTCATTTGACCTATTTATCTTTAAATGAAATCAAATAATAAAGGTTGCAGGTTTGAATCCTGCGGGGGTCACTTTTGAAGAAGATAAATGATTATAAAACCACGCAAATCCTAGGAATTGCGTGGTTTTCGCGTTTTTAGAGGAACATTTAAAATGGTATGATTTCATTCTATTTGGTAGCTAAAGTATACCTCTAAATTAAAAGTACACCTCAGGTGTATTTTATAGATTTTAGATGTTATAATTTTTAAAGGTGGATTTGACTTCCAGAAACTGAATTATTCACTTTAAAAATGCATTATTATGCGTACATCAAAAACATTTTCGGTAGTTTTTTGGCTTAATAAAAAGAAAGTCAAAAATAATCAAAGTCTAATCTATGCCCGTATTACCGTAAATTCGAAACGGGCCAATATTAGTTTAAAGCGATATGCTTCAATAGATCTTTGGAATTCTAAAACGAAGCGCTTAAAAGGGAATTCTAAGAAAACCCTTGAGATCAATGAATTCCTAGATCAGAATTATGCAAGATTCCATCAAATTTATCAAGATCTTAAATTCAAAGGAAAGTTGATTACTTCAGATTTGGTTAAAGCTGAATTCAATGGGGAAGGAGGGAGTTCCAAAACCTTAAATGAGCTTATCGAATATCATCAGGATAAAATTAGGAATACGCATAGTGCCGGGAGTATTCGGAATTTTAAAGTAAGTGAGAAGTATATTAAGGAATATGTACATCAAAGGCTGCGGACAACAAATATTTACCTCTCACAATTAGACTATAAGTTTCTGAGTGATTTTGAAGCTTTTCTTTTTAATTACTATCCCAAAGGTCATCATAAAGCGATGAGCCATAATACGGTGATGAAACATATCCAGCGCTTGCGTAAAATGGTAACCTTGGCTTTTCATTTAGAATGGCTCGATAAAGATCCCTTTAGACGATGGAAAATGACCTTTGAAAAAAGGGAGCGGGATTTTCTTTCTAAGAACGAATTGTCAAATCTACAACATATGGAGATTCCGCTTGATCGGCTAGATCGCATTCGGGACTTATTTATCTTTAGTTGCTATACAGGTTTAAGCTACGGAGATTTGATAGAATTATTGGAAGATGAAATAAGTGTAGGAATAGATGGAAAAGCCTGGATTATAACAAAACGGAATAAGACGAATAGCGCTGTTAAAGTACCTTTACTAGCACCAGCTCTCAAAATTTTAGAAAAGTATAGAGATCATCCTATTACCCAGGTTACTGATACGTTATTACCACAATGCAGCAATCAAAAAGTAAATTTATACCTTAAAGAACTTGCTATTCTTGCCGGCCTTAAAAAGAACTTAACCTTTCATATGGCTCGACATACTTTTGCGACCACAGTAACCTTAAGCAACGGAGTGCCTATAGAAACAGTATCGAAACTATTGGGACATACCAAAATAGCAACGACACAAATTTATGCTCGTGTTTTAGAAGATAAAATAAGTAAGGATATGGAGGATTTGAGAAAGAGGCTTGATAGTTGAAATTTTAATTGCTAAGCCTCAATGTGTGAGGCTGAGTGTATTTTAATTTAAGTTAGAACTCAAAGAATTTCAATGATCATTTTTAAAATAGATAGGTATGATGTAGTAAATCATAACTTTTAATTGGAGCGATAGCTTTTAGGTTTTGGTGATAGCCTGGAAGTATTGGCACCACGGGTTCTTAGAAGAAACATCAAAAGGAAGCTAGAATCGGCTGTTAGTCTTTATAAATAGAACATTTACTTTATAATCGAACTAATGGTTTCTATACGTTCTAAAAGTGTGTTTACAAACTCCTCTTTGCTCACTAAATAATTTTTATATTTCCCGGTGGTTTTGCCACCGGTCATAGACACGCTAATACGCCAATTACCATCTGAAAGTTGACTGCCTAAAGTTGGGATTTCTTCCGAAGAGATAAGTAGTATCTTATCACTCATTTTCATTTTGCTTTGATCGAAGCTAAATGCAACGATATAATAGGAATGATGGGGTTTGAAGGTGTTGCCGTTAATGGTTAAGATTAAACGGTTACGTTTGTGTACATTAAAGCGTGTTTTTACCTGTAAATAGATTGGTGTGTAGAGCTTTTCTTTTAATACGATGAGATCGATCCCCCTATCATCAATTACAGGTTTGTAGACATTGAGCAAGCCCTGGCTGTACAATAAAATGATTTCTTTTGCCCAATCTTCGCCAATATTACCTTTCATTTGGGAGGATAAGCCCGACATATCGATAAAGTTTCATCGTCCTCTTCTTCCTCGTTCTCTAATACTGGCTCAATGTTGTTTAGTTTAATTTTTATTTGTTCTTGGGATACCTCAACTTCTATAATACTACCTGCAATAAGATTATTATCTCTAAAGAAGCTGGTTAAGCCAAAAATGCGGTTATGGTCTAAATTGTAGTTTTGTTTATTTCTTTAATTTCGTTTCTAGCGTTGGCGAGAAAGCTCTTTGCAACCGCAGGAACGAGGAATGCAATGTGCTTGAACTTGCGTTGGCTAATCATTAATTTTCGAGCTTCCAGCCACCTCTCCAATCGCTTTTACTAAATGCCTATTAGATTTTAAACTTTCTAAATAAGGTGCTTTTAAGAAGCCCAACTGATCATCAGAATCATCCTCTATTACGTCATCAAAGGCATTTTCTACTGAGTAATTATTAATCTTTTCTTTATACTTTCTGTAATGTTTGTCAACTTTAGTAAACCAACCAATTCTATTACTGCTAATTCTTTCAAAGTATCTTGATTTGATGTCAAATATTCTATCCCACGATTCAGTTTTATCATCTTTCAAATTAAAATCTACTTTGATTTCCGATTTGGTGATTTTACTTTTTAGATCGTCTGTTGGTTCAATTAGTTTTTTTAAGGCTTTTTTGTCCACATTAACAGTTACTTCAATACTTGGATGAGTTTTAGCAAAGGGATAATAAGCTGGTTTGCCCTCCTTGAGTACATCTACTTCTCCTTTTTCATCTGAATTGCAAGTTGTACAGATTGGAACCAGATTGTTAAAATTCGTTGAAGAAAAGGGATAGTGTTTTTGTGGAAGGTAATGGTCAAATGCTGACCTCCCTTTTGAGTAAATTGTCTTCAAGTCCCCGAAACCACAGCAAGGGCAATCAACGAAACCATTCTTCAAGTTCAATTCATCATAGTAGGTTTTCTTTTCTCCATATGTATCCCGAATTACTTTCCAACCTAAAAATCTGGTGTATAGCTCTTTGAAGAAAGGTTTTAGGACTTTGATTAGACCTTCATTTAGAGTACTCAGGGCTATAGGAGTAATTGTTCCAGCACATAGTTCTTCAATCCTATTATTGTGGGCAAATGCATTTTTAAAATCCTCTTTTTCCTGAATTGTTAGTGATTTACAAACTTTGTAAATAGCCTTAACCTGTTCTTGAAACCAGGGTTGATCTTCGTATAAGGCTTTTAGTTCATCATTGAGTTTGCTCTTACATTGCTTTTTATCTGCCTTACACCATACCTCATTAACCAAATACTCGATCAAGTTATGAGCTTTGTAAATGTCATGTGATATGGACTTATAGACTCTAAGCATCAGTATCTTCTAATTCATTTAGTCGTGCGAACAATAGTATTTTTTCCATTGAATCACCAAGATGGTTTGTAAGCAATTTATATTCCTGAACTTCTTGAGGGGATAATTTCTTTCTTTTTGCAATATCCTTCTGTATGTCTTCTATTTCTTTTCTGGAAAGATCACCAATTGTATTTCGCTTTTTGAAAATGTTTTCCATGATGATATCAACGGAAGTACCATACGTTCTAAAGTTCATATCCCTTGCATTTATCGGTTGTTTATTCTTTTCAAAAGCAATTACCTTATCAGGATAGCAGTCTGAAATAATGAAAGGCGAATGAGATGTTATCAGAATATCTGTCATAAGGTTGTTACTTTGTGAGTGATCCAAACTCTTCTTTAGAGTTCGGATAAACTTTGATCGCCAATCAGGATTAAAATGCGTTTCAGGTTCATCTAATAGTAACAAAGCACTTTTGTCTTTCAGCATCAGACAAATCCCCATTGTATGAAGAAATTGTTGTTCGCCATCTGAAAGATTTTTCATGAGCAATGGAACAGCTTCTTTAGAATCAGGATATTTTTTCTTGATATAGTAGTCTAGAAAAAAGAATACTTTTTCCTGAGGTTCAGGATTTGGTACTTTCCCATCCGTGTAAAATCCTTTAGATTGATATACATCTGATTTAATTTCAGGTTTTACGGTTCGATAATTTAGGGTATAAAGAATTTGAAAAGCCTGAAATAATTTAAAAGGGTTGTTTGAAAAGTTGGCTTTGAAAGTCTCTTTACTAGCCGAGTTTATCCAAAAATCTAGAGTCAGTTTATCTTTCTCTTCGTAGCATGTCGTAGCACACCGTTTAAAAGCATCTATAACTTCTTTGTATTGTTCAAGAATCCTCTTGTTCTCATGGAGATGTAGATTAAGATTCATTCGAAAACGAATAATATCAGCAATTCCCAATTCTTTGTGCAAAGGTTCTAGGACTTCTTTTTTCTGAAATATTAAATTAGCTAAAAGAACAGCTTGACTCATTTCATAATCAACGTATAGCAAGCTACTTTCGGGCTCTTTATATTCTGCTTTCTTTTCTAGAGCAACTCGGTATTCATCAAAGTGAAGAAGACGAGTCTTCAAAAACGGAATACTTAAAATTTCATTTTCACCCGAAGAATACCCAATTACCAAATCTGGTAAATAACGTTTAGCAGGTGCAGGTTTGGAAGCAAACTTTTCTGCAACGACTGAAACGGGTATAGGCTCCTTGTCAAAGGGAAAGGGCTGATAAGTCATTACCGGAAGACCATCATCCTTTTTTCTTTTTTCTTTCTTGCTAATACAAACCTTGATTAAATTCTCAATTTTATATTCCTTATCCTGACATATATAATACTCCAATCCAAAAGCATTGGGTTTACAGATTTCAGGCCTAAAATTGTCTTGAAAGTTTTCGGGTTGATTGACATTTGCACAACTCTCAATATGATAGAAGATATTAGCAAGTGCTTCTAAAACATTTGATTTGCCGCTTCCATTTAGTCCTGCGAAACAGAAAGGGTGAAAATCAGTCCAATCTAGTTGACTAGGAATTTGATCTTCATATGGAGTTCTGAATTGTAGTTTAAAGCCTTCTTTAATACTTCCATAATCTGAATTGATATGTAATTTTAGAAGCTTCATTCTACAACTTTGAGTTTTATTTCATTTCCATCCAATACCTGTTCAATGCTTCCATCTTCTAGCAACTCTCTTAACCTGTCCCAAGCAAGATCATAAGATTCAAACTCAGAGAATCGAGGTTCTTTACAATCAATCCATTTCAAAAGGTGTTCTAAACGTTCGCCTTGTTTTAAGTCTTCTTTAGTGAATGTTTGCAAAAGAGATTCAAATACTTCCTCTTCGTTTATTTGACTTTCTTCATTAAAAGAATCTTGAAGTGTTGCTTGAAAAAGGGTTTTTAATGAATTCAGTGATTGGTTTAATAAACCTTTCATTTTTTCAACTGAATCATTTTTATGTGTAAATCTTTTTTGAAGTTCTAAACTGGGATTTGTGACTTCAAGGTTCTTAATTTTTGAAACACTTAATATTTTTTGCCTTGCTCCAATTCTTTTGGTTAAAAAATATTCTTTACCCAAAAGAATAGAATAATAGATGAATTCAGTCGTACATCTGCTAGGATCTAATTTTGAAAAGGCTACATTTTGATTACATGCAGATATAGTTGTAGTTATGCCTAATTTCAAGGCTGCGGTATCAACCATACCAATCAATAAACTATTCTTTTGTATATATTTTGCACTTGAGTTTGAAATTGCTTCATCACTAATTCTCTTTAGACTTTCCTTTAAAAAAGTATTATTTAATTCTCCAGATGTGTACCATGGTACATTTCCTGTGAAAAAGGAAGGAATGTCTTTGGAAGGGGTTCCTCCACTTTTCCATTCACCAAAAAAGGAAAGAGGCTTCTTTCCGATCTTTTTATTGTCCAAAACAGGGTCACCAAACATCTCTAGGAAAACAGATCGGATATATTTATCAAGTAATTGATTTGTATCTACTCGTTTATCAATGAGTTCTTGGATTCTATTAAGTCGACCGACAATCTTGTATTGATCTTCAAAGTCTTTTGGGAAAACAACTCTAATTCGTTTGATGAGTTTATTGTTAAGCATTGACAATACTGAAGTATTGGCCTTGTTTTCCAAAACCCTTTTATTCAATCTAATCCAGTAATAAAATAATTCAGGAAGAATGATTTCTTCATTCACTAGTATTCCTGTCAATTGCTGATTTGACGCAACAGGCTTTTTTACAATTGCCGTTTTCCCGATATCTCCTATCGTAGAAATAAGGACTGTTCCTGATTGGTATAAAAACGCCTTCTTGTCTTCCAAGGCTATTTCAGAAATTTTTCTTTCAGAATCGTTAGCAAGTTTCTGTCCTTTTAAGTCTGATGGACCAATCCAAGGTCTCTCTCCATCAAAATACTCGGGATTGGAGGTCGGAGGTGTTTTACCTGTTTTCACTTCTAATGCTAGCTCACCGATAGTATATTCTACAAACTCCATAGCACTAAAAATTTCTTAACTCTTCAAGTCCTTGGTTAATCTCTAATTCCAATTCCGTGATCTTCTTTAGAATCTTTTCAGAGGGTTCAAACTCCTGTGGTTCATAAATAAAGTCCTTGTACAAGTTGAAATTCAATTCGAATCCATTATCCTTAATTTCTTTGAAAGGAATATTAAAATGAATCAATTTTCTATCTGATTGATTTTCTCGCGGTTTGTTATTCCAATGCTCTATAACCATGGGTAAAGGAGACTCCTTCAATCTTTTTCTGTTAGAGTCCAAGGTGTAACCATCTGAATCCATTCCATAGAACCATACCTCTGTGTTTTGTGGTTTGTCAGAACCGTTTTTCCATTTACGTTTTGTGAATAATAGGATAGAAGTTTTTACCCCAGTATAAGGCTGAAAAACTCCACTTGGCATTGAGATTACACCATCTAAATTACAGTCAGTCATTAGAACTTCACGCACCGCTTTGTGTGCTTTTCCTGAATTAAACAGAACTCCTTCCGGAACAATAACAGCAGCTCGTCCGCCTTCCTCCAACATGTAAACCATCCTTTCCAAGAATAGCAATTCAGACTGTACTGTTTGTTTTTTGCGTTTAGTTTCTTCTCTATCTTCATACGCAGGCGGGTAAATACGATCTAAATTTTCGCTTACTCTAGGACTATCAATTTTTCCTGTAAATGGAGGGTTTGCCATTATGTACTTAAACTGTCCTTGCAAAGCTGGATTTGCTAAAGAACTTTTGTCTCTTATATTTAAAGTAATGGATAGACGATCGGCTTCCCATTTTTCGTAAGCAGTAGATAGAGAATCTAAGTAAACAATATGAGGTTTTGAGATGCCGTGCATCATTAAATTCATCACACCAATACGAACCATAGTTCGGTCAATATCAAAACCGTAAAAAGTCTCTTCCTCTAATTTCTTTCTTTGGTTTTTGGTTAGTTTACTTCCGTCTGTTCCTTTCATTAAACCATCATCATCTGGTTTAACAGATTTAGAATACTTGGTGATTAGGTACTGAAAAGCTCCAACCAAAAAACCTCCCGAACCAGAAGCTAAATCTAAAATTTTACCATCCAAATCTGGATCAAGTAATTCAGCCATCATATGAATGATATGCCGAGGGGTTCGGAATTGCCCATTTTTTCCTGCCTCAGATGTGTGTTTTAAAAGATGCTCATAAACATCACCTTGTATATCATGAAAGTGCTGATTCTTGTTATTTATTTCATTATCGATATCCTCGTATATAGAATCGATAAATTCAATAGCATTTCTAAGCAAGTTTGGATTATCTATGTCAAATGAAGCGTTAGACATTGCTTGAGCAAAAGGTTCATCCTCCTTACTTAATTCAGTTTTAATGAACTGAAAGACATTTTTAACTCTACTAACTAACTCATTGTCATTTTTGAGTTTACTGTAATTACTCCATTTATAATTATCACCAACAGAAGAATTGAAATTTTCCAATCGTTTCATGAATAACAAATAGGAAATTTGTTCTATGGCTGATATAGGATTCGCAAATCCAGACGACCAGAGACGATCCCATAAGTTTTGAACTTTATTTTGTATTTCTCTTGAAAGCATATATTACAGATTAGAAATAATAAGCCCTTTAGTATTTAAACCTAAAGTTGGTTAAAGGCAAATTTACTAAACTGAACGACTGATCCTAATCTCGGGAAAGAAAATGAATAATTTAAATGTAATATTTAGTTTTGACAGAAGAATTTTAAAATTTAATAATCAACAAACATGAAAAGTTATTAATTATAAAATCATGTAAACGTTTATTTTACCGTAATTTTTCAACTAATTTAAAAAAATCGGAAAGGGAAAGATTTCTGGATTCACATATCTTCTGCAGAGTACCAATGGATATTCGATATTCTTTTTCATCTAATAATCGTCTTACTGTTTTTTCATCAATATTATGACTTATTGCAAATTCACGATTTGATTTGGCATTTTTAATCCAAACTGAAATACAACTATTAATGTCCCTATAAATCTTTTGCATAGAACAAAAGAAAAATTTTAACATAAGAATTATGCGGACAAAAATCCGCATAATTAATAAAATTGCTATATTAGCATTGAATTATTAATTTGCGAAACTTCTTAAAGTAAAATATTAGAAGCATTCGCTTTGAATCTCGCTATTGAAAACTGGTAATTTTTATGTGTACGAGAGGATAAGCATAATGCTCACGACCCGGGCGTGGGCTTGCTTATTGTACACAGGTATACCAGTGCCTCAATAGCATAAGTAAGTCACCATGCCCTTTCTTTTTTTAGACTTCATTCAAAGCTTTTCTTCTTATAAATATTAATACTGGTTTTGCAGTTTTAAGACCCTACTTTTTTATTGGTAATCCATTGGGAGCTTCCTAGTGGTTATTCCGGGAATCGCAGCAAACCCTAAATTTTGCTGTGGTGATGGGTGGGTGAGGTATGCCCTAAAATGATGTAATGATTGTGTAATCTAAAATAAAATCTATAAGAATAAAAGAAAGCAAAACCACACATTTGAATTAGCCTTAGGCTAGGCTTTAAGCTAAAAAAAGCCTTCCCGCGTGTTGGAAGCATTGGGGAAGGCTTATGGCTTGATGAACTATTAAAGTAACACAAAACCACAGCGAAATTATGAAAAATAATTACAAGCGCTGCAATATTGCAGTGCTAATACCCCTTTTATGTTCATTTTTCTTTTTAGGGAAGATGAATGCAAGCCCTTTTTATCATCTTTCTACTTATAAACCTAAACTTTTTGTTCAACAACAAATTACCGGAACCGTAACAGATAAGGAAGGTGTTCCTATTCCCGGAGTTAATGTCATTGTCTCGGGATCATCTACCGGTACTATGACCAATCTGGATGGTGAATATACCATTACCGCCAGTGTAGGGGATACCCTGGTGTACTCTTATATTGGATTTAAAGCATTTAAAGTTCAGGTAACTGAAACCTTTTCTGGTGATATCACTTTAGTAAGTTCTATTGATGCGCTGGAGGAAGTGGTCATCAATGCCGGGTATTATAATACCACCCAGCGGGAACGTACCGGGAATATCGTAAAAGTAAGTGCTGCTGAGATAGAAAATCAGCCGTTAGTTAATCCCTTGCAGGCCCTACAGGGTAGAATGGCCGGGGTAGAAATTACACCAACTATAGGGATTCCAGGAGCATCTTCAAGTATTCAAATCCGTGGGACTAATAGTCTTAGGGAAGAGGGGAATCTGCCTCTTTATATAGTTGATGGTATTCCCATTAATTCAGCGCCAATTGATGGCGTTTCTCTGATAGGCCAATATGGAGGAGGGGCAGATCCATTAAATACCATTGGACTGTCTAATATCGAAAGTATTGAAGTGCTTAAAGATGCTGATGCTACCGCTATTTACGGTTCCCGGGGTGCTAATGGAGTAATCCTTATAACAACTAAAAAAGGAACGACCGCTAAAGGTCAGCTTGAAGCGCGTTTTTATACCGGAGCGTCAAGTCTTCCCAATCCTATGGAAATGCTTAATACCCAGGAATATTTAAAGGTGCGAAAGGCTGCTTTTGAAAATGATGGGGTAGAACCTACCAACTCGAATGCTTACGATCTTTTAGTATGGGAGCAAAATGGGTATACCGATTGGCAGGAATACTTTTTAGGGGGTACCGCCCCGGTTACTAATGCGAGTTTGCAATATTCGGGGGGAAGTAGTCAAACTGGTTTTCGCCTTGGAGGAACCTATCTTAACCAGGGAACGATTTATCCTACAGATTTTAAGTATGAAAAAGTAACAGGGAATTTAAATCTAAATCATAGAAGCAAAGATGATAAACTTCAGCTTAACCTTGCCGTAAATTATGGGATTGACCGTAACGATCTGGTAGGAGCAACTAGCCTTCTATCTTTTCCTTTTTCGATTCCGCCTAACGCGCCATCAGTATTAAATCAAGATGGTAGTCTTAATTGGGATGACTGGCTCGCTGTTGGACAAAATAATCCACTATCAGGTTATTTTAATAATACTACAAGCCGTGTGAATAACTTTATGGCTAATCTAAGTATTTCCTATCGACTGCTGGAAGGATTAAACTTTAAAACCAGTATGGGATATACCGATCTGCAAAGCCGGGAAATTCAAAAAATGCCTTCTTATTCTTACAATCCCAATTATAATAGAGCACACCAATCAACACATACGAATGTTAACCGATCTTCCTGGATTATTGAGCCTCAGTTATTATATGAAAAGAACATTTTAGGAGGAACAGTAAATGCCATTTTAGGAACGACATTCCAGAAGAATGCCGGTCATTCGGAGCAACTAACAGGTGTTGGCTATGTTTCTGATGTTCTTATCGGAAACCTGGCCGCGGCAGAATCTATCACAGGAAATTCTTATCTGGATACAGAGTATAAGTACAATGCAATTTTTGGTCGCCTTGGTTTTAAATGGCAGGATAAATATTACCTGAACTTAACTGGAAGAAGGGACGGCTCTTCTCGGTTTGGTCCCGGAAAACGTTTTGCTAATTTTGGAGCAATAGGGGCTGCCTGGATTTTTTCAGAAGAGTCATTGATTAGAAATAAACTTTCCTGGTTAAGTTTTGGAAAACTTCGAGGAAGTTACGGTACGACAGGGAATGATCAGATTGGGGATTATGGATACCTGGATGCTTATGAAGTAACCATGGGCCCTTCGGGATTATATCCTACACAACTTTTTAATCCTAACTATTCCTGGGAAACCAATAAAAAGTTAGAACTGGCAATCGAGCTCGGTTTTTTAAAAGACCGAATCAATTTGGCCATCAGCTGGTATCGAAATCGATCTTCTAATCAATTGGTAGGGCTTTCACTGCCTGCAATGACGGGATTTAATTCTGTTCAGGCCAATTTGCCGGCGACAGTAGAGAATAAGGGATGGGAGATTGAATTGAATACGCGTAATATTCAATCCAAAGGCTTCAATTGGCAAACTTCCTTTAATATAAGTTTCCCGGAAAACAAGCTTATCGCTTTTCCCGATCTGGAAAATTCCAGCTATCAGAACACCTATCAGATTGGAGAACCTTTAAGTATTAGGTGGCTTTACCAATATGAAGGTATAGATCCTGAGACGGGATACTATGCTATTGCAGATATAAATGGTGATGGTCGTTATGATTATAATGACCGTATAGAATCTAAAGCACTGGTAAGGGAATATTATGGTGGAATAAACAATTCGATTACCTATAAAAATTTTTCTTTAGACTTTTTGTGGCAGTTTGTAAAGCAGGAGGGAACGCTCCTTTTTATGGACGCTGGTCGAATTGGTAATCAACGCCAGGAGGCATTGGAAACTTTAAATGCTGACAGCCCATATCAAATGGCCTCACAATCGATATTTGGTCTTATTGCTTATGCCAATGTACAGAACAGTCCTTTTTTCTATACAGATGCCTCTTTTCTGAGGCTAAAAACGCTTTCTCTTAATTATAAAATACCAAAGAGTATATTGGAGTTTTTGGCCATACAACAAGCGAATCTATTTATTCATGGACAAAATTTAATTACCATCACGCCGTATAAAGGTCTTGATCCGGAAAGACCCCAGACAGGGAATTCCTATGGGGGACTTAGAACCGTTACAGCTGGAATTCAACTTAATTTTTAATAATTATGAATACAAAAAACATTGCAAAATATATCGCTATAGTCCTATGTGTAATCCTGGCAGGCTGCGAAGACTTTGTGAGTATCGAGGCACCAAACAACAAAATGGTGCGAGCTGATATTTTCGAAGATGAAACCGCTGCCGAAAGTGCTATGCAAGGTATATATAATCAACTTTTCGTACTTGCTTTTAGTAATGGATTTGAGAATAGCGTCACCAATCTCACCGCATTATCCGCTGATAATCTTCGATTAATTCGTGAAAGTAATCCTACTTATTTAGAGTTTCAGGAAAATGAAATTTTACCGGATAATAGCAGAAATCTTTCTTTATGGTCGAGTGCATATAATTTGATCTATTTAACTAATTCCTTACTGGAAGGCTTAGAAGAATCCTCCTTAGATGAAAACTTTAAGCAAGCTGTGGAGGGACAGGCTCTTTTTATTCGAGCGTTCACCTATTTCAATCTGGTGAACCTGTATGGAGATGTACCGTTGCTGTTAACTACAGACTATACTTATAATGCTCAAGCTCCAAGAATTTCAGCAACGGAAGTATATGATCAGATTATTAGAGATTTGGAAGATGCAGCGTCTTTGCTTTCCGAGGAATATGTTCAGAATCAAAGAACCTACGTTAATCAAAATGTGGTTTATGCTTTGATGGCCAGGGTTTATTTATACCTGGAAAACTGGGAAATGGCATTAGATTACAGTAATCGCGTGATCTCAAAAACAAGTTCTTATGAATTGTTATCTGATTTAAATGAAGTGTTTCTGATGAATAATAGGGAAGCCATATGGCAAATTTCGCCATTGGGAAATGGCGAGGTTACTACACAGACCTATGAGGGAGCGCTATACATTATTGAGCCGGGAGCATCAGCAAGTTATAATCTGGCACTTACCCAGGATTTAATAGATACGTTTGCGGAAAATGATTCGCGGCTGATTAAATGGATAGACTTTAGTGAAGTAGAGTCTGTCTATTTCGCACATAAATATAAAGATCGCTACAGCACCGGGAATGTTACCGAATATTCAATGGTTCTTCGTTTGGCCGAACAATATTTAATTCGTGCCGAAGCCAGGGCAATGAAGAATAAGATCAATCTTGCTATAGATGATATTAACAAAATACGAACTAGGGCAGGTATTGAGGCTTTAGATAAGAATAGTTCTTGGAATATGGAAACCCTACAATCCCTAATACTGGAAGAACGACGAAGGGAGCTTTTTACCGAATGGGGACATCGATGGTTTGATTTAAAAAGAATGAATAAAACTACCGAGGTGTTATCCCCTAAGAAAACCTCCTGGCAATCCACTGATAGTTACTATCCAATTCCTGCTGAAGAACGCCGGATAAATTCCAATTTAACTCAAAATGAGGGATACTAGAATGATGCGCAAAGTAAATAAATACATAGGTTGGTTTATTTCAATTTGGATGATACTAGGATTGGTTTTTCCGGTGGAGAGCATAGCCCAGGTGACCAAAGCTAAAGATAACCTTATTCAGGGAAGTCTATCCAATGGTTTACGGTATTATATAAAATCGATCCCTTCGGAAACTAAATTGCATATGAATCTTATAGTTAAAGCAGGATCGATAGTTCAAGATAAAAATCAGTACGAAGTAGCCCACCTTCTTGAACATTTGTCATTAAGGGAAAGTGAACATTTTCCGAATGGCATCGCAAATTCCGATAGTTTACTCACGGCAATAGGCAATCGAGGTATTGGACGAGATTTTTATGCTTTTACAGGCTATGAAGAGGTTTCCTATACATATAACGCAAATGTCGGAAATTATCAAAGTATGGAGACGGGACTCATCTGGTTTAGGGATATCGCAGAGGGATTGAAATTATCCTCAAAAGATATACGAATTGAGAAGGAATTAGTTAAGCAGGAAAATGCGCTTAAATCCTCCGCTAAATCGGTCAATAAATCTCTTTTGTTTCAGAATGTATTTCCTTGTATGGCCAATAAATATGAATATGATAAGAAAGTAGATGCTGTACAACTTAGTGACATTAAAAGGTTTTACAAGGATTATTATCAGCCACAAAACCTGGCCATAAGAATCGTAGGGAATGTGGTAGAACCGGAAATCCTTATTAACAAGATCAAACTCATGTTTGGGGAATTAAAAAACTCAAATTCCAAAGTAAAATTAGAAGCTTGCAGTGTTATTGATCCATCCGGAGTGTCACAATTTGAAGTTTTGGAACGCTTGGTACCCTTAGAGGTAGATGATCACAGGGTCAGCATAAACTTGTTTTATCGAGATGAGCCTTATAAGGATAAACCAATATCTACTCAGGAAAGGATCGATAGATTAAAACAGAAAATTATACAAGAATTAATGGCCGAAGCCTTCCAAAAGGAAATGGCATCTTTGAGAGAAGTATATAACCCGAAATTTGACTTTTTAATAAAGGGCTATTCTAATTTTATGAACTCACCATCACTGATCTGGATGGAGATTATGACAGATCCCGAGGATGTAGAATACACCTTGGAAACGGTATTTGACAACATAAATATGTTTAGATCTTTTGGGGTTTCAAAGGAAGAGTGGGATGTTCTTAAAAATCGAAAATTATCAATGCTCAAAAAGAAGGAAAATGCACCACTATATTATTGGGAAAAAGAAATCCTAAATAATTTCTTGCATGAGGAATTGCTTGTCGATGGAAAGGAAACAATGATTAAGTACTGGTTGCAAAAATTGTCATACAGGGATTTTAATTCCCAAATAGAAACTTTTTTTGGAAAGAAACCGAAGAATATGATGATTATGGTGGCTAAGGGGCACAAGAAATCTATTGCTAAAAATTATATATCAAACCTAATTGACAACACACTGAAAGAACATAAAACTTCAATTAGAAAAAACAATGAAATTTCTGAAGTTCTAATGTCCGATTCACTGAAACAAAGTTTAGAGCCAAAGGCATATACCCAAATTCAGGATTCCACGAAATATAATCGCTACAGGTTAAATAATGGATTAGAGGTTATCTTGGTTAACGATACCACGTTAAAAAACAAAGTTGAAATTCATGGCTTTAGCCCTATAGGAGCCTTAAGCTTGCCGGAGCGAGATTTTTACGCTGCTTCGTATGCCCCCAGATTGGTAAAACATTCCGGGATTGGAAATTTTGATAAATTTCAACTAGAGCATCTTACCAACAAATATAAGGGGTTAAATTACTACCAGTATATAAATCCCAATGAGACAGGCATAAAAGTTACAGCAAATAGTAGAGATATTGAAAATTTAATGCAACTGATTTTTTTATCCGTATCCAAACCACGTAAGGATAAAGCTGCATTTGACGATTGGAAGAACAGCATAGCAAAAAGCTTATTAGATCCTACATACAACCTGCGTGGAATTAACTTTTCAAATCATATTAAGGAATATATGAAAACCCACGATATCGCTTTCCATATGGGAAGTACTTTTGTAGAACAGGTACAAAAACTTAATTTGGGTAGAATGCTAGAAGCGTACAGCAAATTGTTTTTGCAAAGTGAGCGGTTCACCTACATCATTTACGGGGATTATGATGAAGAAATTATGCTAAAATTGTCACAGAAGTATTTGGGGAATTTACCGGTAATTCCTGTAAAATTAAAAGAAATTAATATTTACAATAGAAAGGATGTTATGACATTAAAAAGTCATGAAGTGGAATTTCAGTCCTTCAAGCCTAGTGATAATATAATATTTTCTACGATATCTTTTACTGAGCCTAAACCCTTCTCCTGGAAAGAAAACTTAAAAGTTCAATTTCTTGGGAATATCCTGCTAGAAAAGACTTTTGCGCTGAGATTCGATAAAGATTTCGCATTGTATGATCTTATAGGGGGTGGGTTTTATGATGACGTACTACACCGATATAAATTGATGACAAAAATGGATTGTACCCAGGAAGAATTTGAGCAGGTTAAAGAAGCTACCGGTATAATTTTTAAGGACTTACGGGCAGGAAAAATAGAAAATCATTTATATACGAAAGTATACCAGGAAATTGAAAAAAGAATCAGTTTAGCATCAGAAAGTCCGCGCTCATTAAACGATTTTTATCAGTATTATAACAAGAATTACTATCAAGAAGATTTTCTTAAAAAAGCGGAGAAACTTGAATTTCTGCAATCATTGACCATTGATGAAATTAAAAGCTTTGCTGAAGATTTTTTGAAGGAAGAACACCTATTTAAATTTACTATGTATTAAACAATAAGAGGCACACTGTGATGTAGTGTGCCTCATTTTTTAGAAAATTAGATTATTATTAAGGTAAAACAGTAATGCTACCGTCTCCTTCTTTCTTGGAGTTTAAATCCATGGTATCATAAACATCAAATGGTCCTTCACCCCTTCTTGTCACTAAACAATCATTGGATTGTGGCGAACAATTAATTTCAGGAATAGCTTCCCATTGATCATCAACACGAATATAATCGCTTTCTTGCTGATTCGCTGTTGTAAACGACATTCCGATCGCACTAACAAAGGCTAGTGCCGGGATTAAAAATTTGGTTTTCATAACATGTAAGTTTTGAATTTATAAAATAGTCCTAGTTTAAACAGATAGACCTTCTCGCTGCACTCACGCGTGAAATTCTTTATAGGGTTTTATTTTTATGATTGTATTTTTTTGGTAGTCACCTTAACCGGTCGTTTCGTAATATACCAGGCTACTAAGCTTAGTATAAGATTAACCAGGTTAAATACCACATGTTGCTTCCAACTCAACAAGGAGATCAGTCCCCCGCAACTACAGGGCTTGTTGGGTAAAAACCAGGTAATCCAGCCGGCATAAAGGCTTAGAAAAATAAATAATAAAGCAATACTTAAATAGCCGATCCTTCGAGTAGTTTTAAAGCTTATACTTATGGCTAGTAAAATTTCTATGATCGGTATCCACCATTTTAAAAGATCGGCTGCTGCTTTATTAAGATATAATGGAGCATTGATCAGTGCGATATATAGACTGTTACCTTCAATAAATTTACTGATACCGGCATAACTTAACAAGACAACAAAATAGAATAATAAAACACCACGGAAAATTTGATAAAGCTTTGCTTTCCCAGTCTTAACATCTTTGTCATTGTGCTGCAATAGATTGTCGCTCATGATCATTTACTTTTATATCAGGTCTATGGATGCTTCTATTGATACTGATGCATTTCCATACTATTTGTTAGTAAATGTCATGATTTAAACTATTGCGGAGTGGGGTGCGATTGTCCTGATTGGCTTTTAAATTCAATACGAGACTTGTGCAGCTTTAATTTCTTCCGCTGAAGTAATCTTTCCGATATTGAGATGGAGTAACTCCAAAATGTCGTTTAAAGCGCTGAGTGAAATGGGCGGCGGTCTTAAACCCAAAATGATTCCCTATTTGTTTAATACTCATTCCTCCTCCTTCAAGTATGACCAGGCTTCCTTCTAAACGTTTTTGCATGTCATATTGAAGAATCGATTTACCGTAATGTTCTTTAAAAACTCGTTTGATTCTACTAAGACTGGCTCCGGCTTTAAATGCTATATCGGGTAGTGAAGGGATGGTATGATGCAATCCATCCATAATAATACGATGTAATTTTTGAGCCAACTGGTAGTCATAAATATTCTTAGAATCACTTTCCATGACCTTTAGAGCAAGGGGAGAAGCTAGCGCTTTGGAATGGATGGAATGTTTTGAATTAATATTGACTTCAGGGATATCCTCTTCAGGATTGTAGCCTGTGATGATATATCGGTTTTTCTGATTCCACATGTTAAGTTTACATACCTGTACTTTTAATGGAAGTAGTAGACCAGCTGGGCTTTTGAAATCTAAAATTCCAAAATCAAATCCCTGATTAGTGGATTTCGGAACTCCTTTAAAACAACGTTTGTATTTTTTCCGGGAGGATTTACTTAAATACTGTGGTAAGTGTGGCGATTCTATATCAGGCTTGGATAAAAAATCTTCATTTCCTATGTACCCTTCAATCATATGATTATGGTCAATTTGGATGAGAAGACGTGGTTGTATGAATTGATATGATTTGGTTTGTAAATCTCTAAACATTTTTGCCAGATATAAACTTGCATGGTTGAAGAGTAATGATAGTGTATCAATCTCATCTTTCTTTTCTGAAATCGGAAGTCTGTAAGAGAATGTTCCAGAAGAGGCTTTCAGTAGTGCTTCTACCAATAGATGATATCTTGGGTCTGAAAATAGTCGCTTTGGCATAGCCTTGATATTTTGCGATTAGAGAAATAAACTTATTACCTAAAAGGCTTAAGAAATTCTATTGCTTCATGCTGCTTGAAACATAACTTGGTAGGAATATGGGGGTGATGAAAATCGATAAAAATTTTCCCCATATAATGCTCATAAGAGGAGTGTGCAATAATGGCTAAAGCTTTTATCATCACAGTGCCATCACTGGCTAAAAATGACATGGCCTCATCGGTGATGTTACCTATTTTGCGCATATCGCATAAAATAGGATATAGTTTTTCATTCTGAAACAACAATCTTTGAGCAACAATAACCTTTGCTTTTCGGAGATTAATTTCTGGAATCGGTTTGTATTTAAAATATAAAATTCCATCATTAATCCACATTTCCGTATACTTCGTCTCCTTCCGCATAATTCATGGATTTAAAAACAGTATTTAATGTGTTTTAATACCTGGGTGAGAGAAAATTCCTTCATAAATATATAAATTTTATTTATTTAACCGATTTTGATATCCCTACTTCTTATTATCTGTTAGGTCTAAAAAATATTCTAATTAGGTCAATTTATTAGTTCGGACAGGTTATTTTAAACGTTTGCCCAAACTTTTTATATACTTTATGATTTCCTTTTTTTAATGTTAAACAATAGGATGAATGTCTAATTTTTAAATGCTTATGTCATGTTTGAAATGATACTGCAGAGATTTCATGATGAGGTGAGGAAAGAACAGCAAGGCACCCAGGATTATTTGAAACACTCCATTGAAATGATTCAGTTTTGTCGGGAAATACTGATAGAATTGAAAAGTCAGGTGGAGGAAGAAGACTTCGAAAGTGTACCGGAAGAAATCCATTTCTTTAAAGAAATCAAACCTCAACCCATGAGCTACTTAATTTATTATACTTACGTCCGTAGCTGTGAGCTCCATAAACCTAAGGCCGGAAAACAATATAAAATCCGATTTCTGGAAAAAGAGATGAGAAAAGTCAATAAATTCTTCGCGAAAAATACGGACTTTACTTACTATATGGAACAGGGCTACACGTATTTGGATCATACTTTCTTTACCCGTCGTGGAATCGAAAAGTTTCCTATGGATCCTACAGAAAACCAGTATTTCGATCCGGATTTTACAACCTCTCATGATCTGCTTTGGGCAAAAATTCAAGCAGTATATCGCTATATTCATTACCTGCGGGAACAACTCCAAAAACTCCACGGGAAAGACCTGGAATTTTCGATTGATAAAAAGCATCGGGTGCTGGTCTGGACCAATAGTAAAACGGCTCTGGTAGAACTCATCTATGCGCTGCATAATAACGAAGCTTTTAATTATGGTAAATCTGATCTCAATACAATCACCCATGCCCTGGAAGAGGTGTTCAATATTCGGTTGGATAATATTTCCAAGACGTATATGGAAATTAAAGCTCGTAAAGGAAGTAAAACCAAATATCTGGATGAACTGGGAATTAAATTTCAATTAAAGATGGAAGCGGAGGATGGTAGGTGAGGGAACTATAATATTAACTTATTGGTAATCTATATCTCCTTTAGCCCGGAATGCTAATTCATTACTTGAAGTTTACAAATCCTTAATATGGATTTTGAGAGATTTTATTTTATTTGTTGCCAATGAAATCGATCCAAATAAATGATTTTAATTTATTAGCCTCCCAGGTAAAAAATGGAAGTACTCTGGCTTATAAGAAATTGTTCGATTCGCTGTGGGAGCCATTATACAGGCATACGCAAAGCATTGTTATGGATGAACATGCAGCCAAGGATATACTTCAGGAAATTTGGATAGATTATTGGAATCGTAAAACAACGATCTCTCCCATAAATATACGTGCCTATCTTTTTCAGGCTGCCAAGTACAAATCCCTGAATTACTTGCGAAATACAAAATTCAATAAGGTGCATGTTGAAGCTCTTGATCAATTCATCCAGGAAGACGAATTTTCTATAGATGGATTAGAAAAAGATAAATTGTTAGGGAAAATTCTGGAAGATGCTATTAACAATTTACCGGAGCGCTGTAAAGCTATATTTAAAATGAGTAGGATGGAAGGCTATACAAATGATGAGATAGCGCAGTCCTTAAATATATCCAAAAGAAGTGTTGAAAATCAAATCTCTATTGCTTTAAAAAAATTACGTGTCGATCTGAAAGGACATGAATTAGCATTTGTTATATTTTCATTATACCTGATTTAATTAATTGTTAAGCTATCCTATCTGCTGTTAACAAAATTTTAAGTGTCAGATTATTGGTGTGAGTTCTATTTACCGAAAGGTATTTAAGAGTAAACGCACCATCGCATGAATGAGAAATCTTTTAAATCAATTATTACTAAGTTCCTGAAAAAGGAATCTAGTGAAAAGGAATACAAATACATTGAAGACTTTGAAAATTTCCTGTTTGATAGGAATAAATCCAATGTTTTTAAGGATGAAGACCATAAAAGCAGGATCAAAAATGAAATTTATCGGGTTGTAAATAGAAATGTTCATAAATCAGGATTCCCATGGCTTAGGATTGCTGCCGTGATAGCGATTCTGATTGGTACTGCTTTTTTGACACTATACTATTATCCTATATTAAATAATAGCCGGCTAAGCTTTCAGACAAAAGATTCTCCTGAATACTTTATCCTACCCGACAGTTCCACAATATGGCTTGATAGCCATTCAAAGCTTTTTTATCATAAAAGTTTTACTACTTCCAGGAAAATAGAACTTGATGGAGCAGCTTTTTTTAATGTTAAACGCAATGCAAATAAACCGTTTATAGTTGATTTCGATCAGCACGAAGTATTGGTGACCGGTACGAAATTTTCCGTTAGTAATAGGAATAAAATACTACAGAAAGTAGCCGTTAAGGAAGGAAGCGTGCGGGTGAGTTCCAATACCGGTTTTGATAATGTGGATCTAAAAGCGAACACCTACCTTGAAATACTACCTGGGAAAATAAAAAAAGGAATCAAAGCATTTTCCGATAAAGGATATTGGAGCCCCAAAAAATTGATTTTTGAAAATATAACACTGGATGCAGCTCTTGACAGTATAAGCGCGCGATATAATCTTACGCTTGTGGTACCAAATGAGACTTCTCTAAATCTTCAGAAAAAAATAACAGCAAGCTATAGTGGAACAACAAGTATTTATGAAATAGTCGATGGTTTAACCCTTTTAACCCCCTATCAATATGAAATAGACGTGAAATCGCAGGAATTAAAAATTCAAACTCGTTAAAATTAAATTTTAAAAAGAAGAGAGGAGTATTATGCTTGGCGGCTTTAAACTCCCCTCAAAAAACAATTAAAACAAAATTATGAAGAATTTTGTAATGCAAAAATTTATTATCCTTTTTACTGGCCTTGTTCTATGTAACGGGATAAATTATGGCTATGCAAGCCAAACTTTGGATCCGGAAAAATATGAGATTCAAATTTCTACAAATAGGCTCCTGGATATTATTGGTGAAATAGAAAAACAAATACCTGCCAGTTTTGCCTATACCGATGAAATTGATTTACAGGGATTGCTCGATCTACCTGCAGGTAAATATAGATTGGATAAATTTTTAAAGAAAATAAAGGATGAACTTAAGTTAGAAATCAAGATTGTAGGAAGTCAAATTTATCTTTTGCCCGTAAAAAAAGATAAAAAAACAGAATTAGAACAGAATTCTATTCATGGAAATGTCCTCGATCACCAAAATTTACCACTTCCAGGGGTTACAATTAGAGAAAAAGAAACTCAAAATGGCGTAGTAACGGACTTTGAAGGTAATTTTAATATTGAGGTTAGTAATCCGAATGCGATTCTTGAATTTTCTTATGTAGGTTATGTCACAAAAGAAATTGAATTAAAAGGAAGTAACGTGGTAAATGTAAGTCTGACAATTGATCAGAATTCATTGGACGAAGTGTTGGTTGTCGGGTATGGAACGCAAAAAAAAGCAAATTTAACCGGAGCCGTCTCCCAGGTTACTAAAGAAGATCTTGAAAGTAGACCGATAACCAATATAAATTCAGGCTTACAGGGATTGATGCCGGGCGTAACCATTACCGGTGCTTCAGGCACCCCCGGAAATAATGCAGGCAGTATTCGAATTCGAGGTATTGGTACCTGGGGAAATTCGAATCCTTTGGTTGTAATTGATGGTATTCCTGGAGGGAACATGAATATTTTAAATCCTAGAGACATTGAAAGTATTTCAGTATTAAAAGATGCAGCCTCCTCATCGATTTATGGAGTTCGGGGAGCAAACGGGGTGATTCTTATAACTACAAAAAAAGGAAACACCGGCGCTCCAAACCTGACTTATGACTTTTATTATGGTTTTCAAAATCCTACCGCATTACCAACTCGTTTGGGTTCTCCAGAGTACATGGAATTACTTAATGAATCCCAGATAAATGTGGGTAGAAATCCAACTTATACCGAGGAGGAAATTCAAATTGCAAGGAATGGAAGTGATCCAAATAACTATGCCAATACCAATTGGATCGAAGAGGTCTATGAAGATTACGCACCACAGGAAAACCACAACCTCACAGTTAATGGAGGAAAGGATAATGTTAACTATTATTTATCCTATGGCTATTTGAAGGAAGGTGGGTTGGTTATTGGTGATAACTTTAAATCTCAACGTCATAACGTGCGGTTAAAGTTGAATACAACAGTTTTTGACCGTCTTGATATCAATGCCAATATAGGTTATATTGATAGAACATATACAGGCTCTTCCAATGGTACGGGGCCACTTTATAATGCGCTCACTATTATACCTTTGGTGCCGGTAAGAAATACTGATGGAGGTTGGGGATATATTGGAGGATCAAGCAATCCGGTAGCGGTCGCAAATGACGCTGGCACCAATGATTTTGACTCGGAAGAATTTACTGGAAATATAGAAGCTATTCTTAATATCACTGATGATTTTAAATTGAAAGCAAGATATGGACATGTAAAATATAATTCGAGAAGAAATGTTTTTGAAAAAACCATCAATTATTATAGTCCGGAAACCGGAGACTTATTATGGCAAACGGGATATCCCAATAGAATTACTACAAGTAGTTATAAGGGAATCTATAAGACCTTAATCGGGACGGCGGAATATGAGAAAACTTTAGAGAAGCACGCAATTAAGCTGTTAGCAGGGGCTTCCCAGGAGGAAACAATCAATGATGATTTAAATGCTTCCAGAACTAATGTTGCTTCCTCTTCAAATGGACACATAAATCTTGGTACCGAAAATCAACTGAACAGCGGAGGACATGCCGAAAATGCTTTAAGATCGGTTTTTGGCCGATTCAATTATGGCTTCAATGATAAATACCTTTTAGAACTGGATTTTAGATATGACGGCTCTTCAAGATTTTCGGATGATGTTCGTTGGGATTTATTTTCAGCTGCTTCTGCTGGTTGGGTTTTTACAAAGGAAAGCTTTTTTGAAAACACAAAGGTTTTGGATTTCGGTAAGATAAGATTTTCCTACGGTGCCCAGGGAAATGATCGTATTGCCGATTTGGCTTACCTGGATATTTTAGGACCGGTTAGTACGATGCCTATTGGGAATCAATTAACCATTGGATACCGTCAGACAAGTGTAGGTAATGAACTCTTAACTTGGGAATCTGCAGAGAAATTGGACATTGGAATGGATTTGGCTTTTTTTGATAGAAGGCTTAATATTACCGGTGACTATTTTGTGAATAAAACTGATAATATTCTACTTAGATTACCAATACCTGATGTATTTGGCGGTCCGGATTATCCCTATCAAAATGCTGGAGCTGTAGAAAATAAAGGTTGGGAAATACAATTAGGATGGCAGGATCAGATTAAAGATTTTCATTATAATTTTAATATAAATTTTTCTGATGTAAAAAATCAGGTCACCGATCTGGGGGGAACAGAGCCAACGGTCGGAGATCGTGTTAGAATGATAGGCGAACCTCTCGATGCATTTTACGGGTTAGTTGCGGAAAGAATCGCTCAGGAATCTGATTTTACATATGATGCGGCAACCGATACCTATACACCGAATTTTCCGGTTATTGAAGGAGATCCTGTTCAGCCCGGAGATTTGATTTACAGTGATCTAAATGGAGATGGAGAAGTGGATCTGGTAAATGATCGTAAGGTTATTGGTAGTCATATTCCAAGGTTTACTTTCGGGTTTCGCGGCGGAATGAATTATAAAGCGATAGATTTCAGTTTTTTCTTTCAAGGGGTAGGGAAAGTCGATGGACTTCTGACAGGTCCCGCGCGTCACGCATTCATTACGGAAAGTGCTATGCCTCAGGATATACATTTAGATCGGTGGACACCTCAAAATACCGGCGCAAGTTATCCTCGATTAACCTATCAGCAATCTTATAATCAGCGCTTATCAACTCATTGGTTGGAAGATGCATCCTATATACGTTTAAAGAATGTTCAATTAGGATATACATTACCGGTTTCATTAACTCGAAAATTTAGAATCAATAAGTTAAGGGCATACGTTTCTGCGGATAATTTATTAACCATAACCAATTATTTCGATGGAAATGATCCTGAATCCCCGGTAAGTAGTGGGAGCTTTTATCCGCAATTAAAAACTTTTGTTTTAGGCCTGAATATTAATTTACAATAACAATATCGTCATGATTAAAAAAATATTTTTTCTGACTTTCATTTCCTTCTTTGTTTCCTGCAATGATGACTTTTTAGAACGTCCTCCTCAGGATCAATTGACCAATGCTAATTTTTGGGAGAATGAAGAACAATTGATTTTAGCTGCCAATGCATTATATGCGAATGTAAAAGCGAAGAATACTGTAGATATGGAAAATATGGGTGATAATACCTTATGGCCATCAAGTACACAATATCAGCAAATTGGCAGTGGTAACTACGGTCCCGATCAAAATACAATTAATACAGAGTGGACCACTCAATACCGCGGAGTACGCCAGGCTAATGCTTTTTTGGAAAATTATCATAAGGCAAATGTCAATCCAGAACTGGCTGAAAGATTGGCCGGAGAGGTTCGTGTAGTACGAGCTTTAATGTATAGTTACCTGGTTAATTTCTGGGGAGATGTTCCTCTGGTGACCCAAACCTTGAATATTGATGAATTAATGGTCGCCAGAACTCCGAAAGAACAGGTTGTTGATTTTCTTATGGAAGATTTAGAAGTAGCTGCAGAAGCGCTACCAATTGAAATTCCAACAGGAGAGAACTTAGGGAGAATGAACCGAGGTGCTGCTCTTGCTTTAAAAGCGCGTATAGCTTTATATAATGAAAGATATGATGTAGCAGAAGATGCTGCACGTAGAGTGATGGAAATGGGGGTATACGAATTGTTTGATATCGATAATCCGGAGGAAAATTATAATGCTCTTTTTACCGATCGAGGAAAATTATCTGTCGGTAATAACCGGGAAACTATTATTGCTAGATTGGCTTTATCTGACGTTGCGATGCATAATTTAAGTCGTGAAATTCAAGTGCCAGATCAGGTCATTCGATGGAATCCTACCAAATCTTTAATTGATGATTACCTTATGGCAGATGGACTGCCTATTGAAAAATCACCACTATATGATATAAGTTCCTACGAAGATGTTTTTGAAAACAGAGATCCCAGGATGACCCAAACAATCCTTGAGCCCGGTAGTCTTTGGGGAGGTCGCTATGATGGTCGGGAGGAGAATGATAATCCTGAAATTTTTGAAGTACCTAAATTTCAGTCCGATCGACGGGGGGCGGTGACCTTAACAGGTTATTATTTCACTAAGTATGCTGATGTTGATGCTGTAGCTACTTATAACAGGGATGATAATGATATTCATCTTCTACGATATGCAGAAGTATTGTTGACTTACGCCGAAGCCAAGCTTGAACTGGGTACCTTAACTCAAAAAGATGTGGATAATACTGTCAACTTGTTGAGAGCACGAGTAGGTATGATCCCTATGAATATCCAGAAAATAGAACAGAATGGATTAAACTTAGAGGATGAAATTCGTAGAGAACGCAGAATAGAACTGGCACTTGAAGGACAACGCTATTTTGATTTAAAACGTTGGAGAATAGCAGATGTTTTAGGAGAGGATGTAAAGGGAACTAATATTAATTGGTTGCCAAACCCGGAAGCAGCATCCAATCTTCGAACCGATAGTAATGGATTTTTGATAGCTCATACAGGAAGAACTTTCGATCCGGAGAGACATTATTTATGGCCGGTACCGCTACCTCAATTAGAAAGAAATCCCGATTTGGAACAAAACCCGGGTTGGTAAGCTAACAATTTAAACTTAATAAAATGAAAAATAATAGACGAAAGTTTATAAGAGACTTAGGGGTTTTAGGTGCGGCCGGAGCTTCTACGCAGCTGATCCATTCAAGAGAAAAATCAATGAATCGGCAAACTTTAGTAATTCCAAATCATCAATTCCGGGTAAAAGGAAAAACACCGATTAAAATTGGCTTAATTGGAGCAGGTGGTATGGGAATATCAGATGTGAGAACGGCTTTAAAGGTTCCGGAAATTAGTTTGATTGCAGTTTGTGATTTATATCATGAAAGGCTAAAGAAGGCAAAGTCATTGTGGGGAAATACTATCTTGACCACTACAGATTATAATGTGCTTCTGCAAAATGAGGATATAGATGCCGTAATTATTGCTACACCAGATCACCTTCATAAGAAAATTAGTGTTGATGCTTTAAAAGCCGATAAACATGTGTATTGTGAAAAGCCCATGCTTCATAGTATAAATGAAGGAAATGAGCTGGTAGAAGCCTGGAAAACATCAGGAAAGATGTATCAGGTGGGAAGCCAGGGATTATCTTCATTGGGAAATGAAAAAGCTAAGGAATTGCTTGAAGAAGGCGTTATCGGAAATCTGAATTATGCGGAAGGGTTTTGGGCGCGAAATTCTCCTATTGGAGCATGGCAATACCCTATACCCGAAGATGCTTCACCGGATAATATTGACTGGAAACGGTTTATTGAAGAGGCACCAAATCATTCATTCGACCCCGTTCGTTTCTTTCGATGGAGAAATTATCTGGACTATGGAACTGGTATGGCGGGAGATCTATTCGTTCATTTGTTTTCAAGCCTTCATTTTATAACAAATTCTTTAGGCCCCACCAAAATAGCTGCGATGGGAGGATTACGGTTTTGGAAAGATGGAAGGGAAGTGCCCGATGTATTACTTGGAATGTTTGATTATCCATCAACAAAAAAGCATCCAGGATTTAATTTATCATTAAGATGCAATTTTGTAGACGGAACTAGTGGAAATACATATCTACGGCTAGTAGGGGATAAAGGAGCTATGGATATTGAATGGGACCGGGTGGTGCTTAGAAAGAACGAGCCGATATCCATGGATGATCCATTTTCAAAAGAAAAATCCGGCCAGGTTGTGACCTCCGAGCAACGAAAAAAAATGCTTCCGCCACCAGAAATAATTTATGAAGCAGAGAAAGGATATAAGGGAGCACATTATGATCATTTTTCCAATTTCTTTGAGGCCATTAGGAATGGAAATACTCTTATAGAAGATCCGGAGTTTGGTTTTCGTGCCGCAGCTCCTGCTTTGCTTTGTAATCAAAGTTATTTGGAAAATAAAATTTTAGGCTGGGATCCTGAAAAAATGAAAATAATATAAAAATAAACTAATGAGAATAAGTGGATTAATCATGTGTCTAAGTATCATAACACTAGGTGCATGTAAAAATAATAACGAAAAGGAACAAAAAAACGGAGTTAAAGCTTCTGCAATAACTAATGATTTTGAAAGTGATACAGCAGATTTAAATGATTCAAAGCAATGGATAAATCTACTGGATGAAGAACATCAGCACCATTGGAGAGGGTATAATTCTACAGAGAAAAAATTACCCCAGGGATGGTCTATAAAAGACGGAGAGCTTTATTCCAGTGGAGAAGGAGCGGATATTGGCGGTGATATTGTCTTTGCATCAAAAGAGTTTGATAATTTTGAACTTCAATTAGAATGGAAATTATCCAAAGGTGGAAATAGCGGTATATTCTATCACATCTTAGAAGCTGATGCTTATAAAGCACCATATTATACTGCTCCTGAATATCAAATTATAGATCAGGTAGGTTTTCCTCAAAAGTTGGAACCCTGGCAATCGATAGGTGCAGATTATGCCATGTATAATCCTAAATTTGAGGAAAAGGACTTGAAGAAAACGGGTGAGTGGAATACCTCTACAATCAGATTTACAGCCAATGAAGTTACCTATTGGCTAAATGGAAAGAAAACCCTGAGTTTTAGGCCATGGACGGAAGATTGGAAAAGAAGAAAATCTGAAGGAAAATGGAAGAACTATCCACATTACGGACAATCCAAAACAGGACTTATAGGTCTACAGGATCATGGAAGCGAAATTTGGTTTCGTAATATTAGGATAAAGGAACTTTAGTATGAAATTTGTATCAAAATTGTTGGCATGTATATTACTAGTATATAGTTGTCATGATAGTAGTCCGGATGAGATCAATGAAGATGGAAATCTTAGCGATATGAACACTGAAATTAAAGTTCTAAGCTATAATATTCATCATTCAAATCCACCTTCTCAATCTGATATTATAAATTTAAATGCCATAGCTGACGTTCTAAAACAGAGTAAAGCAGATGTGGTAGGTTTGCAGGAAGTAGATGTTTATACCGAACGTTCGGGGAAGCAATTGCATATGGCGCGCTCTTTGGCAGAATTGGCTGGATTCACATATTGGTATTTTTCAAAATCTATTGATTTTCAAGGTGGCGCTTATGGAACAGCGATTCTTTCAAAATTTCCTATCTCGGATACCCTTACGCTAGCCTTGCCAAATCCTGAAAATGCAGAACCTCGATCTTTATCCCTTGCTACGGTACATTTGAATGATAGTTTAAAGCTGCGCTTTGGAAATACGCACCTGGATTATACCAATGAGACGAATAATCTTGACCAGGTCAAAGCTATTAGAAATCATCTTTCTCAGAATGATATTTCTACGATCTTAACCGGGGATTTTAATGTGGTGCCTTCAAGTGCTTCTATGGAGTTTATATTCGAAGAATTTACTTCGACCTGTAAAAATCAATGTGCTTTTACTTCACCCTCAAATTCTCCTTCAAAAACAATTGATTATATATTGTACGCAGGAAAAGGATTACGAAGTATAAATCATCAGGTATTATTGGAGCCATTTCCATCGGATCATTTACCTGTTCTGTCCAGATTGTTATTTTATTAGAATTTACTTTTGTGTCACTTAGTAAAGCCAGTTTTTTTAACTGGCTTTACTGTTTTTTAAAATCTTTATGCACGGTAGTTGGAAGTTATGAAAATTTGAAAAGCCTTTGAAGTTATTTCATTTTAAGTCATAAAAAAGGAAATTTGTCAATCAAGATTTACAGCGAACCTGGAAGATAAAGCAGAAAATGCTATCGAAGCGCGATACCAGCAAACCTTAAGAAATTATTGCGATTAAAGTTTAAATTTTGAGTTTTTTTATAAGGCTCCTTTAGTAAACTAATTCATCGGAGGTTCGGTATAGAAATTCAATTTTGGCTGGCTGCGTATAGATAAGTTTACATGCTTGGAGAACAAAGCCTCATATTTACTGCTCGAAATTAAATCATAAGCCTCTATATGATCACTAAAAAATTCCAATTCATCATAACTCTCTAAAAGTAATGCTCTTATGCTGATATTGATGCTCTGGAAAATGAAATTCGTTTCTCACGGTGGCATCGGGGTGCACCGCTAAAAATGCTTTGATTTTTTGATCTTTTGAATAGTACTCATGGATCATAGGGGATTTAGAAGGCTAAAATACGCGGATTTCTTCTAGTGGAAGCTTTTTATTAAGAGCCCAAAATTAACTAGTCGTTCATAATCATTTGAATATTAAATTCTTTCGTACTACGATAATTATCGCAAATTATTTCTATAGATGCGTTTTTTCTATTATGAGAGATTTTAGTGATGTTTTAGCCTAGTTTAGTTATTGAACAAACACATTTAGTATCATTTGCTATAATGTTAAATTTTATCGTAGTGCGCTTCGTACTACGAAAGATTTCTAATTGTTCTTTTCAGCTTTGTAATGAAAGTCAAATCAACCTATCCCACCGTTTTGATGTGAAGATCTTTAAAATAGACGGTGGGATTTTTTAAAACTTAAACTTATGCCAGCAACAATTCTTACAACTGATGATCTCCGGGAGTTTAAACGACAACTGTTCAAAGAACTCCGCGAGTTAATGAAAAAAAGAGAAGGAGGAACACTTAAAAAATATCTCAAATCTTCGGAGGTCATGGATCTCTTGCAAATCAGCCCCGGAACTTTACAGCAGCTTCGGATCAATGGTACTTTGCCATTCGTGAAAATCAAAGGGCTGATCTATTATGAAGCTGCAGATATCCAAAAGGCAATGGATGCCCACCGTATCCACCGTAATACCGGTTTTTCCAAATGAACTATATCCGACACCTTCAACTGGTGTACCAGCAGTTTTTGGAAGATGAACGCCTGAATCCATCGCATATTAGCCTTTATATGGCGCTATTTCAGGAATGGAATGCAGCAAGATTCCCGGAAGAACTCTTTATCAATCGGCAACAACTGATGCGATCTTCCAAGGTTCGATCCAGATCCGGGTATCATCGCTGCATCCGCGAACTGGATTGTTTTGGCTATCTGGAATATATGCCTTCGCATAATCCTTATCAGGGGAGCCGCGTGAAGATGTTCACTTTTAGGACAAGTAGCAAACCAGTACAAGATCACAGGGATCCCATATTGGAACAAGTAGCAGAACACTACTATCCCAAATATGAACCAGTAGACGAACCTTATATAAACAATAATAAACATAAAACGATAACAAACATAAACAGTACGACCACCCCCGTTGAAAATGAAATTTATAAGTTTTTTAAAACTCAAAACTGGCCATTGGAAGAAGCAGAAAAATACTATGCTTATTACCAGAAAGAACACTGGAAAACAGCCAAAGGGATTTTTATCACTGATTGGAAAAGAGCCGCCGAAAAATGGATGAACCGCTGTTATCGCTGGCGAAAAGAAAAAAAGGAACAACCTGATTATTTGAAAACCTCGAAAAATAAAAATTATGAACAACCCCTCTAATATTGTGGAAAATGGCGTAACCTATAGCCTGGGTGATTTTGATGGATCCACCATACATTATGATTTCTATAGAATACTTCAATATTTGGAAGTAAAAGGAAAAATGCTATACGGTGAGGATTTTAAAATCTATAAAAAAGATCGTCCCTTGATCCGAAAACTATGCGCCTATTTTATCAACGATCAAAAATCCTGTAAGCGCTATAATATAATTCTTAAAAAAGGAATATTGCTCAGTGGTCCTGTGGGATGTGGAAAAACCAGCTTAATGAAAGTATTGCGCTATATCGTTCCGAAAAAAATGCCTTACGAAATGATTCCCTCACGAAATGTTGTATTTAGTTTCAATCATTTGGGTTTTAAAACCGTACAGGAGTACGGGGATTCAGGAAGTTTTTGTTTTGATGATCTGGGGCTCGAACCTTTTGGACGATTTTATGGAAAAGATGCTAACGTGATGGGCGAGGTGTTACTTTCCAGATACGAGCTTTTTATACATACAAAAGGACGTTTAAAAACATATGCCACAACGAACCTTAACGCAGCAGAACTTGAAGACCGTTATGGCAATCGGGTACGTAGCCGAATGAGAGAGCTATTTAATCTGATATCTTTTAATAATGAGAGTGCTGATAAACGATAATATTAAAATAAAACAGCTTTAAATTTTAAAATTTTTAGAAAATGATGAAGTAATTAGGTTGAAATAATAAAATTAATTTTTAAATAATATCCTAGTATATTTAAAATATATTTAATTTTTAAACCAAAAAAAACATATTCAATAAATTATAAGGGAATCATTCGCATAGTGCAACTCAACTTTATGAAAATTAGTAATATTGAAAAGTTTTGGTATTAAAGAAGAGCAAATGAGCTATGATGCTGAGGATGATAAATTTTTAATTTTCCAATTGAAAAAGGGAAATGAAAAAGCTTTTAATAGATTATACGATAAATATCTATTGGATGTATACCATTTTTCCTTGAGTTTACTTAAATCAAAGGATCATGCGATGGAAGTAGTTCAGGACGTCTTCATGAAAATATGGATAACTCGCGATGCCATAGATGAGACTAAAAGTTTTAAGTCTTTTATTCTTACGATCACCAAAAATCTCTCGCTAAATATCTTAAATAAAGCAGCTACCGATTTAAATTTTAGAAATAAGATCTACGAAAATTTAGAAACGCAAAGAAGTACTACGAATGAATATATTCTTAGTAAGGAATATGAAGAGCTGAAGAATAAAGCAATTGCTTCATTACCCTCCGGGCGAAAAAAAATATTCTTATTGTCACGAGAAGAAGGAAAATCTTATCAAGAAATTAGTGAGGAATTGGATATATCTATCAATACTGTAAAAACTCAGATAAAAAAAGCACTCCAGAGTATAAGAGAATATTTTTCAAAAAATACAGATATAGACCTTATTTTTTTACTTTTTTTTATATTTTTTTAACTAATTAAACAATTGATTTTTAATTAGTTGTATGATTTCTTTTAATTTTTTTTAAAAAATATTCTTTCCTCGATCACCCTTATCTCTTTTTTGATTGTATTATTAATGAAGCTGTTAATAAATGAATAAGAACGCAAGGTTTACATATCTATTAGAAAAATATCTCAATAATTCCTGCTCAAGGGAAGAGTTTGATGAATTTTTTGAATTACTTCAAGATCCTGCTTGTGCAAATTACCTGAAGGAATCAGAGCTTTCCGATCATCTCCTGGAAGAAAAGAGAAATAATACTATTTCTAAAGAAACATCGGAAATAGTTTTTCAAAATATTTTGAAACATGCCCATAAAGAGAAAGTTTTTAGGAAAAGATGGACGCGGCGTAAAATTTTTAGTGCTGCCGCTATCTTTATAGGTTTATTTATAGGGGGCAGTCTGTGGAATCAATGGAAGAATGAGAACAATACGAGCAATAGTTTTTCCTCTGAGCATGTTGTTTTAGAGCAGCAGAATGGTGAGCAATTAATTTTGGATACGCTTAAGTCAACTAAAATAATTTCCTCTGCAGGTGATACTATTAGGATCACACAGGGGAATTTAATACGATATGACAAAAATTCGAAGATTTTAGGAAACAATACTATTCGCGTGCCGTTTGGCAAAACTTTTCAGGTAGCCCTTTCTGATGGTTCCATCGTTCATCTGAATTCTGGTTCATCGTTAACCTACCCGATAAACTTCTCCAAATCTGAAGAAAGAATGGTAGAACTGAAAGGTGAGGCCTTTTTTGATATCGCCCATGATGTACAAAAGCCTTTTATAGTAAAAACGGATGAACTGAATGTACAGGTCCTGGGGACAAAATTTGATATTAATGCTTATCAGGAAAATAAGAATATCGCCGTAGCCTTATTGGAAGGTGCTGTAAAAATGTTTAATCAACAGAATAATACCGATGAATATGCTAAGATTTTAAGTCCAGGGTTTGTTGGAAATTATAGCAAAGAAGATAAAGGAATCCAAACGAAAGAAGATAATGTGCAGAATTATGTGGCCTGGAGGTTCGATAACTTAGTTTATAGAAATGTGGAGGTAAAGCACTTACTGACAAAGTTAGAACGGCATTTTAATATACAAATTGATAATAATTATAAGGAAATTGAATCTAAAACGCTAAATGCTAATTTTGGAGATCAACCTATAGATGAAGTCATGAAATATTTAAGTGAAATCTATGGATTTAAATATACAATTAATAATAATCTGGTGACAATCAAAGAAAAATAGGGAATGGTGGCTCATTCCCTATTGGTAAAATGCTTGTAGCAAGCAAAATAATAAAAAATAAAAATATGAAAAAATCTCTACTTTCTAAAGTAGATTGGACGACTATTGTTCAAATTCTTGGTAAAATAGTTGGTGTTTTTGTACTGGTCTTTTCTTTTATGACCAGTAATAACGCTTACTCGAAAGAACTTCAAAATCAATCTATAACAATCAAAGCTAAACAAATCAGTATTCAGGATTTGTTTGACAGAATTGAGAAGGAAACTGATTATCGCTTCGTTTATAGTATAGATGATTTTGATATTAAAAGAAAGGTTGATGTCAATGTTGAAGATATAGAAATCATTAGCCTTCTTAATCAAATTATTCCTAACGATAATTTGATTTTTAAAAGATTCAAAAGTCAAATTATTATACGTAAAAAAACAGCTCAGGAAAATAGGCCTGATTCAAGTATCAACTTAATTCAGCAACAAAAGAATGTAAAGGGGGTAGTAAAAGATGAAGAAAATTTTTTGCTCCCCGGGGTTAATGTGATCGTTAAAGGAAGCAGCCGGGGTACCGTTACGAATATGGATGGCGAGTTTAATATAAGAACGATGCCAAGCGATACTCTTGTTTTTAGTTTTATTGGTTATAAAGAACAACAAATACTGGTGGGTACTAAATCTCAATTTGATGTGAAAATGAAGATTGGATCACAATTGTCAGAGGTGATCATTACTAGTAGCTATGGGACCAAGGTGAAAAAAGAAAACGAAGTTAGCAGTAGCTATACAGTTGAGGCTGAGCAACTAAAAAGTTTGCCTCAGCAAAGAATCGATAAGATGTTGGATGGGATCGTACCAGGTTTACAGTATAACCCGCAAAGTCAAAGCGCGAGTAGTACTAGATCAAGGTATTCAGTAACTATTCGGGGAGAAGCATCATTGGGCGCTTCTAATGAGCCTCTTTGGATAATCGATGGAACCAGAATGCATACGGGAGGAAAAACTAATATGATTACTGGGCTTAGCACTAGCGTAAGTCCTCTTTCGTACATCAACCCCCAAGATATTGAAAGTATCAGAGTTTTGAAGGATGCTGCAGCCACCTCTATATATGGTGCAGATGGGGCTAATGGTGTTATTCTTATTACAACTAAAAGAGGATCGAGCGGTAAATTGCAATTTGATGTATCGCTTCGCAGAGGACAATCACTCATTAATGATGCTACTCGTTTTAAAGTACTCGATGGAAATCAATATTTGGATTTAGCTCGTGAGTCTTTTGAAAATGCTGGGAATGATATGCGGTATTTTCCTTTTACAGATAATGAATCTAACCAATATAGTACCACAAATACCGATTGGTACGATACATTCTATGATATAGGGAGTAATTCATTATTGAATATATCGGCAAAAGGAGGGAATGAAAAGGGGACATATTATATTTCAGGTTCTTATTTCAACGATGAAAGTACAGTGGTTGGTAATGATACACAGCGTTTCGCTTTACGTACCCGTAATACTGCCCAGATCACTTCTAAGATGGATATAGATCTTTCGTTGTCGGCTTCCTATAACCTGAACCAAATATTTAATCCGGGATCTGATTACTATGAAAATCTTCCAATAATTTCACCATATAATCCTGATGGGACTTTTAGACAATATTATAGTGTTATTGAAGGTAGTAACCCTGATGGTTCTCCAAAATGGGTAGATAAGAGATTCTATAATTCTTTAGCAGAGCGGGAACAAAATGATAATAATCAAAAAGCTTTTGCTTTTCAGGGAAATTTCAAATTCTCTTATACTCCAATCGAAGCATTAAAATATACAGGACAGTTTGGAGTGGATTATCAGAGCAACACAGAGGAGATCTATAGGTCAATCAAAAATTGGTCAGGTAAGGATGCTAATGGTAACCCGCTTGGTGAGGCCTATAGTAACCAATCCAATTTTTTGAACTGGACAATGATTCATAGACTGAATTTTCAGAAACAATTAAATAAGCATCATATTAGTGGAGTAGTAGGATTTGAAATGAATTCTTCCGAAAATAATTTTACAGGTGCAAGAGGTACAGGATTTGTTAATGACTATCTAAGAAGAGTTTCTCTGGCTGAAGATAGATTTGGATCCGGTAATTATTATGAGCGAAATAGCCTCTCTTATTTGGCTCAAATGTCCTACAATTATAATGATCGATACAATGCTAGCTTGAGTTTTCGACGGGATGGAAATTCTAATTTCGGAAAAAATGTTCGCTGGGCTGAATTCGCATCAGCTGGGGTATCATGGAATATTCATAATGAGGACTTCTTTGAAAGCGAAATTGTTAATTTCTTGAAACTTAAAGCTTCTTACGGAAGTAATGGAAACAGCCGTATAGGTTCACAGGAATCGAATGGGGTATATGATATTGGGGATAGTTATTATTATAATGGTAAGCCAGGAGCTACTATGACTACCCCTGCAAATCCTAATCTAAGTTGGGAAACTACTTACATGGCCAATCTAGGTTTGGATTTAGGATTATTTAATCAGCGAATTAATCTGGCTCTGGAAGGCTATCGAAATAAAACAGTTGATTTGTTGAGCCAGTTAGATGTAAGTAGGACTATCGGAGCATTAAAAATTTTTAGGAATGTTGGTTCTATTGAAAATAAAGGTTTGGAAGCAACGATCAGAACTCAAAATATAATAACCGATCAGTTTCAATGGAATACCACACTAATCGCTTCAAGAAATGAAAACAAAATTCTAGAATTATACAATAATATACCTAAAAATAATAATACAACAAGATGGGAAGAGGGAGCTGATATAAATACTTTCTATCTAATTCGATGGGCAGGAGTTGATCCCAGAGATGGATATCCATTGTGGTATGACACTGAAGGCAACGTAACCAGACAGTATAGTGCCAATAATAGGGTGAAATATAAAAGTTCGACACCAGAAGTATATGGAAGTTTGAGAAACACTTTCAAATATAAAGACTTTAGCTTATCAATTCAAGCATCATATACAATTGGAGGTTATTCTTTCAGCCCCTTTGGAAGGGATGTGAATTCTGATGGTTTAAATATTATGGATGGAAATCAATCTATTGATCAGTTAAACAGATGGCAACGTCCTGGAGATGTTGTTTCTATTCCGCAATTAATGTGGGGAGTAAGTACGCGATCGACTATGAACTCTACTAGATATCTCTTTAATAAAACCAATATTAGATTGCAAAACGTAGCGTTAAATTATTTTTTTCCAGATAAAATAACGCAAGAATTAGGTGTTCAGCAATTTGGGTTGTCCCTAATTGGAGATAACCTGGGGCTCTGGACACCATATGATAATAATAATAAAAACTCCTATCGAAATAACATGAGTGGATATCCACTAGAGACCATGATTTCTTTAGGGGCAAATATTCAATTTTAAAAAAGAATTATGCTAAGAAATTTAAAATTTGGCGCAATTGTATTTTTCAACCTTCTGTTATTTTCAGGATGTGAGAATTTTCTTGAAGGAGATAATGCTGGTCGAGCTTCAATCCCTGTGTTTTTTTCTGATGTTGATGGTATAACGTCAGCTATTATTGGAAGCTATAGCCGGGTATATGAGTATTATGATTCTGAATTTTATCTCTATCCGGAGGTTGCTGGTGATTTATTACAGCTAAGTGCTATAGGAGAAAATGTAAAAATGTTTTCGCAATATAATTTTGTCTCTGAACCAGATCAGGAAGCAACAGCAGTTGGACATATTTGGGCAAAAGGTTATGAAGCCTTGGCTAATGTGAATAATATACTCGAATACCAACCTGTTTTGTTGGAAAAATTCCCAAACAGTTCCGATGATTTGCGAATAATTAGAGCTGAAGCTTTGTTTTTAAGAGCCTTGATTCATTTTGATTTAGTAAGAACGTATGCACAAACTTATACTTATACTGAGGATGCATCTCATATTGGTATTCCAGCTCTTACTTTAACACCGGCAGAAAATGAGTTGAATGCCAGAAATACAACAGCTATCGTATATGATCAAATCATTACCGATTTACAGGAGTCAATTGATCTTTTTTCGGAATTCCCGGAAACGGAACTTATGCCTTATAGAGGATCTGAAATGGCTTCGAGATCTTTACTTTCAAAGATTTTTCTTTATATGAATGAATGGGAGAGTGCAAGTGAGCAAGCAAATATTGTATTAAGTACTATGAAGTTAACAGTCCATGATGAATATGTCGAAATGTTCAGAACCTTAGAACCTGGAGCTGAGGCTATTTTTATGTTGAGCGGTGAACAAAAAAAATCAAGTGTAGGATTATTTTATGCAACCGCCGATCCTGTCGCTACGGCTTCATCAAAATTAATAGATGTGTTTTCTGATACATCTGATGTAAGACTGGATTTATTACGTGAGAAATCGGGTACTTATCAAACATTGAAATATTCTCGTCCCGATGTTAATCAGACGGAATATGGAAGTGACCTTTATGTTTTAAGAGCTTCTGAAATTTTATTGATACATGCTGAAGCAGCCATAGAATTGAATGATTTCGTGGCGGCGAAAGAAGATATTATCCAAATTCAATCAAGGGCTTTAGGTGTCCCGAAGGATAGCTTAGAAATTAATCTAAATACCAAAGATGAATTACTAGCGGTTTTAGAAAAAGAAAGAATAAAGGAACTAAATTTTGAAGGGCAGCGACTTTTTGATATTACCAGATGGCACCACAACCTGAACAGGGATGAAAACACCCCTTCCAATGTCAAAGAATTAGCCTATCCCAGCCACCTTTTTGCGCTGCCCATTCCTTTAAGGGAAATTAATGCTAACGAAAATATTATACAAAATGAAGGTTACTAAATGTGCTTTAAAGTTCTTTTTTATAGTTGTTTATGCAATGGGTATAGTTTCATTGATAGGCTGTAATAAAGATAATATAGAAGACTTTCAAGATGCGTATGTACATATCATGCAAAATGAGTCTAATATTATCACTGTAAATTCCAATAGAAAGGATATTGCTACTTACTATATCTACTATAGTACACCTGCCACTAATAAAGATCTTATGGTGAACTATAGAATTGAGCCTGGAAATGGACTTAAGGAAGGTAGAGATTATCAGGTTATTACTACTGAAAATCCGCTACGTTTTCCATCAGGAGTATATCAAAGACCTATTCAAATAAGATGGCTGGAACGTGAACTAGATGAAAGCTTGGACAACACAATAACCATCACAATAGAAAATACAAATATTGATAATGTTGCCATAGGGTTGCCAGGCCCAGCAAAAAATCAAAGTGCATTTCTAATACAAAAAGTAAACCCTTAAATGCGATATTTTACACAATTAATCTTCATTTTTTTACTGTACCCCACTGTTATTCTCGGTCAACAACTAGAGGAGGATTCTAATCTGATTTCGGGAAAATTAGATAATGGTTTACAGTACTTTTTATACAAAACCGATAGAGTAAAGGGACAGGCAGAATTTCAGATGTTTCTAAAGGCAGGCTCACTTCAGGAAAGCAATAAGCAAAGAGGACTTGCTCATTTCATGGAGCATATGGCTTTTAATGGATCTAAACACTTCCCGGGGAATACTCTAATTGATTTTCTGGAACGTAATGGAGCTAAATTTGGTCATGATCTTAATGCTCATACTAGCTACGGGGAAACTATCTATAAATTAAAAATTCCAACAAAACAGAAAAGTGTCGTTGACTCTACGCTGGTTATTATAAAAGATTGGATAGAAGGAATAAGTTTAGATAGTCTTGAAATTGAGAAGGAAAGGGGAGTGGTACTTTCTGAATGGCTCTCTAAACAAAACGCTAGTCAGAAAACAAATGAAGCTTTTTTAGAGCTGTTATTGAATGATTCCAGGTATAGCCATAGAAAAGTAATCGGTGATACCACCACGTTGAGAAACTTCAATAGGAAAGATATTCTTGATTTTTATAATTCATGGTACGATCCTTCTTTAATGGCTATAGCAGTCGCTGGTGATTTTGATACTGATGATGTGCTCAAACAAATTAAGACAAACTTTAAGGATATCCCTTCTAAGAATATCACAGATACTTCTTATCCCATAAATGATTTCGAAGAATTTGAGTATACCGTGATAACTGATGAGGGAACCAAGAAAATTGAACTCACAGGTGTTCAGTTATTAGAACCCTTTAGAGATATTAAAACTGAAAATGAGTTTTATTTCTTTCTTCAAAAAAATCTGCTTAATGATCTATTTCAGGAACGTCTGGATAATAAGTCTTTCTTGAATCCTGCTTACGAAGGAGCAAGTATAAGCCTGGGAAATTACTTCCCCGTGAAAGCTGCACTTATGTATACAGTAAAGCTTCAGAAGGATTCGGTCGCTAAAGGATTGGAACAGTACTGGTATGATGTGGAGCAAATCTTTCAATACGGCTTTACTTCCATGGAGATTTCGAAGATTAAAAAACAACTGCTACAACAATTACGAAATAACGCTGAAAATAAAGAGCAGCCGTCTTCAGGAAAAATGATTAAGGAAATGTATCAGAAATTTTTCTATGGAAACGCTATAGTGACCCCGGAAAAAGAGTTCGAATTAACCCAAAAAAGTTTAAAATCTGTTGATTCCTTAAGTTTATTAAACTACTTGAAACAGATAAGAAAACCGGAACAAACAAAATACATTTTGACTGCAAATAAAGCGGATGAACAGATTTTACCGAAAGTATCGGAATTTTTTAAGTATTTAAATTTTGAAGATAGTGAGATTCAAACTTACGAAAGAAATTTAGATGTACCAGAAAACCTACTCTCTACAATACCTGATCCAGGTAAAATTACCTCGAAAAAGTATATTCCTGAAGTTGATGCTACAGAATATTTACTGTCTAATGGAGTGAAATTAATTTATAAACAGACTGACCTGGATAAAAATGCAATTATAATTAGTGGGTTCAGAAAAGGCGGATATTACGCACTTAAAGAACGAGATTATATCACCGGACTTTATGCGGCTCCTGTAATTTCTCTTAGTGGTTATGGTGATTTTACCAGAGATGCCTTAAGTCAGTTTCTTGCCGGGAATAGTGCTAAGGCTACATTACTAGCAGATAAAACCAGAACGGGTTTTTATGCCAGCGCCGATAAAAGAGATCAAAAAACAGTATTTCAACTTTTGTATTTAAAATGGACGGCTCCCAGGATGGATGAGAAAATTTTCGAAGAAATTAAATCACGAACAATCGAAGCCAAACAAAATGAAATATCGAAACCAGGAGACTTATTTGGTGAAAAAATAAAAAAAGCTTTAAAGGGGGAAGACTATGTCACCAGAAAATTGAAAGCAGAAGAGATCGAATCTGAGTTGGATGCTTCGAAAATTATAGATACGTACCATCAGTTTTTTGGTAATGCCAAAGATTATAATATTAGTCTCATATCAGATCAGCCTTTCGAAGATCTTAAATCCGATGTTTTGCAATACATAGGTACTTTACCTAAAGGAAAAGCAGCTACTAAATACCGATATCAGCCAAGTCATGTCTTGAAAGATGATGTTGTGGTAGAACAAAAAGATGGTGATAGTCCAAAAGCGACCGTATCATTGATTTATCAGCAGAATACTATTCTGAAATCTTTGCCCGAGACTGACCTTTTGAATCAAGTGGTTAAAAACCTGATAAGAAATCGTTTACTAAAAAAGCTTAGGGAAGAAATGGGAGCCGTGTATAGCGTTTCGGTTTCGGCAAGCTCTACTAAACAACCCCTAACGTTGAGTAGACAGAGTATTAGTTTTGTTTGCGAACCAAAAGATGTAGATAAATTGATTGATGAAACCGAAAAAATTCTTTCTGCTATGGCTGCAGGAAATTTTTCGGAGGAAGAACTTTTAAAAATAAAAACGAACCTAAAGAAAATGGATGATTTGCTAAAGCAGCGAAATACCTATTGGACAAAAGCAATACGGGAACACTATTTCAACCATTTTCCAAATTGGGAGGCCGTTACCCATTACAAGGAATGGATAGATTCCCTAAGTAAGAATGAAATTGCTGAAGCCATACAGGTGTACTTTAAGAAATCACCAACTATTAAAGCAATTTTATGGCCTGAAAATGAATCGAATAATAATCAATAATTACTCTAATTTAAACTTTATGAAAACTAAAATTAATTTACTTTTACTTTTAATAGCCTGTACAGGATTTTTAAACTCTTGTAGCAGTGATGACGATGCTTTGCCACCAGAGCCTGCAGAAGTGGGAATGATGTCTTTCGGCTTTTATCAGGAAGATAATGATCAATTAGTTCAGGATTATATCCTGGAAAATGTATCAGGAAAATCAATCAGTTTCGCTCTGCCTGAACAGGTTGATGTAACAAACCTGGTAGCCAGATTTACAACCACCGAAAATGATATTGTGACCGTTGGAGGCGCTACACAAGTCAGTGGAGAGACTACAAATGATTATAGTGCAGCGGTAGAATATCTTCTTAGTGAGGAAAATACCAATGAAATATACACGGTGACTGTAACAAAAATGGCTAATGCGGTATGGTCTCAATTAGCCGCTTACGACCAAGAGGTGAGAGATATTGCCTTAAGTATCAACCCTACAAATGCTATGCCTTATATCGGGTTTATTTCGAATCCAGAGGAATATGAGGATAGAAGATTAAACCTTATTTTTTACCAGAATGATGTTTGGAGTCAAATAGGTGCAGCTGACTTTAATTCAGCAAGAGCAGCAGATCCTGATCTTGCTTTCTCAAATGAGGGTAATGCAATAGTATCTTTTGGAGATTATTCACTGGATCCATCTCAGGTTTCTTTAATGGAATATACAGAGAATTCCTGGAATTATGTAGGTCAACCTGGTATCTCCGAAGGAGAAAGAAGTTATAGAGAATCAGCATTAGTAACTGGGGAAGATGGCACTATTTATAACTTTTACATAGATAATGAGCGTCAACTAAAATTAAAAGCTTATGATGGGACTGCATGGAATACTATTGCCATTTCAGGAGTAAATTCTCCAAGTGTCGATCTTGATGTAGTATACGAAAATGGTGCTTTATACGTAGCAACAATAGACAGAACGACTCTTCAGAGTGTATCTGTATTCAAGTATGAAAACGGAAACTGGACGACACTGGCAGATCAAATGAAAGAAGCTCCTGAAAATGCTATAAGAACTTACAGAATAGCTATGGATGTGGATACTGAAGGAAATGTTTATTTAGCATATGCAGAAGATGATGCAGCTGCAGGAACAGATTATCAGGTTAAAGTGAAAAAGTATGCAGCAGCTAGTAATTCTTGGTCAATTTTAGGAGATGTTCTTCCAGATGCTTCTTACCGATCATTTGATATCGCTGTTGATGCTTATGATAACCCGATGGTTTTATATAGAAATGCATCTGATAATCCTACAACACTAGCATTTGATGATGAAGTGAACAACTGGGCTTCTCCAGTGGTATTATCAAATAATGAAGCTGATGATTTAGAATTGGAATATGCCGCAAATGGAATAGGATATGCTGCTTATACAGTAGGTAATCAACTTTATTTGCATAAATATGATTCTCCGGATAATCAGTAATTTAATTTAATGATATAAAAAGGCGGATTTTTTCCGCCTTTTATATTCTAGTATAATAGCCATGATTAAAAAACTATGCATTTTAATATTTTTCTTTGGATTTAGTGTTAATGCACTAATTTCTCAGGAATACCGCACTATAAGTGGAAAAGTATATCTCAAAGAGAATAATCATCTGCAAAATACAATGGCCAGGGGAATAGCTGGGATCTATTTATCCGATGGAGAACATATTTTTAAAACAGATAAATCCGGAAATTTTAATGCTAAAATACAATCAGAATCACCTTTTTTTGTCATAGTTCCCGGTGGCTATAAAATGGACAATACCTCATGGTATCGATCTATTCCAAAGGATGGGGAACAAATAAATTTCGAACTTCAGAAAGAAAGTCAAGATAAAAATTTTAATTTCCTAGCTATAGGAGATGTACAGGTAGGCTCCAGAGAAGAAATGAACATGGCTGATGTCAGCTTTTTTCGTGAAATAGCTAATAGGGATGACTATGATTTTGGATTGTATCTTGGAGATTTGGTGAATGATAATACAAAAATTTTTCATCCTCTATTACAATCCTTGAACAGCATTTCCAAACCATATAGAGTAGTCTATGGAAATCATGACTGGGAGCATGGTGCATCACATGATTTACAGGATAAACCTTTTGAGACTGATTTTGGTCCTAAAAATTATGCATTTGAAAGAGGTAATGTTCTTTTTATTACCTTAAATTCAATTTATCCGGTTGGGAAATATGGATATAAAGGGATTTACAAGGCTGAGACCATCTCTTTTGTTAAAGAGCTTCTTGGTAAGGTGCTTAAGAAAAATCAATTGATTATCATCAACCAGCACATCCCATTACGCTGGATGAAAAATAAAAATGAATTTTTGGATTTGCTTAATATAGACCATGAGGTTTTAGTGCTTAGCGGACATACCCATAGTATTAGTCGTTATTTTTATGAAAGAAATGGTAGATCAGATATTCAGGAAGTAGTATGTGGGGCTGTGTCCGGAAACTGGTGGACAGGTCAGAAAAATTGGGAAGCTCTTCCCTTAGCATTAATGAAGGATGGATCGCCAAGAGGTTATTTTAAGGTTTCAGTGTTTGATAACAATTATAAATTAAACTATAAAGCTGTAGGATTGGATCCCGGGAAGCAAATGAATTTCTGGTTTGGATCTTTAAATAATAGGTTCGTCGCAAACACTATAGATTCTATTAGCAATAAATTTATACTAAACTTTTTTGCTGGCTCCGAAAAAACTGAAATTAAAGTGTATTCTGGAAATCATCATATAGGTAACATGGAAAAGCATAGAATGGTAGATCCTTATATAGCTCGTATAAAGAGATTTCAGGATGAAAATATTTATCCTAATGAACTGAGTAAAAAATCTCCATATTTGAGTACACCTTCTTCTCACATTTGGACTATGGATATGAAGAATCTTAAATCTGAAGAATTTAATTCATTGAGAATCGAAATTAACGATCCATTCATAGAATCATTTAATTATTCTGTTAATTTTTGGAATAGCAGGATGTAATTTTGAATCATTATTACTTTATTATTTCAACGAATAAATCTGGCTTTGGAACTTCTGTGCTTAGTTTATCTCGTTTCATTCCTGCTGATAAACTTATAATATCTCCTCTATTACTTTCAAAAATGAGCATAGGATATCCTAATGTTGAAATGCTGGATAATGTTTTGGTTTGCTAGTTGGAAATTTAGGCTACCTTCTCATGTGCTGATTCTTCATTTGGAAACCATTCCGGATTATTGTTGCTTCCGTAAATCACTTTGCCATTTCGACTTAGACTGGGAAGGAAATACGGCTCTTTAAATGAGGCCAATAGCTTGAAATGATCAGAAGAATAAACTGCGTTTTCGGAAATATTAATCATAACATTTCCTTGTGGGGGTATAATTTTAGTATCAGACCAGGCGGAAGCAGAAGAATAATTAATTTGTTCCGTTGTTTCATGAATTAATCATTTTCGCTTATAGTATATAGATTACTACTACGCATTACGATAAAAATTGTCTTGTTCATTCTCAATATCATCTTTTTTCACAATCTAAAGTTCTTAAACCTAAAAGGATGAATAGAAGTCCTATTGATTTGTTTCTCATAAATATAGGTTCATTTTGTTGAACAATTATTGAGCTAAAAATATCAAATATTTTAATGATGTTATGAAAAATTTTACCTCTAAAAGTTAAAATTTATGAAAGCGATAAAGAATATTTTTTGGTAAATAAATGATTTATTTTTAATGACTAATCGAAGTTTTTTTAGCGCTAGAAAAAGCCTATTCGACGTTTTATGATTGGATTACAATTCTTTGATTTTTAGTTATTAACAAAATTTTCGTTTGGGGAGCTATAATTTGTATTCGATTGCCATTATTTCTTGTCAAATACCATCAAAAATTATGTTATTCACAGATTAATAAAGTGTCATGATTTGAGTACTTGGTTTTGGTAGCTTAAGATCAGTAAATCATTTATGAATTATTGTTTCACCTAAAACCTTGTACTCATGAAAAAATTACTATCCTTTAGCACTATTATTTTTAGCCTGCTTTTTACATCCTCGGCTTCTGCCCAAATTGGAGGTATCGAAGATTCTGTTGCAGAAATTTCAGATACGATCCGAGCAATCTTTCCCATTCTTCTCGGGGTTATCTTCCTGGTAGGTTTTCTATTCAACGCAGGACACTTCTTTGGGGAAAATGCTGATCTCAAAAAAGGAATCAGTCGGGTGCTGGTCTTCGTACTGATTACGGGTGCCGTAGTGGGCATCTTTACGTATCTGATCAGTATGGCGGTATAATGAAAAAATTTATACCATACCGTGATATCCGAAAGGAGGCACTCATCTTTGGACTTCCCGTCTACCTATTTGCCGTGCAAATGATCGCCGTCATCATTGGCTTACTGATCATTATTTTTGCTTTCGGTTGGATGACACTGATTATCGGGTGCAGCAGCAATATCCTGCTGTACCTGATTTTAATGAATCTCAAGAAACTCATGGCCAACCTGCAGTTTTTTCACGTATTTCCTAAGCACTTGAGTACTAAACAAATCACGGTGTTTCATCAAAAACTTATCGAACCCTATGAATCTCTATAAATATCCCCCTATCGCTGATGTGCAGAACAATTCTGTATTTTTTGCCAATGGTAATTTTTGTCTGGCTTATCGGGTGCATTTGCCAGAGGTTTATTCGCTGTCTGAAACTGATTTTGATCAGTTACACTCTAGTTGGTTTCAGACGATTAAAAGTCTTCCGGTAGGAACTTATATTCATAAACAGGATGTGTTTTTGAAAAAAGCTTATCAGGCAAATGATCTCCCAATGAAAAGTTTTTTGCAACAGGCAACCCATGATTATTTTAAAGGACGGGAACATCTGGATCATCAATGTTTGCTTTTTTTTAGTCTGCCGAAAAACAATAAACTGGCCGGTTCCAAATATCGAAATCCTTTTGCTGCACTGTCTAAAGCTAAAGTAGACCAATCCAATCAGGAATGGAAACATTTTGAACGCCATGTCCTCGATGTCGTAGCCTATTTGAATCAATCGGGAAAATTAAAAGTAGAACGAATGATTGCTCAGGAAATAAGAGGCTTTAGTAAAGATTTTTGGAACGGCTTTGTCGCCGATTATGATACTGATATCCAAATCAGCTCTAATGCACTTCAATTAGGAAATCAGTACTTTCAATCACTGGTATTCCAGCATGAATCCTGCTTTCAGGATGAGCTTAAAAGTTCTCGTCCACATGCGACATTTACGGCTGATGATTTTAATTTTTATCAGGGGTTTATAGATGGCTTTGGATTACAGCTTTATGAGCACCATATGGTTAATCAATTGCTGATTATTGAAGATACTAAAAAATGGCAACGGGCATTGGAGAAGCGCATAGAATCTTTAAAGAAGAGTGCTAATTTTAGCTCCCAGAATGTGATTACCTGTGAGAAACTGGAAGCCGTGCTCGATACTATTGTGCGCGATGAGCAATCTCGATTGATACGTGGTCAGTTGAATGTTGTTTTCTGGCATGAGCATAAAGAGTATCTTAAGGAAATAACCGGGAAACTAATGGCGGAATGTAAACAGTTGGATATTCGTCCTTATCTGCCCTCAGGTCAGGCGCTTCCACATTTCGTATTGAATAGTTATTTTGGTTTTACCTCTAACTTCGGAATGTCTGATACCTATGTTACAGATTTGAAACATGCCCTCTGTCTCTGGCTTCACACCGGAAATTATGAGTCCGATGCCACCGGCATCATTTTTAATGATCGGCAGTACAACCTCCCGGTTAAAAAGGATGTTTGGGATGAGGCTAAAAAACGAATTAAAGCTCGAAATTTTGCAATTTTTGCACCAACTGGAGAGGGGAAATCTTTCTTGGCGAATAATATTCTTCGCCAGTATTTTGAAGAACGTATCCGGCTGGTGATTATTGATCTGGGAGGTTCCTATTCAAAATTTGCCCAATTATATCCGGAGGAGCATCTGATCTTACGTTATGAGCCCGGAAAATCTCTCGGAATAAATCCTTTTTATTGTGATGATGGGCATCCTTCCCCAGAACTATTGGAAGAACTAAGTTTATTCCTACTGGAACTAACGGCTTTTGATACCAATTCTAAAGCGCAAAGTGTAACGCTGAAAAACTGGCTAAGAAGCTATTATAAGAATAAGACCGCTCCCTATAATATGCACAGTTTTTATCACTTTCTGATGCAAATGGGAGAGAAGAATGTTACTGATGAAATGACTACATCAGCTAATAAAGATACTTTTCTTGATCGTAAACGATTTTTGCATATTCTCTCGGAGTATGTCGGGGATGGAATTTATAGTTATTTGTTCGAGCCGGGAATCAAGGAGTATCGATTGGAAGATAAACGCCTGATCATTTTTGAACTCGATGAGGTGAGAGATAACAAAGAGATTCTGGCAGTCATGCTAAAGCTTATTAAAACCGCAGTGCAGCGTTCGATATGGAGCAAGCGGGAAGAAAAAGGGATTATACTGTTTGATGAGTTTGCTAAACAATTAAAGTTTCCAAATGTACTGGAAAGTGTAGAGTTCTATTATCAGGCTATACGTAAACAAAATGGCGCCATTGGTATCATTTTACAGTCTATAAATCAGCTTCCTCATAATAGTACAGCGGCTAGTATTCTAGAGAATACACAGGTGATTTACAGCTTACGTAATGAGAAAGGATATGAGGAATTGGTATCCCGATTGAAATTATCATCGCATGACCATAACCAGCTAAAATCGATTACCAATAAGCTAAGCGGAAAGCAAAAATATACGGAAGTATTTATCAAAATAGGAAGACAAAGTAATGTCTATCGATTAGAAGTGCCTCCCGAGGCTTATGCCGCCTACCTGACCGATGGGAAAGAGAATGAAGAAATCTTAAGACAGTTTCGTAAGTTAGGAAATATGGAACAGGCCATCCTTGAGTTTTTATCAAAGCCTTCATCTTAATTAGATCATCTACATCACATTACTCGCTTCATAACATCCCTTTTTGGGTTTGATGACGAACTCTACGTCTTTTTTGTATAACCTGTTTCTTGTGTTATGAACCTTTTAAAACCTTATTTGTCATGACTTTATTTTTCAAAAATAGAATAAACCCTCACCCTAAGGATATGCACATTTTTAGCAGTGCTGGTCGATCAATTCATTGGATAACTTCATCGGAATGCAGATCTCGTTTCCAATCGATGTTTGCCACTGTTATGATAGTCCTTATGCTTTTGATTTCAAATAAGGCTTCTTCTCAGGGAATGCCTGTTTATGATAACACAAATTTCCTTAGCCTGGCCAAACAATTAATCGAATCGGCTAAGCAAACTTCAAATCTTTTAAAAACGGTAGAATTTTTAAAGAAGCAAAAGGAAAATATTGAAAAAGTCAGTCGGGTAGTGCAGCAGCTTCAGGCGGTTCGTGAGCTCACCAATAATCATCAACGATTGTATGAAACCATACGAACTGATGTTAGGGAGCTTATTGATTCTCCTTTTATGCATCCCAATGAGGCTCGTCGTATCTCGGACCATTTTGAGGCCATGATTGAACTCTCCTTGAAAGATCTGGATTTTATTGATCAGGTACTCTCCAGTAATGTATTTAAAATGAGCGATAATGATCGCACGCAATTACTGCAAAAGAAGGAGCAAAAATCCCGGGAAGTACTTGCTCAGGCTAAACAGCAATTACGACGCTACCGAAATATTATCGCTTTTAGGGAGCTTCAGGATATAGTGAATACCCGAGTTCCCAAGAATTAATGATTGCAAATCTTTTGCCTTTTGTTCAACATTATAATCTGCTTCCCATTATGAATTTAGGTCTGGAGTATATCGATAGCATTTTTCAAATTCTTAAAGAAACCAATCTGATTAGCTATACCCTTACAGGTATGAAAACACTGGCAGTGCTCTTATTTCTGGTCAACCTTCTCAAAAAATATCAGGAAGGTGCAGCTAAACAGGAGGGAACCACCTGGGGATTGCAACCTACGGATTTAATAAGGAATTTTGGGGTTGTAATCCTGGTTTTTATAGCGCCTCAGATCCTTAGTTTATTGGACGGGGTGCTCGTGAGTATAGAAACAGAATTTTTGGAGACCACTCCGGCACTGGTGCCGATGCAATTGCAGGAAGTCGAAATGGAGGAAGAGATCGGCGCCTTCGATGCCATGACTAAAGCCATGACCGCAATTTATGAAGCTTTAATGAGTCCGTTTTATGCACTGCAGGTGCTGTCCTTTATTTCTGGGGTGTTTCTATGGATATTAGATCTTTTTATTTATCCGCTTTTCTTGGCAGAACGCTTTTTCATTCTTGGGCTGCTTCAGGTCTTTTTTCCACTGATTATTAGTCTGTGCGTATTTGAAAAATTCCGAGGAATGGCGTATACATTTTTCCGTTTATATATCGCAGTCTATATGCTAGTGCCTGCATTTTTCTTAGTCAATATTTTTATTAATACCCTGTATGTCGCTATCAATCAGGATTTCTTTGAATACCTGCTGGGAACCGTTCCTGATAATGTGATCATAAAAAGACTCATCGAAGCAGCATCAGTTGCCTTTATTGTTTTGCTCAAATTTAAACTCTATAAAAGAGCAACCTCTTTTACCATGCGCTTATTTACAGACTGATAACTTTTTAATTCTATTGTAATGAACTATACAAAAAAATCTCCGTATCAAAATATTTACTCCGTATTGCGTATCAATCGACTGGTTAGTATTTGTGTAAGTATTGGCGCATTTACGGCTTGCATCCTTTCCGGATTTTTGGTTTATAAAATGCACCAGGAAGCACTGCATAATGCCTTTGCAATTACTGAAAGTGGACAGGTAATTCCCTTGCTGTGGCAAGAACGAAGCGAGCAGTTGGAAATTGAAGCTAAAGCACATCTAGAGCGCTTTCATTATGCTTTTTATGGTCTGACTCCAGATACCTATGAGGATCAACTGGAAAAAGCATTATGGCTCGGAAATTCTTCAGTAGATGAAGTCTATAGACAGAAAAAAGCCGATGGTGTTTACAATCGCATCCTGCAATATGCACTGGTACAAAAGGTGGATAGTATAAAATCTACTTTGGATTCCCAGCAGGCTCCATATCCGTTCCGTACTCAGGTATTTTTTAGTATTCACCGTGGAAATGTCAAAGAGCACTATTTGCTTACGACCTCTGGTAAATTGTTGCCGGTAAAACGAAGTTTTCCCAGGAACCCTCATGGCCTTATGATTACAGAATTCTACGAAAACCGATTACAGAAAAGAACGAATACTGAAAATAAATAAACCTATAAATCCTATGCCATGATAAAACTTGATAAAAAGACCATTGTTTTTGGATCGGTACTGCTTTGTATTTTATTATTTACTCTCGCCTACACGGTGTTGGTCTGGACAGAGGATACCGAAGAGCAAACTAGAGATAATGTACCAAAAAATCCAAATATACCGGCGCTAAAAGATCCGCAGAACGACTTTAATTCCAGAAGAGAAGCTGTGGATCAACTTAAAGAAAAGAAACCTTCCACTGTGCCCAGTCTATATGACGAGATTGAAGAGACTCCGGATTCTTTGCCTTATGAATCTGACAATAATGAGCAGCAGCAGAAAGATCAGGTTAACTCAATAGAAGAAAAGCAAAAGCAGCCGGGTTGGACTATGGATTCCTGGAGTTTTCAGGAGCAAGAGGATACGTTGAGTGCAGCTGAAATTCCTTCGACAGCAGCGGATAATGTTTCCTCGGAAAAAAGATTTAATAATGATGCTGATTCTAATGCCATAACAAAATCATGGCAACAGGAGATCAGGCTTCGTCAGGAAGCTTTGTTTAGCTATAATCATGTGAATACCACTATCGCAAAGAATACCATGATTTCACCTATACCTGTAGCGGTTTCCAAAACGCAGAAGGTACAATCCAATTCAAGAGTAGAGCTTTACCTGCTCCGGGAAATTCAATTTAAAGGAAAAGTATATCCTGCATTCACTCCAATTTATGGGTTTGTGAGTTTTGGTCCAAACCGGGTTTTCCTAAAAATAACAAATATAATGGCAGATCCCGTAAGCTTAAGCGCTTATGATCTGCAAGATGGTAATGAAGGGATTTATGTAGTAAATAACTTTCGAGCTGAAGCTTCTCGCGAAATATTAGATGATGTTATTCAAGATATTAATATCCCCTCCGTACCTCAGGTGGGGGGACTGAAAAATCTTTTCCGTAAGCATAATCGCAATATTAAAGTGACCATCGCAAATCATTATCGACTGCTTTTAAAACCCTAACCTTCAAATTTAAAATTATGAAATTCATTTATTCTTTTTTTTATTCGTCTTTTTATCTGCGTCATTATGGTCGTTTCTGTTTCTTACTTCTTTTGATGACAGCACCATACCTTGGTACTGCTCAAATGAAAAGTATAGATACCCTATACGCCAATGAGCAGATGCAGGTAGCACTATTTTTTCCAAAACCTATACAACAAGCTATTACTGGCGCTTCGCAAATGAACTTTACCTATAATAAAGACTATCCTCAGCGCTTTGGGGTTTTAAAAGCTACTCCCGGAAAATCAAGTAATCTACTGGTGATTGATCAGGATCAAAATGTCTATTCCTTTTTGCTAAAATATCAGTCGCAACTCTCGACCCTGAACTACTTTTTTACACCCGAAGATGCTATTTTTAAGCTAAAGGATACATTGATTCCAAAAAGTTCATCAAGCAATTTGCAAATAGCATCTTCTGATTCTTTGAGCGCATTTAAGAATTTTGCCTGCTATCTCCTGGATCGTGATCTAAAAGTGATGAAAAGAATGCATAAAGATGGGATTCAAATGAAATTGTTTGCCGTTCAATATTTTAATGAGAAAGCTTTTATGAAAATAAATTTGAGCAATAGATCTAAGGTTAGTTTTAGACCTGGAGAAATTACAATTTCAATCGAAACCAGAAAACAGGCTAAACGAAAATCTATGCAGCGCCAGCTTTTGCCAATCAATTACAAGCTTCAGGTTCCTGAAATTATGTATAAAGGAGATGAATTTAATTTCATTCTTATGGTTCCAAAATTTACTATACCTAAAAATTGGCAACTTAGTATTGAAATAAAAGAAAACGGTGGACGAAGGAATATTCAGCTAGTAAAGAAAAAGGTTTTATAGCCTTATCTTCTGGTTTTCATTACATTCATATGAGCATCGGTGCAAGGCTCGACTCGTTTTTAAAACTCAAAGCAGTACTAACGAAAGCCTATATATCTATTTTAATAAACTTGGTCTTTGATGATTATAATTCTTATAAAAATAAAAAAAGCTCTAAAGCGGTTTAAAATCATTACTTTTTTTGAATTAGAGTCTTGGGCAAAAACTAAAGGTGTTAGAATTTGAATATTAATTTTCAATTTCCCGTTTCTGAGTTATTAATTGTTGGCGATACAAATCAGTCTTTGTGGTTCGTATTTTTAGAGTTCCTAAAATCAAAGTTGATATTTTATTGATACTAAAAACGACTCTAGAGATATTTAGTCTGAAAAAAGAAAATTCCTACAATGATCAATAATCATTGGTAGGAATTTTCAGTAAATCATTTTAATTGATTTGTTTTTTTACAACATTTTGAAGATTTAATGGGATACCATTTGTTGATTTAAAATTTGACCTGCGCTTGTAATCGCATTAGGTTGCCTGCTTGATGATTGATAGGGTTTTGGAAATCTTCATATCTCCTATCAGATATTGTATATTCAGCTAAAAATTCGAAGTGGGGTAAAGGATGCCATTCGATACCAATTTCGGTTTCTTTCACCTTAAAGCTTCTGGCATCTAATTGATGCTTTTTTCCTCCATTATAATATTGGAAGCGAACGAATGGATAAAATTTTTGATGCCATTTTTCTAAAAAGTATGAAAAAGTAGCATAGCCACCATGCAGTCTCTTGACTTGAATGGTATTGGTTGAATTATCAAACTCTGGTCCTCGACCGATGTTATACTCAGCTTGAATACCGAAGGGGTGAGGGAAAAGGATAAATGATAATGCTGCTCTTTCATCAATATAACCTTTTGGATTTACCGCAATTTCTGGACTATGTTTCATAATCACATATTTGCCGGTATAAGCTTGAATACCTGGTTCTATAACTTGATCTCCTATTTGTATTGGATAGGAAAATCGGGATACAATATGAAAATTATCATTTTCATCATAGTGATTTGCAGTTTGTCCATTATAAAACCCTAAAGCGAAAAGGCCAAAATCACCACCGCTTAACCCCGCCTTTCTTAAATGGCTGATAAGCGTTCTTTTTTCCTCAGTCGCCCAATAAAAGAAGACTCCTAAATCACGTTCGTCTTTTACACCACTATTAAAAGCATCGTTCCTATCTAGTGGAAGTCTATTGCTGCTGGATTGTATATCCTCATAGCCATATGGCACTTTACTTTGACCTATGCGGATACGAAATTCATTTTTTTTATCGAGACCGACATCAATATAGGCATCTTTGAGTTTTCCTACATGATGATCCTCTTCAATAGATTTAGCGAAATCAGGCTGAAAGTAAACAAATATACGTGGCGTAATTTGTCCTTTAATTTTAAATCGAACGCGCCTAAGGGAAAGTCCTCCGCCATCATCTCCCCAATGTTCATCGCATTGCTGGCAGCCTAAATCCGGATTACTCTGTAATAAATTGTTATATCGAACCTGCATATATCCACCGATGTGAATTTTATCATACCATTTTTTCGTATTACCTGATTTTTGTGCTAGTAGTGATACATTCACCACTAGCACAAGAATAAATGAAAGAACTAAGCGCATTAATCTGCTTTTTTACTAATGATACTTCCTTTATCATCAATAGTAATCTCCCAGTCTTCTTTAAATAAAGCTTCAAGATCTAAATGGTAGTAAATTTTTCCATTATCATTTACTTTTTCTAAATCATCTATAGAATATCCATTAAATTCGGATTTTATCTTTTCAATTACCGAATTGGGCAAATCTTTTTCGGCAATATCTTCTTTATGTTTTACTAACTTTCCTTGTTTGTTATAACTTAATTCATGGTCGTTGTCCCTGTCTAATTCAAATTCGACGTTATATTGATTGGCTTCTAATTTCCATTCTACATCCCTTGCTGCCGGAAAGGATTTGTTGAACTCATTCACAATAACCGAAGGAACCTTGTTTTGTGCAATTTCCTGGGCTTGTAGGCTCGAAACCATTGTTAAAGCTGCACCTAAAATTAAAATTTGCTTTTTCATCTTGTTTATTTTTTAAATTACAAGACAAATGAAGTACCCGAATTTGGAAAGACTTGGGAACTTTCCTCTATTTTCTTGGAAATTCCAGTTTGAAACAGTGTAAAGTTTTGTTAAAGGAATAAGATACATTAATACCATATACCTTTGAAATAGCTTTTACGATTGCAAGACCTAAGCCTGTCCCATTGGATGAATTTTGTGGCTTATAAAATCGTGTAAATATTAATTCTTTAGTTAGTTTTTGATGATTACCAGTATTACATATTTCGACTTGTTCATTATTAATTTTAATAGACACGATTCCATGTGAAATATTATGAAATATGGCATTTCGAATTAAATTTGAGATAAGGACATTTGCAAGAGCAATATCCATGAAAACCAGTAAATCTGTAGTTTCTTCTATAGTGATATTAATGTTTTTGAAAGCTGCAAACTCTCCTAAATTTTGTACGTTTTTCTTTACAATTTCATTTATTAATATGGTCTGCTTCTCCAGAAACTGTTTATTTTCGATTTTTGTAAGCAGTAACAGGGATTTGTTTAAACGAACCAAACGCTCTATAATGTCCATCACTTCTGCAATACTTTGCGCTTGCTCATGTTGAAGGTTTCCTTTTTCTATAAGCAGTTCCAGTTTGTTCCTCGATATAGCCAAAGGGGTTTGTAGTTCGTGAGATGCATTGCCAATAAATTGTTTTTGCTGTTCGTAGGTGTCAGTAGTATGTTGAAGTAATGCATTGACAGCTTGTTGTAAATCTAAAAATTCTTTGGTTTTTGTGTTTGTATGAGGAAGAGTTTTTCCGGCTCCAAGCCGGAAGTCTTTAAGTTGGCCTAGCAAATGATAAAAAGGTTTCCAGAGTTTTTTGAGAATAATATTATTGATAATGATGATTCCAATGATCAAACTAACATACAACCAGATAATATCAAATAGTAATTCTTCAATTAGATCATCTTCCTCAACCATAGAATTGGCGACCTTCAACTCATAATATTGTCCATTCATTTTGAAGGAAGTAATCAACATTCTCACGGGTTCGGCTTCGGGTTCTTGATCGTCTGCATCCTGCATGTAAAGAATAGTATCATAAAATTTATCCTTAAAAGGAAGGGCTTGTTTCTTTGATATTTTTTTGATCGTAAAAAAACTTTCATCAAAATATTTCTTGGTTAAAATAGTAGCATCTTCCTGAGCATTTTCGATAATTAGGCGTTTATAGTTTTCAAGACCTTCGTCTATACTGCTTTTTATTTCTTTAAGCATATTGAAATAGAAAATAACCGCCCATATTGTAATAATTGCTAAAATGGAAACCGATAAATAGGTTAAGGACTGATTAAGTAGTTTCATAGTTCTACCAATTTATACCCAATGCCGTAAATAGATTCAATCGTTATATCAGCCGACTGAATCTTTTTTCGCAAGTTTTTTATCTGATAATAGACAAAATCAAAATTGTCTGCATTATCAGCATGGTCTCCCCAAACGTGCTCGGCCAATGCAGATTTGGTAACCAATCTGTTTTTGTTCAACATAAAATAACTTAAAATATCGAATTCTTTTCGGTTTAGGCTAATTGATTCACCATTAACCAAGAATAGTCTTTTATCGAAGTCTAATTCGGTGTTGGCGATAGAAAGTGTACTCCCTCCGTTTAATTCTTTTCTTCGCAACACGGCTTTAATTCTCGCATTGAGTTCCGCTAAATGAAAAGGTTTTGTTAGATAATCATCAGCGCCCAATTCTAAGCCCGTAAGCTTATCATCAAGCGAATCTCTGGCAGATATAATTATTACGTTTTCACTTTTTCCTTCTTTTTTTAATCGGTTGAGAAGGTCTAATCCATTGCCTTTAGGCAACATGATATCTAATAAAATACACTCATAATTATAGATTAAAACTTTTTCAATAGCCTGATCGTAATCGGAGGCAGTCTCTACCAAAAAATTTTCCTTCTTTAGTGACTGTTCGATACTTTTTAGCAGTTGTTGCTCGTCTTCAATGATTAATATTTTCACGGTTTGAAATTGTCTAAAGATTCTGGAAAGAAATGGGAATATTCACTTTTACAATTATTTTATTATACTTAAAATGTTACTATAGTATAATCTGCTATTTTATATTATTATCATTCAAAGTTGATCTTTTTAATTTAAATTAAGAGTGGTGGCAGGCGATATTTATACTTCTTTAAATTTTAAACTTTTCCATCTTCTCCTTGTTTAAAGATTTTCAAAATTACCAACCTGATTGATAAAATCAGAATTTGACTGAATTTTAATTTCAAGTTGGATTCCGAACTGCACTTTATATCAACTTCAATATAAATAATATTGAAAATTTAGATCTTAATTCTATTTCCATACCGAGTATAAAAATGATGTTGATGGCTGTTTTTATAAAGCTGTAAAAGTAATTTCTTTAATATTAATATGAATCTTGTTGTTAGACGCATTAAGGATAAGATAGTGCTTCATTAGCTTTTCGAGGCCAAATTTTGAGCTAATATTTGATCAATGAATTAGCATCCCGCCCATTAATTATTTACGCCATACTTAAATCTCTTGATTTTCTATTCAATTTCGAATGTCTGTTAGACCGTAAGAGATATTAAATAAAATATGGTTTCGATTTAAATTTCTGCATTTCCCTGGCTTCCGGTTGTTTTTCGATTTCAGTGTAGTTATTTCCTTCCCGACCGTGGCTGTTCTCTCCCTTTTTTACTATGCAAAATACCAGCATTTAGAAGTTAGTCCACATTGCATAAGCCAGTCATGCTTCCTTTTTATAAATGCTCCCTAATTCTAAATGCTGAAAATGTATCGGCATCAAAAAAGGGAACAGCTCACGGCACTATAGGAAGTAAATCAAAATAATACACTTATGAAATCATCTCTAAACAACATACTCGGAAGCCAGGGAAAAAATCAAAAAAAAGAAAACGCTTCGGATATAAAAAGTAAATCAGGCTTTTCAAATGGTTTCTGTAATAAAAGTACAAGGAATGTAATCAATGTTTAATCTATAAATTTTTTAATTATGAGTACACTAAAAAACAAAGTTCAGTTAATCGGAAATGTGGGAAATACTCCCGAAATCAAAATTCTTGATACCAGTAAAAAAGTAGCACGCTTTAGTCTGGCTACTAATGATTATTACCGCAATCAAAAGGGAGAATCGCTAAAGGATACGCAATGGCACAACCTTGTAGCCTGGAATAAAAAAGCGGAACTAATCGAAAATTACGTGCCTAAGGGAAAAGAAATTGCTATTGAAGGAAAACTGATTTCCAGATCCTATGAGGATAAAGAAGGCAATACCAAGTATATCACCGAAATACTGGTGCATGAGATCCAACTTCTAGGAAGTAAATAAATGAAAAATAGGGGGGAACCCTAACCAAAAATTCACCCCTTTAAAAAACTTAAATAATATTTATTATGACTACTAAGATAAATGAAATAAAACTATGCTACAAAGATCGGGTCAGCATGTCCAAATGTCCAAAAATTTCCTGCTCTAAAGATGCGGCTAATATCTATTATCAAAATTGGGATAAAAACGAAATTCAGTTGCAGGAATCTTTTAAAGTGATGCTACTGAATAATTCTAATATCGTAAAAGGAATTTGCCAGATTTCCTCGGGTGGACTCACGGCTACTTTAGTGGATATGCGTATCTTATTTGCACTGATCTTAAAAAGTCTTTCGACTGCTATCATCGTTTGCCATAATCATCCCTCAGGAAAGTTACAAGCGAGTGAAGTCGATAAACGACTTACCAGTAAAATAAAAAAGGCTTGTGAACTTTTAGATATTAAACTCCTTGATCATTTGATTATAACCAGTGAAGGGAACTATCTGAGTTTTGCGGATGAAGGCATGCTTTGATTTTTAATGCACAAATATAAAGGGGCTTTTTTAGCTCCTTTTTTTTGTGTATATTTAAGTAGACTTTTAATCAGATCTTCACTGCTGATTTTTGAAATATAACTGCTTTTAGACTTTCCGGCAGTCATGGTTTAACCTCCGAACAGGAGGCTGCTTTTTAATGAATCGTACATAATTCAAAGGCCTGATCCAGGATCAGGTTGACCGAATTTTTCAGCCATACGCTGGAAAAAAGGAAAAGCAAGAGGGTAACACGCTACGCGGTGTTATAGCTCCTTTTGTTTAATTGAAGCCAGTGTTTACGGTGTTTTTAAAAAAGGATGCGGTTTTTTAAAATGTGATTTTTCCATGAAAAATGCGCGCAGCCCCCAATTTTCGGTCAACTTTTCACGAAAAAATGGATGAAGATTTTAAAAAAGAGCATTTTACCAATTTGAGTATTAAAGCGCCCGTGGCCAAAAAATTCCGAAAGTATGCCAGGCATCTTGGTTGTTCTCAATCTATGTGTCTGCTATTAATGTTGGAATTTTTTGAGACCAACAGGCTTTCTCCCAAAGAACAAATGGGACCGCATATGCAAACTCTGGAACGCCTGGTAAAAAAAAGAATTAGTGCGCTCATTGCCATTGTTCGGGATATTGAAAAACATCAAACGAAGCCTACCGCACTGATGCTACAAACCCTTTTTGAAAATGATCAAACTCCGGAAGAGTCGCTATCGGATACTCCGAAATTTGTGGAACGAAAATTTCAAAAGAAGCAGCAGCCGAAAGTTCAGTTTCGGGAAAAAAAGTATCATCCGTAATCCGTTTTTTATTATGTATGTAACTATAAGCCCACAAAAATCAGGAGGACATTTCGCGACTTCCAGTGCCGATTATGTGAACTACCTGGAGAAAGAAAACAAGCAATTGCATGATCAGGAAAAAGAACTGTTCTTTGATTCTGAGTCCGATGCTATTTCACCGGAAACTGTCACTGCAGAAATCGATCAGAATACTGCAAAGCTTAAAAAAACAGAAGCCCGATTTTATTCCATTACTATTAATCCCAGTGCACGGGAACTGGACAAATTAACATCAAAGGAGCAGTTAAAAGAGTATACCCGGGAGCTTATGAAAACTTATGCACATTGCTTTAACCGTGAAATCGATGGTCGACCGGTACAGCTGAATGATATTAAATACTATGCGAAACTGGAGACTCAGCGTCATTTCAAAGGTACCGACTGGCAGATAAAAGAAAATCAGCCCTTCGCGACTCAGATTATTCAATTAAAAAGTCAACAGCAACGTATAAGTCGTGGAGAAGAGCAGGGGAGTATCCAAAAATTGCAACAGCAAATACTTAAATTAGAAGAACAGGCACCGCATAAAGTTAATGGCGTTCGTATTACTCAGGGAATGCTAAAACCGGGGAATCAATCCCATGTTCATATCATCGTTTCGAGAAAAGATGCGTCTAACCGTTATAGCCTTTCACCAGGAAGTAAATACAAAGCTTCCCAGGTGATGATGAACGGTAAAATGATTAAACGAGGATTCGACAGGGATCGCTTTTTTACCGCTGCTGAAAAGATCTTTGATCAAAAGTTCCAGTTTCAACGAAATTTCGTGGAGTCGTATGCTTCCCGAAAATTATTCAACCAAAGACCAAAAGCTTATTTCCAACAGCTCTCCAAATTATCTGTTCCTCAAAAGAAACTGGCGTTTCAATTGCTACGACAATCTGGACTGAAAGTTCCGGCTATTCCTACGAATAAAGTTCAACTGGCCTTAAAGACCTTTAATCACTTGCGTAAAGGATTAAAAGTAACCATTAAGTCTTCTTCTATTGGCTATTAAACAATTTTCATTAATTAAATATTATCCTCATGATTGAATTATTTCACCCCCTAATTATTCTGGCTAGCTGCCTTATTGTTGGTGGCTCTTTTTATGGTTTACTGAAATTCTATAGCGAAGGCTTTTGGATGAACCTCGGATTGCTTATTATAAGTATTGGAGTGCTTATGTATTATTTCAACCTCGATAGCCAGCGCATCAGAATTATATTGTTTTATGCCTGCCCTTTGTTACTCATTAATATTGTTTTATATGTATTCTTTGGTTCTGGCGAACTTGATACTAGCGCGCCTAAAAAATATAAGGTACGGTTTAAAACGACCACGGGTGACTTTTACATAGATAATGTTCGACGCGGGGTATCAATAACCGGTGCGGCTGGATCCGGAAAAACAGAAAGTGTCGTTTATCCCTTTTTACAGCATTTTAGAAAATATAATTTTTCTGGTGTGATCCATGATTATAAGGATTTTGAATTAACAGAGATGGTATATCCTCTCTATAAGGATAGTGATATTCCATTCTATATTATATCCTTTGATACGATTGTACACCGGGTAAATCCTATTGCCCCGCGTTATCTACCTAATGAAGAAAGCGTTAATGAAGTGTCCCGTGTTTTATTAGAAAACCTGCTGGAACTTAAAGAATCGGGTACTCATGGAACGAGTAAATTTTTTAATGATGCTGTGGAAGGGCTTATTGCGGGATTGATTTGGCGATTGAAAACTGATTATCCGCATTGCTGCACGCTTCCGCATTTAATCAACTTATATCAAAAGTTGGATACCGATAGCTTGATTCATTTTCTGTCAGCTAATCCAATCTCTAAGGCCATGGCCAGCGCCTTTATTCAGGGAAAGGATTCGGCGAAACAAACCGCAGGGGTGAAAAGCACCCTGGCTAATGCGTTTAAAAAAATTACTTCTGAGAAAATATTTCATGTGCTTTCCGGAGATGATGTACCTCTTGATGTAAATAATCCGGAGCATCCTGCCGTAGTGTCTATAGTGAATAACCCGAAATACGATGCTTCATTTTCCCCGGTGATCGCCACCATCATCCATACCATGGTTAAGCAAATGAGTGTGCGAAATCGAGAGTCGTCGTTTATCATGTTGGAAGAAGCACCAACAATTCGACTACTCAATATGCACCGTATTCCGGCAACCCTTAGAAGCTATGATATTGCAACGATTTATGTCATGCAGGATAAGATTCAAAATGATATGATGTATGGTGATAAAGGTTCGAAATCTATTCTTAGTAACCTTTCTTACCAGTTCTTTGGGAAAGCCAATGATCCCGATACCGCTAAATACTATGAACGCTTTTTTGAATTAGTACTCCAAAAAACAACCAGCGTGAGTCGGAGTGATGGTTTGGATTTTGATACCCGAATTACCAGAGGAGAGCGCGAGGTTGCAAGAATACGTGCTAGTAGTTTTTTTAAATTAAAACCGGGTCAATTCGTTATCCTTGCGGATGGCAATACACAGTTTATATGCTTTAATTCGCAGAAATTCGCTCGTAACACTTTTAAAAATATTGCAGGTGAAGAATTATTATACCATAGACAATATCAGTCAATTAGGGAAGATTTGGATAAGCTTTTTGATTAAGAAAATATTAATGCATGGTTTAAAGCTTACCAGAATAGAAGATACCTTTTTAAAGCTAGGAATCCAGTTCCATTCATTTTTCAATGTTCTGGTTCTCTACGCTAATTTAGGTTCCAATATGAACAAATTCTTTAAAGAATTATCTAATCAATGGTAGACCATTTTTTTTCTTTAGAAATTAATAAGCGTGAAGAAAGCTCAGTTTCTACGTTTACATGCCTTAAATTTTAAAGGTCTTAAGAAAATTTTGAATGATGATGTCGCTAAAACATACCTTTTGTATAAAAGTTCTTATTTCAAACATATAATGAGATATATGAAATATTTTAAACCGATTGAGTATGGTCGAATCAAAATAGGCAGGTCTTATTAATAGTGATAGATTATTTTTTACACATTATTTGGAATATTGGTTCAATTAGAAGCGCATATGAATCTCAGCATTTCCGGTAATATAATGCTTAGAGTGAAATAAAAAATACCTGGATGGTAGACTATCAATGATTAGGGAGTATTTCAAAGAGTTCACTAATCATATTTTAACCTACAACTCTATGTCCAGTCTAATGTAGTAATTCCAAATTAAGGTAATATACTTTGAAGTACGTTTGGTTCCGTCGCTGTAAGCGATACTTTTTTCAATTGGCCATTTGAGAACGAATAAATGGAATTTTGGGGGCAAAAAAATAGCCAGTGAGACTTGCAAATAAAATGGGTATAAAGTATGAAAAGCCCGTAAGTGTTGCTAATAATATTGTTGTACTCATAGGAGTTCTAGTAACACAGGCATTAATTCCGGCCATACAACTTATTATAGCCAATGTGAGATTAGTGCTTGGAAACAATCGATGTATCAACAATCCCAATGTAGCACCAACGAAAAATAATGGAATTATAAAACCTCCTCTCCAACCTGAAGTTACTGTGATAGAAATAGCAATGATTTTAAATAAAAGAATTGATAGTAAAAGAGTAAATGAAAAATTTTGAGTGAATAATTCATTGATTTCATGATGTCCAAAATATCTGGTTATTGGTAAATAATAAGAAATTACTCCTAATAAAATTCCACCAATCAATGTTTTGATATAAATAGGGATTGGTTTCTTTTCAAATAGGAATTTGAAAACTTTAGTGCAATAAATAAAGCTCCAACCAATAGCAGTTGCTGCCATGGCAAATAAAACTGCAAGACCAAAATCAAATGTTCCTGAATATTCATAACTTGGTAAATCCCAAACAGCTCCAAGTCCAAGATGAATGATTATGGCAAAAATAATGTAACTGAAACTACTTGCTACTAATGCAGGAATAATTGCTTTATAATATTCCACCGCATGTTTGTGGTGTAAAATTTCGAGAGAAAATAAACTTCCTCCTAAGGGAGCACCAAATAAAGCTGTAAATCCGGAAGCCATACCTGCTATACTTAATGATCTCAATTCTTCCCCTTTGAGTCTAAATACTTTTCCTAGCCAAGTTCCCGTAGAACCTGTTACTTGAACCAGAGGTGCTTCAGGACCGAGACTTCCGCCAGAGCCAACACAAAGTAGAGACGATAAAATCATGGACGGGTTGTTCTTTGGATTCAACTTTCCATTATTAAATCGAATATTATCTACTATAAGGTGTATTTCTCCAGGATCACCAATGACATGAATAATGATTCCAGCTAGAAACCCACAAATAGCCATTGATGGGATAACTAACCATCCATCGAAGTATGCAATCTGATGGGTGAGAAATTCTAAAAATATCCAATATATACCTGCAATTAGACCTCCAATCAATCCTAAAATAGCCCACAACAAAAAAGTTCTATTAAAAACGAATGGATTAAATTTTATAGGTTGATCTAAAATATTTAAATATGTGATTAACTTTTTTTTGGGCTTAAGACTCACTTTTTTTTCCAAAAATATAAAAACCACATCTTGTTTCTTAGTTTGACATAAAAAAATATAGATTTCAAGATATTTTATATCATGACCTCCTCCCATTAAATCGGACAGATTAAAACTAGAGGATTTCGGGCAAATAAATGTTTAACTTTAAATAGATTATTTGCTTATGAAACGTTCAAAATTTACAGAGTCTCAGATCGTGTTTGCGATTAAACAGGTTGAGACTGGAACACGCCTATCTGAGGTCTGTCGCAAGATGGGAATCAGCGAGGTTACCTTTTATAATTGGAAGAAAAAATACGGTGGTCTAGGTGTCTCTGAACTGAGAAGGCTGAAAAACTTGGAGGAGGAGAATGCTCAGCTTAAAAAGCTTGTAGCTGATTTAAGTCTTGACAAGCAGATTCTTCAGGACGTGTTGAAAAAAAAGTTTTGAGGCCGTCTCGAAAACGGGAGATGGTCAGCAATATTCGTATGGAATATAATATTTCCATCACCCGTTGTGTACGCCTAATATTGCTGCACAAAAGCGTTTTTTATTATACCCCTAAAGAACGTGGGGATGAATTGCTGCGTATGAGAATGAAAGAAATAGCAGCAACACGGGTACGCTATGGGTTTTGGAGGATCTATATCCTGCTTCGTCGGGAAGGCTTTATGGATAATCATAAACGCGTTTATAGAGTGTATTGCGAAGAAGGTTTAAACCTCAGATCTAAGAGACCTAAAAGAAGTCGGTGTGCAGCCCATAGATAACCTGTTCTTGGTAATGCCTCTAGTTTACATGAGTGCTGGAGTATGGATTTTGTGACAGATCAACTCTACGATGGAAGCCGTTTCAGAGCCTTAACTGTAGTAGATAATTATAGTCGTAAATGTTTAGCTATATATGCAGGAAAATCCCTTAAAGGAAGTGATTTTGTTGGGGTGATGGATAATTTAGTTACTAGTGCAAGAGTTTACCCTAAACGCATAAAAGTCGATAATGGAAGTGAATTTATCAGTAAAGTATTGGATAAATGGGCTTATGAAAACAATGTTGAATTAGACTTCTCACGACCCGGAAAACCCACTGATAACCCATTTATAGAAAGCTTCAATGGGTCTTTCAGAGATGAATGTTTAAATACAAACTGGTTCTTCTCTTTGGAAGATGCTCAGGAAAAGTTCGATATTTGGAGGGAAGACTATAACGGGTTTAGACCACACAGTTCATTGGGTGACATGTCACCCAATGAGTACATAGAAATCAATGAAAATAGCCCAGATTCTCTAGTTATGACCAGTACCTAAATATGGGAGGAGGTCACCTAATCACTTCAGTTATGCGAGATCGTTGTATTTAATTTTTAAAATGATAAAAAATCAAACTATATTTTATTCTTGGCAGTCAGATTTACAAAAATCTACGAATCAAAATACTATACGACAATCATTGAGAAATGCGATTAACTTAGTAGAAGACAAAATTGACGACTTAAGAATAGAATTAGATGAAGCAACAAGAAATACCACAAGAAGCGCAAATATTCCATCAACTATTTTTAGTAAGATTAATAAATATGACATCTTCATTTAAAGAGATTCATTTTCATTTGTTCTGTCCAGATAAGCTCTCCAAAGAATAGTTATAATTGCTAAAAATGCAAAAACAACACCAACCCAAGGCGTAATAGAGATACTGTATTGCGTAATAAAAAAACCACCAATAGCAGTTCCTAATGAAACTCCTAAATTTCCAAATGAAGTTTGTAAACTGTTTGCGAACTCTTTAGCATTGGGTGCTGCCGAAATCATATACCCTACTCCAATCAGAAAACACGGGCCGTGCATAATTCCCCAAAAGCTAGTAACAATGGCTACAATAATAAATGTGTCGCCTGTATTGGCAAAGGCTAATGGTACCAAAAACACTCCAAGTATAAAGCTTAAGGTTGTCCAAAACATATATTTCCCCAATAATTTACCCGCTAAGAGATTTGATAATACACCCATAGCGCCAAACAATAATAATAATAGACTTATTTCTTTTTCACTCATGTGTTTTTCCTTAGCAAGATAATCTGCGAAATAACTGTAAGAACAAAACCAAGCAGTGATCAAAAATAAATTTAAAAGAGTTCCCGCAATAAATCTTGGTTGTATCAAAATAGAAAGTTGATTTTTAAATGATGTAGGTTGTTCATTCGGCATCGAAGGAATATGCTTAAGCATTACAAATATGGTTACCAATATAATAAACCCTTGAATCGCATAAGTGATCTGCCAGGTATATATACTTGCAAGAAATGTGGTCAAAGGAATAAGCGTCACCTGTGCAAGTGCAATACCTCCAATGATGATCGAGGTCAATTTCATTTGATCATTTTGCGATGTTCCTTTTACGGCGGCTGCGATGGCCATCGCGAAAAATGCAGGATGAAGCACTGTTGGTAATATCCTTAGGATCATTAAAAGCCAAAATGGCGGACTAAACATTGAGAAAAAATTAGATATAAAAAATAATCCTAAGGCGCATAGCATTATTGTTTTCTTATCGAAACTGGAAGCATATAATACCGTAAAGGGTCCGGTAACAGCTATAAATAATGCAAATGCACTGAGGAGATAACCGGCAGTACTAATAGTAACTTGATAATGTGTTGCAATTTGAGGTAAGACCCCAATAATACCAAATTCCGTACTAATAATTCCAATGACACCAAGGCATGCTATGTAGGCAATTTTTTTATTTAAATTTATCTTCATAATAAACTGATCGGTTTAAAATAGGGTAAAAAAAATAGGTTAATTTTTTACTATTGTTATTTCTTAATCAATTGAATAAGAAACTTAATCATTGCGGTAACTTCTCTTTTGTTTCTGTACAATACATAATTCTTAAGTAGTGATGTAGATGAACTTGAAAAAAATAAAGCGGTAGTTTTTATATCTAATCCCTCTTTAATCAAATTTTGCTTCCTACCTCTATCTAAGATTTCTGCATATATATATTTTATTTTTTTCTCATTTGCAACCAGCATTTGATTGATCTCATTGTCAATTAGCGCAATTTCAAAAATCATTCTTATAGCCAAACAAACCTTATCATCAATAATACTCTGCGCCACAGACAGATTTAATATTTCCTCTAAATCGTTAAGTGCATTGCCACTATGGTCTTGGAGAAAAGTTTGGTATTCTAACAACTTAGATTTTTGATAGCGATCAAGACATTTGAGCAAAAGATCTTTTTTATCGCCATAAGTAGGGTAAATACTGCTTCTATTTATCTTCATACGATTTTCAAGATCGGAAAGTGAAGTTACATGATAACCCTGTTCCCAAAACAGATGCATTGCTACATCTAATTTCTCTTCGTATTCAAATTCTTTTTTTCTTGCCATTGCAATGCAAATATATAATAATAAACCGATCGGTTTATTATTATGTTTACTTTTATTAGATAAATTTTGATTGCCTATTGATTGAAGCAGGTACTCAACCTCTTCGATTTAACAATTGTAGAATTGTAAAATGTAGGCTATGCCAAGTGGAATTACTACATTAGACTGGACATAGAGTTGAATGAATATTATTGCAAGTTGTTAACTTAGCAATTATGAGACGTAAAGCCAAACATTACACCTTAGAGTTTAAGCAAAAAGCAGTAGAACTAAGTTATGCCAAAGGCAATGTAGCACAGGTTTGTGAAGACTTAGATATATTACCTGCTGTTCTTTACCGTTGGCGTAAAGAGCAAAAGAATTATGGCAAGAATAGTTTTCCCGGCCGTGGTAATCCTAAAATGACTGATGAACAAAAAGAGATAGCTCGTTTAAAGAAACAGCTTAAAGAGACTGAATTAGAACGTGATATCTTAAAAAAGGCGATTGGCATCTTTTAGCTCACCATTTATTATTTTAAATTTTAAGTATTCGTGAATGCTACGCATTTCCGCGAGCGACAAGAAAAATACAGGTTCATAAAACAGCATCGTATGAAATTTCCTGCCCGTAAGATGTGCATTATGTTAGCAGTAAGTAAAAGTGGTTATTACCACTGGTTGAAATCTGGTCCCAGCACCCTTTGGAAAGAAAACCAGAAGCTCTCTTCATTAATCAAAGGTATATTTGAAGACAGTCACCAGAGCTATGGAGCTCCTAGAATAAAAGTTGAATTGAAAGCTTTAGGTTTTAAGGTGTCAAAGCCACGGGTAGCTCGCATAATGAAGGCAAACTACTTATATGTAAAGAGAAAGCAAAAGTTTAAAACAACCACCAATAGTAACCATAAATATCCCACAGCACCAAACTTGTTGAACCAATGCTTTAATGTAGCCAGAGCTAATCAAGTATGGGTAAGCGATATTACTTATGTTCAAACCAAACAAGGTTGGAGTTACCTAACAGTGATCATTGATCTATTTAACAGAAAAGTTATAGGATGGGCTTTAAGTGATACCCTAAATACCGAAGATACTGTTATAAAAGCTTGGCAGATGGCTATTAAAAATACCACACTCACACAACCTTTGATATTCCATTCAGACCAAGGTATTCAGTATGCCAGCCAAAGATTTACTAATCTACTTAAAAGCTATAATGGCCTGGTAAAACAATCTATGAGTCGGAAAGGAAACTGCTGGGACAATGCCGTGGCGGAATCCTTTTTTAAATCTCTAAAAGTAGAATGGGTATATTGGCATAAGTACAAGCTTAGATCACAGGCAGAGTTATCTATCTTTCAGTGGATAGAAACCTGGTACAATACCAGAAGAAGACATTCCTACTTAGGAAATAGAACCATTAAAGAATTTGAAATAGATATGTATAATCAAAAACTAGCAGCATAGTCACTCAACTTAAAGTCCTGTTTTTTATTGCAAGTCCACCACTGGTTGAAATCTGGTCCCAGCAACCTCTGGAAAGATAATCAGAAGCTCTCTTCATTAATCAAAGATATTTTTGAAGATAGTTACCAAAGCTATGGAGCTCCTAGAATAAAAGCGGAACTGGAAGCTTTAGGTTTTAAGGTGTCAAAGCCACGGATAGCTCGCATAATGAAGGCAAACTATTTATACGCAAAGAGGAAACGTAAGTTTAAGACGACCACTAATAGTAATCATAAATACCCCACAGCTCCAAACTTGTTGAACCAATGCTTTAATGTAGCTAGGGCTAATCAAGTATGGGTAAGCGATATTACTTATGTTCAAACCAAACAAGGTTGGAGTTACCTAACAGTGATCATTGATCTATTTAACAGAAAAGTTATAGGATGGGCTTTAAGTGATACCCTAAATACCGAAGATACTATTATAAAAGCTTGGCAGATGGCTATTAAAAATACCACACTCACACAACCTTTGATATTCCATTCAGACCAAGGTATTCAGTATGCCAGCCAAAGATTTACTAATCTACTTAAAAGCTATAATGGCCTGGTAAAACAATCTATGAGTCGGAAAGGAAACTGCTGGGACAATGCCGTGGCGGAATCCTTTTTTAAATCTCTAAAAGTAGAGTGGGTATATTGGCATAAGTACAAGCTTAGATCACAGGCAGAGTTATCTATCTTTCAGTGGATAGAAACCTGGTACAATACCAGAAGAAGACATTCCTACTTAGGAAATAGAACCATTAAAGAATTTGAAATAGATATGTATAATCAAAAACTAGCAGCATAGTCACTCAACTTAAAGTCCTGTTTTTTATTGCAAGTCCAGGTATTCCGCGCAAAATATAGTGCACTGCTTCGAGAGCAAAAGATAGCCATACCACAGGAAATCTATGATAAGCTCTTTGCTAAAAACTGGGTAGTCTATGCAAAGCAGCAATTCCACATCCCAAAATATGTAGTAGAATATCTGGGCCGTTACACCCATAAGATCGCAATAAGCAATCACCGGATAAAACAAATAAACAACTCCCAAAGGAGGGTAACCTTCCAGATTAAGGACTACAGGAAAGCGAGCCAAAAAGGACAACTAATACTGGATACCCGTGAGTTCGTGCGCCGATTTGCACTGCACGTACTGCCCAAAGGTTTTACAAGGATAAGGCATTACGGCATCCTAAGCAGCAGTTGGAAAAAGCATAAACTACCGGCCCTACAAAATATCCTTGCAGGGGTGCCAGTAAAACCTGTCGAAAAAAAGCCTCCATTGCTCTTGGGCAAATGTCCAAGTTGCAAAAAGGGAAAACTAGTCACCGCTCTAACTTTCGATAAGCGTGGACCGCCAGATAAATGGAGAAAACTACTTTTATCCATTAATAGCTTTTAAAAACTGGCCTGCACCATGCGGGGCGGGAGAGTTATGTCCTAAAGCCAAGGATTTATTCAAAAAGGGACCGGAAAAGGAGGCTAATCGATACGTAACTAGATTTAAGTAACTAGAAAAATGTTGGAGCCTAAAAAACTCAACAAAAATTGTGGCTCATCTGCCCCAATAAAATTCCAGAATAATACAGGGTAAAAAGGTATTCCCCATAAAGGAGGAAACGGATCCGTCAACAAGATATTCAGCCCTGGCCTATCGGCGGGCCGAATACTTAGTTATTGGCAACTGGCTTTTTATGCACTAACCCGAATAATTTTTCCGTTTACTTTTCCCATTACACTTTTTACATAAGCATTAATTACTTTGCTCATCGGTACAGGGTTATGACCCGGAAAAACATCCTTGTATTTTTCATAAGCGTCTTCTACCATATCTGGAGAAACAACATTTACTCTCAAATTATGCTCCATTTCCAGAACTACTGCTTTTACAAAACTGTGAACAGCACCATTTACCATTGCAGCACTTGATGTCTGAACTACCGGCTCATCAGCTAAAATACCTGTTGTAAGCGTAATTGAACCTTTTGGGTTTAAAAACTCTTTACCAATTCTCACAAGATTTACCTGACCCATTAGTTTACTTTTTAAACCAATATAGTAATCTTCCTCGGTCAGTTCGTTGAAATCAGCCCATTTTGCTTCTCCTGCAATGCAAATAATTGCATCTAACTTTCCCGTTTTCTCGAACATTTCCCCAATCGATTTACTGTTGGAAATCTCCAAAGTTACATCTCCGTTTGTGCGACCTGCGATTAAAACCTCATTATCTTTTTCAAAATGAGAAACTACTTTTTTTCCTATGGTTCCGTTTCCTCCTATTATTAAAATTTTCATATTTTAAGTTATTGGTTTTTATGTTAATGATATTCTACCGGTTAAATACAATCTTCCCCGACCTTGTATTTCAACTCGGTCGTTTAAATATTTACACTGTAAATATCCTTTACGAGTTGAAAGTTGTCTTGCTGTTAGAACATTTTTATTAAGCTGTTTTGCCCAGTAGGGGATTAATGTAGTATGTGCCGAACCTGTTGCCGGGTCTTCATTAATGCCAGATTGTGGGGCAAAAAAACGAGATACGAAGTCAACCTTATCGCCTTTAGCAGTTATAATAACACCCCGGCCATTTAATTCTGAAATAGCGCTGAATACAGGAATTATTCCTCTTATTTCATCTTCATTTTCAAATTCGAGCAGGAAGTCTGTTTTGCCTTTATAGGCAGCCTTGGGCCTTATATTAAATCCAGCTATTATTTCTTCTGAAATTTTTATTTTTTCGATATTTTTGGCCGGAAAATTCAAGGATATCAATTCCCCTTCCTTAGTCACCGTTAAGGACCCACTTCTGTTTGAATAAAAATTAATCGTATTTCCGTCGTAGTTTTCATAGTTAAATAATACAAAAGCTGCTGCCAACGTGCCGTGTCCGCAAAGTTCAAGTTCAGCCGTGGGGGTAAACCACCTTATTTCATATTTTTCGTTTACTTTTATAAAGAAAGCGGTTGCAGCCAAATTATTTTCCATTGCTATTTTTTGCAATGTGTCATCATTCAACCACTGGTCAAGTGGACAGACCGCTGCCGGATTTCCTGAAAAAACCTTATCAGCGAATGCGTCTATTTGAAAAATTTTATATTCCATAATTATCAGATTTTGTGACTAATAGGTCATTTTAGGTAAACATCATTAATTTTATACTTCCTTATTTCTAGAAATATAGATATGTTGTTTTAATTTTTTTTATTTTATAAAATCTAAATATTGTTTGATTACTTCCTCATTTCTTTTTAGATAGGACCATTTTCCGTGTCTTGAAGAAATTAAAAGCCCGCATTTTTCCATATTTGTTAAATAAGTGGAAATTGTGGATTGAGACAGTCCCGATTTTTCTTTTATGTAAGTTACACAAACACCGTCGTTAAAATGTTTTAATGTTTCGTGCGGCGGAAAATTTTTTTCGGGTTCTTTCAACCATTCCATTATTTGAACCCTAGTTTCATTAGATAAACATTTTCCTATTTCAGTTGCTGACTTCAAATTCATATTACAAATATATCTATAAATCTAGATATGTGAAAATAGATCAATTGTTTTTTTAGCTTGTTGCCAACGTTTTTGTATATGAGCTGTGGCGTGTCTCGGCACAGACCTTTCCTGATAAAAACTGGCTTTGGAAAATCCGCAGGATTTTCCAAGTGTGGACTGACCAAGCCATAGCTTATATACGGTGTTGAACGAATCCTCCCTACCGGTCGGAAGCTTACTAAGCCAAAATACAACAATTCTTATATTTAAGATAAACTAAAATTTACCGTTATGTATAAAAAAAAGTAAAACGATAGTAGAGACCGCTATCGCAGAAGTTCCTGGCTTTGAAAACCTATGCTTACAACTTGGTAAGAGCTTTTCGATCAATGGGAAAGCCGCAAGTACCCTGAACAACTACAAGCGATGCCTGGCTCACCTGGGCCTGCACTACAAGCAAAGCCCGGAGACCCTCTCTACTGAAATGATCAATGATTATCTTTTTCATTGCCAAAACCTGCACAAAACCCCATCCGAAAGTTTTTTCAAGCACACTATTTTCGGCCTGCGGGCCATCTACAAGATCCTGGGCTTGAATGATAAGCAGGTCAAGCTTCCCCAAATAAAGCGACAGAACCAACTCCCTGTAGTGCTTAGCAAAGCTGAAGTACGTACCTTGCTCAAAGCACCCAAATATCTCAAACACCGATTGATCCTGGGGATGCTGTATGGGTGTGGACTAAGGAGCTATGAACTCTGTGCCCTACGGCTCTGCGATGTAGACTTTGACCGACAGACTGTTTTTGTAAAAAAGCAGAAGGGCAAAGTAGACCGTTATGTGCCACTTAGCGAGCACTTGGCACGTGGACTTAAAAAATACATTGCAACGGAATCTCCAAAAACCTTCCTCTTCAACAGCCAGGTAACCGATGATGGCGCCCCCCGGCCCATAACCCCCACCGCAATACAATGGGTCATCAAAGAGAACCGAAGTAAAGTAAATACCCACAAGACTATTACCGCCCATTGCCTGCGTCACACTTACGCCACGCACTTGCTGGAGGCAGGACTCAATATTATGAGCCTGAAAGAACTTTTAGGACATGCCTTTATCGAGACAACGCTGGTATATTTACACGTTGCCAACACTGGGAGTTCACGCAAGTTTAGCCCCCTGGATACCCTTTTTCAATAATGCGCAGTCACCTTAAGGTGGCCGATGTGCTGGAGATGGAGCAGGATTATATCTCCTCACGGGCATTTACGAGCTGGCACAGGCGTACCCTTCATGCCATCCGTAAATGCCGCACCCCTGCTATGGGCGGACATATCGATAAGTGCGATTGCTGTGATAAACTCCACATCAGTTACAACAGTTGCAGGAACCGGCATTGCCCTACCTGTCAAGGCCATAAACGCGAACAGTGGATACAGGCACGGGAAAGTGAACTGCTCAATGTTCCTTATTTTCATGTAGTCTTCACACTCCCTTCGGAACTGAATGCGTTTGCTTTATCCCATCCCAAAATAATTTATGGGAGCTTGTTCAAAGCGGCCTGGTCCACCCTTAGACAGTTCGGGGAGAACCCCAAGCACCTGGGCGGGCAAATGGGCATGATAGCCATACTGCACACCTGGGGCCAAAACCTGAGCCTGCACCCGCACTTGCATTGTATTGTTCCTGGAGGTGCGGTAAAGAGGTCAGGCAAATGGAAACCTGCAAGGAACAAGGGAAAATACCTGTTCAACGTGAAATCCATGGGGAAGGTATTCCGCGCAAAATATAGTGCACTGCTTCGAGAGCAAAAGATAGCCATACCACAGGAAATCTATGATAAGCTCTTTGCTAAAAACTGGGTAGTCTATGCAAAGCAGCAATTCCACACCCCAAAATATGTAGTAGAATATCTGGGCCGTTACACCCATAAGATCGCAATAAGCAATCACCGGATAAAACAAATAAACAACTCCCAAAGGAGGGTAACCTTCCAGATTAAGGACTACAGGAAAGCGGGCCAAAAAGGACAACTAATACTGGATACCCGTGAGTTCGTGCGCCGATTTGCACTGCACGTACTGCCCAAAGGTTTTACAAGGATAAGGCATTACGGCATCCTAAGCAGCAGTTGGAAAAAGCATAAACTACCGGCCCTACAAAATATCCTTGCAGGGGTGCCAGTAAAACCTGTCGAAAAAAAGCCTCCATTGCTCTTGGGCAAATGTCCAAGTTGCAAAAAGGGAAAACTAGTCACCGCTCTAACTTTCGATAAGCGTGGACCGCCAGATAAATGGAGAAAACTACTTTTATCCATTAATAGCTTTTAAAAACTGGCCTGCACCATGCGGGGCGGGAGAGTTATGTCCTAAAGCCAAGGATTTATTCAAAAAGGGACCGGAAAAGGAGGCTAATCGATACGTAACTAGATTTAAGTAACTAGAAAAATGTTGGAGCCTAAAAAACTCAACAAAAATTGTGGCTCATCTGCCCCAATAAAATTCCAGAATAATACAGGGTAAAAAGGTATTCCCCATAAAGGAGGAAACGGATCCGTCAACAAGATATTCAGCCCTGGCCTATCGGCGGGCCGAATACTTAGTTATTGCCAGTAGTTTTTATTCCAGTTCAATTATTTCAGTTTTCTTCTCAATTAAATTCACTCCGACTTTAAATTCGGGTTTCCATTTAAATTCTGGATTATTGTAACTTTCAAAACTGTATACGGTCCAATAATATATATTTCCGTCGGCAGAAACCTCCTCAAGATTCGAGCTGGTTTGTTCTTTTATTCGCTCTATTTTTCTTTTCCGCTTTTTAACTTGTCTGTCAGATTCAAAAATTTTTTCAACTGCAAGTACCTTTTTCATTTCGGCTATTGTTTCATCCCGAAACTTTTTTTCAGAGTCAAATCCGTGAATACTGTCCATTTTTTTCCAAAGCTGGGAATTAGCCGTATTTGCACTATCTACTAATTGTCTTGAGACGATACAAGCGGCAACAGGATAGAGTTCAATTCCCCATCTTTTTCCAACAAATTCTTTAGCTTTTTGATGTGAATAGTTTGGCGTACCATAAGTCAAAATTCGGTCAGGACTATCTTTTTCTTGAGAAAATGAAGTCAGATTTATTAGAAATATTAATATGTAAACGGTCTTTTTCAAATTACTGGCAACGGTCTTGTATAACAATCAGTTGCGGATTGGTTAAAAACTAAGATAGCTAAAATTATCGACTTTTATGCTTTCGCGATTGTGTCCGCAGGACACAAAGCCGCAATTGTTGTTATACGGTGTTACCTACAGTATTTATTCTGATAATTTATTAATTAATGCTTTTTCCATTCCGTCTTTTAAATGGACTGTTTTCATAGTGTTGTTCTTCTTTAAAGTAAATTCAGAAACAAATTCTGGCAGTTTATGCTGAGATGAATTAACATAAAAATGGAATTGAAACGAACCAATAGAGAATATATAAGAATTAATTCCATCTTTAGACTTCATACGTCTTGGCGAAAGTATTAAATCTTTATAGTGATAATTTGCTCTAATAAAACTTGTAATCGTTATTGGATATTCGTTTTCGTCTCCAGGATTAGAATTCCAAATCATATCTTTTATTTTATCAGAATGAGGTCCTAAATTTACTGATTCAAAAGTCGGTCTGGTAGTAATATCAGAACGCCATAAAATTGATAAAAGAAAGAGTTTAATTTTTCCATAATCAACATTTTTACATTCTGAAAATTCGTAATCACCTGTTTTGTAATTTTTGCATTTAGGAGTTTCAGCTTCCTTTAGCTTTTCTCCAAATAATACTTTTTGAGCATATTTTTCAAGACTTCCTAACCTTTCATTATCACATTCAGAGCATAATATATTTTTGTCAAATTCTCCAATTTGTACAAATGGTTTTAGTTTTTTCCCTTCTAAAATATCTTTTTTTGCAAATTCATAAAATCTATGTTCTTCGTTATACAATTCCTTGTACATAAATTCAGGAATAATATGAGCTTTTATTAAATTTTTTTGTTGTCCACAAAGTTGACATTTTTTCATATTGTAGGTAACTGCTCCGGTTATCGCAAGTTGCGGGAGTAGGGACGAGAACTTGTCGGCTTAACCATTTTTGTTCTTGATTAATAAAATTATTACACTTTTTCTACAATACCCGTTATTTGCGATGAACCGATGTTACCTACAGTATGGATTACGATTTAATGTTGGTGGTACTTTTAAAATCATTATTTTCGTTGCTTAAACTGTTCAGAAATTCTTTCATTTCTTCTGTTAAGAGTAAAAATTCTTGTGCTTCCCAAAATGATTGATCGTAATCTTCTTTTAGATCAAAAATATCTTTGGTTAAATTGATATTGTTATCTATTTCAAAATTTTGAAAATTATCAAAAGTTAATAATTTGTAACTTACTGTATAAACTATTTTCTCTGCATCTTGAGGAACAACTTCTACCGTTGCCGACATACTAGCTTTATCTATAAAATATTTTTTTGCGTGTGGATCTTTTTTAAAAGTTATTTTTATATCATAATCAGTAGTTCTGTACTTAATATTTCTTTTTTCAGTGTAATCTGTATTCTGAGAATTTGAAATCTGTACTTCATTAAAAGCTTTATCCTCTAAATTCACTAAATAATATCCGTATGAATTTGCCTTTTTCGTACTATTTGGATAGAATTCAAGTTTTACCAATCTTGAATCATCATAAGGAATATACTTAAAATCATAAATTTCAGGACTCATATATATTGAAATGAAATTATTAAGAAGCTCTTCAAATGATGAAAGTGTAAAATTTATGTTTTTTTCTTTAATTCCTGCTTTTCTCAAGTTTTCAATTTCAATGAAATAGTTCTTTTTTGGCATTGGATTGCTCTTAGTAGAGAAAAGTGTCTTTCGTTCTATTCTTCCACTAAAATCTACTAATTTGATTATTTCATCATTTCGTTTTAGCACACTCCTCAAAAAGAACTTTTCTTTATAGGATTCTAAAGGATAATTTTCATCTAATTTTTTTAGTACAGATGTGAAAAGGTTAGAATCTGAATTAATTAGAACTTCATCAAGATTTTGAATTTTTTTGCTCAATAAAATCGTATCACTTTTTAGCATTTCAAAAGTTGTGAATATTGGATCATAACCTAAAACGCCTATTTTCAAAGAATCTCCTTTGGAAACGAATAAAAATTTTCCTTCTTCGTTGGTCGAAGTATAATCTTGATCATTGTAAATGTCCACGTATTCAATTGGCTTGTTTGTTTCTTGGTCAAGTACAATTCCCTCTAATCTATTTTGTGAAAATGATTGTTGGATAACTAAAAAGAATAGGAAGAAAAATTTTGCTTTCATCTTGTAGGTAACGTCTGCGGATATCGAAAGTAGCCATTACATTACTGGCTAGTTTGTTATCACCGTTTTGAGTAAAAATAGTAAAACTTTTCGAATAGGCCTCTACTTGGCTATTTTCGATGATCCGCTGTTGTGTGCAGTAATTTTTTGAACCGACCTTAGCAGTAGCCTTTTTAAATATTTTAAAGTTCTTCTATTTCAACTATTCAAAAAATTACGGAGTAAGGTCGGCGCAATCATTAAAGGGAATGTTTTTGACAATAATTGCTCATTATCAAGGTCGGGACTGATATGTGCTGTTATTGTCAAAATTCTAGGATCAAAGGGAAATAGGGGAGTCCGTAGCCTTTCTCCACTGTGATTAAGGTACTTGATTTTGTCAAAAAAATCCACTACCTTAACTCAGGCTTTTATACGAGTTCGCTCGTATTTGAAAGTGCACTTTCATACGATCTCATCGAAAAGCCTGGGTTGAGGAATTGCATTCCCCAACTCTCACACTTCCGAAAGGCTACGTCCTTTTTTGATTCTAGAAAATACTCCTTTATCGGTGTAAAAGCCGCGCTTATTGCGTACAACGTCTCGGCTATGAGTAGTTGCGTGGTTTAGCACTCATCTTTGCAAGTACACACCAAACTGAAAATCCGCAAGGATTTTCGGAAGTAGGCGAGAACAAGCAATTACTTATAGCCATTGTTAGCATACGTTATATTTTTTCGTAAATAATTTTCTCAATATTATCATTCAATAAGATTTCTGTCCAATTCTCAGATAACTTGTCTCTATTTCCGAAACCTAAAGAGGTTATCTTTTTATTAAGTAACTCTAAGTTAGGAATGTTATGAATTATTAATTCAATTATAGTTTTAGAAACTATTGATTGAAGATAATTTAGATATTCATAAACCTTCTCATCTGAAAAATCCGAACCGTGAACAATTTTACTTCTTAGTTTATAAATGGTATTTATGTTGTCAAATATTATTTGACTTGTTTCAGAATCTTTTCCACAAATTACAGCCACATTTCTTCTAATCCGATATAATAATTCGGTGTTTCCATTTGTAATACTTTCAAGACTTATGCAAAGTGCTATATATGAGAAATGATAATAATGAGTATTATCAAAAGCGTTCATATAATTCTGAGCAGATGATTTTAAATAGCCAATTTCATTATAAGTCTGAGCATAGTTTTTGATGAACTCGTTGATAGTATGACTTTTGTCTTCATTAAATTTTAAAAATCCCTCATCTTCTTCATTAAAAATGTCAGTTTTAAAACTGCTTCGATGTACCAGTTTTCCATTTATAAAATTAAAGTCAACAATATGGTCTACCGCTAGATTGCTTGGAAATAGTAATACTAGAAAATTAAATGCATCATAGATTTTTTTATTTCCAAATTTTTGAGATAAGTCCTTGTGTATTATTGCATATCGTTCTTTTCCATCTTCCTCGAAACTTTCTTCTATTTCTAAAGCAAAACTAAATTCAGGGACTTCCGTGTCTGCTAAAAACTTCTTGAAATACTCAGATTTTGTGTTTACTATTCTAAATTCAGGAAATTCAAGTTTACTTAAATCACTTGCAGAATTTGTAATTATTAAAACTGGAAATCTTTTCATTCGTTCGTAATGTATGCTAACGGCTTCGAGTATGGACAGTTGCGGGCTGGATTGCCAGATTGTGTCCGCTTAAAATAAATATAGCTAAAAACATCGAATATCGAATAAGTATTTAGCCGCAATTGACCATACGCGTTGTTGTAAAACGTTTTTTACTATTCTAATCAATTGTTTCTGTCATCAAAAGTATTTGATTATTAATTATCTCAGCATTTTCTTTTCTTGTTATTATAGAGCCGTGATTGGCATCTAGTATAAATTGTTTACCGTTACTAGATAGTTCTTTAAGTTCCTTTTGCATTTCATACCATATTTGCAATTCCTCATTAGGATCGATACCTTCGTTTCTATATTTTTCTTTTTGCGATTCTTCATATTGTTCAGTTGCTGTGAACACTAATAAAGGTAAGGAATCTAAACTTTTAATTTGACTAGCTCTATTAAGAATCATTTCATTAATTTCATTTTCTTTGATATACCTATTAAAGACTTTTCCAGAATAAGCAGTTAAATTATGCGATCGAATATGAAGATTTTTTGGTAAGCCATCATTCTTTGGTTCAGACTTAAATACTGAATTGAAAGCTCCTACAATACCAATATCAGCAAGAAAAGAAATAGTTTTAACTAAAGCAATTTGAGTATCATTAAACAATTCATCTTGTTCTAATCGCTCCCATTGATCGGGATGGCTTGAATCTATTAAGACCATTCCTTTTACTTCATTAGGATAAAGATCTTTAAATATTAGATTATATGGCCCACCCATAGAATGACCGGCCAAAATATACGGCGGATTTTCTCCATTATTTTCAAGTAACTGATGAAGTTGCTTGGCATAGAATTCTGGTGAAATACTGTTTTTACTATTTTCGCTAAACCATTTTCCTTCTCTATCATAACGGATAACTCTCATCTTCTTTTTTAATCCTTTTGCAATCCAGTGTGCCATATCTGTATTACTGCCTGCGCCAGCTTCAAGTATAATAGTTGGTAATTCATTCTTTTGGCCTTCTGCTATTATATGAAGTTTAGTTCCATTTACATCAACTAATTTTCCTGGAGGAACTGGTTTTCTACCAAATAAGCGAAAACACAGGCCTGATATTAATAATAAAATAACTAGACCAGCTAAAATTTTACCAATCCACTTTAGTATTTTCAGTATTAGTCTAAATGTACTTTTCATAAAATGTTTTACAACGTGTTTGTATATGACAAGTAGCGTACAAATAAGCAAGTATTTTTCCGCAACGCAACAAGTCAAATCTTTTGTATTTTGCTTTTATCTTTACTTTTCAAAAGCCAAATCAAAAGATTTGGCGACTTACCAAATATACCAAAATTTTCGGTTTAGAAAAGACGTAGCTATTTGTTATATACGTTGTTACCTGTAGTGTTATTGTCCTATAGTTTGAATTTGTAAAAATACTTTCCGAAATAATTCAAAAAGCAACTTTCCTTTATTAGTATCTAATGATAAGGCAATTGAAATACTTAGAAGTGTAGATATGACTAAACTTTTCCAATCATATTTATTTAACCTTTCAGTGGCTTCAATTAAATACTCCAATCGGTCATTTATTATTTTTTGTTCATTCTCATTAGTTTCAAATCTTTCATTGATTAAAAATTTAAGTTCATTAATAGCTAGGCTAATTTGTTTTCTTTCCTCGATTAAAAATCGCTCTTTATTTTCAAAATTAATTGAATTAATATCAAGAGACTCTCTATTAAATTTTATTTGTGACCATAAATCAATTTCATTTTGGTCTTCAATATATTCTTTTAATGTAGTATATAACCAATCTTCAAATTCTGATAAAACAGTTTCAAATTCAGTAAATTCTGAATTCGGATAAATAGCAGATAAATTATATTGTGGACCGTATTCTGTATATTGATAATCAAACAATTCGTAGCTATTCATTGAATTTCTTATAACAAATTCGAATGGCGAATTTTTATACTTTAAAATGATTGAAGGTAAATTATCAATACTTTTTTCTAAAATTTCAAAATCTTGAGGTTCAAAATTGTTTTCAGTTATTATCCGATAAAGTTGATTACGATATTTTACTCTCATATTATTTTCGACATTACAGGTAACGGTCTTGTATAACAATCAGTTGCGGGTTGGTTGAAAACTAAGATAGCTAAAATTCTCGACTTTTATGCTTGCGCGGCTGTGTCCGAAGGACAAAAAGCCGCAATTGTTGTTATACGTTGTTACCTGCTGGCTTTATTCCAATGCTGTTTTCGCCTGTTCAATATGTCTTTCATTATGATAAATTAAAACTCTCAAAGTGTTTCCTAATTTTAATTTTATAAGTTTTGATATGCTAATTGATGTTTTCGTTTTGCTTAAACTTATTTTTTTTGATTTATTTAAAAGTCCGAGAATTTGTCTCTGCTGTTCCAAAAACTTATCTATCGTTTTTTTGTTTAAATTGGTGCCGTTTGGATCTTTATCTTTGAATGTTTTTATTTTTTTCATCTTTTCTGAAGGCAGCATACTCTTAGCGAAATAATTACCTATGATTCCAGATTTAAAAAATGTTTCGGGATTTGTCTTACTTTTATTTATTTTTTGCTCTATTTCGGAAATGTAAAATTCACCGTATAAATTTAGATGTTCAATGCATTCGAGAACGCTCCAAGTTTCTTGGTTTTTCTTTTTGTTGAGTTCTTTTTCTGTTAATTGGTATAATTTTTCTACTTGATTGATATTTTTTCTTGTTCGTTCAATTAAGTCTAATATCAGGAATTCTGTTTTTATCTTCATTACTCGTTTTTCTACAAAATTGAAAACAAATTAATTATGAAATCTTGATTGAAATCAAGATTTTTTTAGTCTTGAAAGAGTTTCTGGTGTCATTCTCAAGTATGAAGCAATATATTTATTGGGTATTTCTTGAAATAACTGAGGACTTCTTTTTAAAACACGTTTATACCTTTCCAATGGAGATGTTGTTAAAATGTCTCGTTCACGCTCCATTTGTTGGTAAACAAGTCCATTTACCATATCCAGCCATATTTTTAAATATTCTTCTGAACTCCAGATGAAGTTCGTAAAGCTCTCTTTTGAAATAACTTTTAATTCGGTTTTTTTAATAGCCTGAATATACAAATCTGATGGTTTACTTGTAATATATGAGTCAAGAGAGGCAATAAGATTGTTTTTATAGCCAAACCTTATCGTATGCTCTTCGTATTCATCAATAATAAAAATACGTAAACTACCTTTTAAGATAAAATAAAGATTGGTGTCTATACTACCTTGAACTTTCAAATATTCATTTCGGGTGAGAGCCAAATCTTTCTCCCATAAGTTCTGATTTTCAATCTCTTTTACTAATGTGTCAATTGAGTTCATTTTTTAGCTTGCAGGTAACGGTTTCGAGTATGGACAGTTGCGGGTTGGTTTGCCAGGTTTTGTCCGCTTAAAATAAATATAGCTAAAAACATCGAATATCTATTAAGTATTTAGCCGTAATTGACCATACGCGTTGTTAGCATTAGTTTTTCTCGTAGGTTTTCCTTGTTTTAAAGTAAGAATCCGAACTATAGAATATTGCAAATATCTCTGACATATATGGAATATCACCTTTGTTCAATGCCATAGCTTTGTATTGTAATTTGAATAAAATTTCAACCCAATATCTTATAATTTGTAGAACGTATAATTGACGATATTTTGTAATTGATTCAGTCATACCAGTTAAATAACTTGCTGTTTCGATATCTGATATTTCGTTTCTTGATTCATCGAAATGTTTTACTAATGAAAATTGACCAATTAGTATATCTGAAATTTTTGCATTTTCTCTTATTTGTTCTTTTTTTTTAGTAGAAACCCTCTTATCAAATATTAGTTTATCAACATTTTCGCTCCATTGTTTTATTGGGTCACTCTGAAATTTACTCTTAACTAAATAATTAATATTAGAGTATCTATCACCCATTGCAAATTTAGTAAGTATAGAAATAATTCTAGAATGTATTACATCGTCAAGCTCTTTCTGGAATTCGAAAACAATATCGTGATTTATTATGATGGATTCTGACTTATCAAATAACAACGATAGTTCATGACCAATTTTATTTTTCACATAATTCTCTGAAGGAAAATCACCATTATTAATTATATAATAGTCAAGGATTAAACATAACTTTCCTAATCTTTCAAGTCCTGTTGAAAGACTCGTAAAAGCTTGAAAGTAGATACCCTTTTGTCCATAATTAGCTTTTCCTAGTTGCGTCACACCACTAGCAAGCATATCTTTTGTGAATTTTGCTTCGTCTGCAATTACGTGAAAAGTTTTGGTCATAGTTTAGTTGAAAAATTAATGCTAACGGTTTTGAGTATGGCCTGTTGCGGGTTGATATGCTAGATTTTTTCCGCTTACAATAAATATAGCTAAAAACATTGAATATCGATTAAGTATTTTGCCGCAATTGTCCATACGCGTTGTTGAACGAATCCTCCCTACCGGTCGGAAGCTTACTAAGCCAAAATACAACAATTCTTATATTTAAGATAAACTAAAATTTACCGTTATGTATAAAAAAAAGTAAAACGATAGTAGAGACCGCTATCGCAGAAGTTCCTGGCTTTGAAAACCTATGCTTACAACTTGGTAAGAGCTTTTCGATCAATGGGAAAGCCGCAAGTACCCTGAACAACTACAAGCGATGCCTGGCTCACCTGGGCCTGCACTACAAGCAAAGCCCGGAGACCCTCTCTACTGAAATGATCAATGATTATCTTTTTCATTGCCAAAACCTGCACAAAACCCCATCCGAAAGTTTTTTCAAGCACACTATTTTCGGCCTGCGGGCCATCTACAAGATCCTGGGCTTGAATGATAAGCAGGTCAAGCTTCCCCAAATAAAGCGACAGAACCAACTCCCTGTAGTGCTTAGCAAAGCTGAAGTACGTACCTTGCTCAAAGCACCCAAATATCTCAAACACCGATTGATCCTGGGGATGCTGTATGGGTGTGGACTAAGGAGCTATGAACTCTGTGCCCTACGGCTCTGCGATGTAGACTTTGACCGACAGACTGTTTTTGTAAAAAAGCAGAAGGGCAAAGTAGACCGTTATGTGCCACTTAGCGAGCACTTGGCACGTGGACTTAAAAAATACATTGCAACGGAATCTCCAAAAACCTTCCTCTTCAACAGCCAGGTAACCGATGATGGCGCCCCCCGGCCCATAACCCCCACCGCAATACAATGGGTCATCAAAGAGAACCGAAGTAAAGTAAATACCCACAAGACTATTACCGCCCATTGCCTGCGTCACACTTACGCCACGCACTTGCTGGAGGCAGGACTCAATATTATGAGCCTGAAAGAACTTTTAGGACATGCCTTTATCGAGACAACGCTGGTATATTTACACGTTGCCAACACTGGGAGTTCACGCAAGTTTAGCCCCCTGGATACCCTTTTTCAATAATGCGCAGTCACCTTAAGGTGGCCGATGTGCTGGAGATGGAGCAGGATTATATCTCCTCACGGGCATTTACGAGCTGGCACAGGCGTACCCTTCATGCCATCCGTAAATGCCGCACCCCTGCTATGGGCGGACATATCGATAAGTGCGATTGCTGTGATAAACTCCACATCAGTTACAACAGTTGCAGGAACCGGCATTGCCCTACCTGTCAAGGCCATAAACGCGAACAGTGGATACAGGCACGGGAAAGTGAACTGCTCAATGTTCCTTATTTTCATGTAGTCTTCACACTCCCTTCGGAACTGAATGCGTTTGCTTTATCCCATCCCAAAATAATTTATGGGAGCTTGTTCAAAGCGGCCTGGTCCACCCTTAGACAGTTCGGGGAGAACCCCAAGCACCTGGGCGGGCAAATGGGCATGATAGCCATACTGCACACCTGGGGCCAAAACCTGAGCCTGCACCCGCACTTGCATTGTATTGTTCCTGGAGGTGCGGTAAAGAGGTCAGGCAAATGGAAACCTGCAAGGAACAAGGGAAAATACCTGTTCAACGTGAAATCCATGGGGAAGGTATTCCGCGCAAAATATAGTGCACTGCTTCGAGAGCAAAAGATAGCCATACCACAGGAAATCTATGATAAGCTCTTTGCTAAAAACTGGGTAGTCTATGCAAAGCAGCAATTCCACACCCCAAAATATGTAGTAGAATATCTGGGCCGTTACACCCATAAGATCGCAATAAGCAATCACCGGATAAAACAAATAAACAACTCCCAAAGGAGGGTAACCTTCCAGATTAAGGACTACAGGAAAGCGGGCCAAAAAGGACAACTAATACTGGATACCCGTGAGTTCGTGCGCCGATTTGCACTGCACGTACTGCCCAAAGGTTTTACAAGGATAAGGCATTACGGCATCCTAAGCAGCAGTTGGAAAAAGCATAAACTACCGGCCCTACAAAATATCCTTGCAGGGGTGCCAGTAAAACCTGTCGAAAAAAAGCCTCCATTGCTCTTGGGCAAATGTCCAAGTTGCAAAAAGGGAAAACTAGTCACCGCTCTAACTTTCGATAAGCGTGGACCGCCAGATAAATGGAGAAAACTACTTTTATCCATTAATAGCTTTTAAAAACTGGCCTGCACCATGCGGGGCGGGAGAGTTATGTCCTAAAGCCAAGGATTTATTCAAAAAGGGACCGGAAAAGGAGGCTAATCGATACGTAACTAGATTTAAGTAACTAGAAAAATGTTGGAGCCTAAAAAACTCAACAAAAATTGTGGCTCATCTGCCCCAATAAAATTCCAGAATAATACAGGGTAAAAAGGTATTCCCCATAAAGGAGGAAACGGATCCGTCAACAAGATATTCAGCCCTGGCCTATCGGCGGGCCGAATACTTAGTTATTGGCAGCTGGCTTTTTTCTTTCTATTTTAGAAAATAATTAAAATTACTTTACTTAACTAAAGAAATTATTAGATAAATTTATTAGTGAATGTATTAGTACGGGTATTGCTAGATTTCTTGTTTTAATATAAACCAAACTTAAAATTATTCCTATAAAAAATGCTGTTGAAAAAAACGAATAATCCAAGTGTCCCAAACTGAACAAAAAACTTGAAATTAATACAGCAGTAATAGTTTTATATTTTTCATTGATTTTTTCAAAGATTATTTTTCTATAAAAAGTTTCTTCTAATATAGGCATTAACAAAAGAGTCCTTAAATAATAATAGAATTGTTCGAAACCTGTTATATCCCAAGTTATCTTTTGTAAAGAATAGTTGTAAATTTTTTCTTTGTTTATAATTTTATCTATAAGGTCAGGTAAATCCAGAAATGGCCAGATAACAACAATTAAAATTGTTACAAAAATACAAACCATAATATTCCTTAAATTAGGAATTTTTACATTTTCAAAAGGATTATGTTTATAATAATACGTATAAAAACAAACCACAATTAACAATCCTAGATCAATACTAATAGCCATTGCGAATCTAGTATGATCATAAGTGCCAATAGTCGTATTCACCACTAAAAATAACGAAATTTGAAGAAATACTAATAAGAGGAAAAGGCCAAAAACTTGGATAATCGGATTGTAATTTATATATGTTAAGATATTATCTTTAGGCACATTTATTTTTTATGTGGAATTTCAGCTTGCTGCCAACGTCTGCGGATATCGAAAGTAGACATTACATTACTGGCTAGTTTGTTATCACCGTTAAGAGTAAAAATAGTAAAACTTTTCGAATAGGCCTCTACTTGGCTATTTTCGATGATCCGCTGTTGTGTGCAGTAATTTTTTGAACCGACCTTAGCAGTAGCCTTTTTAAATATTTTAAAGTTCTTTATTCAAAAAATTACGGAGTAAGCGCGGCGCAATCATTAAAGAGTATGTTTTTGACAATAATTGCTCATTATCAAGGTCGGGACTGATATGTGCTGTTATTGTCAAAATTCTAGGATCAAAGGGAAATAGGGGAGTCCGTAGCCTTTCTCCACTGTGATTAAGGTACTTGATTTTGTCAAAAAAATCCACTACCTTAACTCAGGCTTTTATACGAGTTCGCTCGTATTTGAAAGTGCACTTTCATACGATCTCATCGAAAAGCCTGGGTTGAGGAATTGTATTCCCCAACTCTCACACTTCCGAAAGGCTACGTCCTTTTTTGATTCTAGAAAATACTCCTTTATCGGTGTAAAAGCCGCGCTTATTGCTCACAACGGCAGTCTGTCTCAAAACTACCATATTTGGTTTTAAAAATAGTTGAAATTAGTATTGAAAACAAAATTTATACTCTGATCAGTATTTTTTGTTTTGCATTCGGTAAAAGCTTTATTCCGTCTTATAGAGGCTTTTATACACTTCTTGAAGGTTAAAAACAGGGCTACGATGAGTTGCTGTAAGGCGATTTTACTATTGAATAATCTTCTTAAATTATAAGCCAGAGCGATGAGTCCAAAATCTGCAGCAGCTGCTTTGATGCCCCTTTTGGTCATGATATGATCAAAACCCCATTGGCGCTTCATAGTGCCATAGGGATGCTCGACCAGCGCCTGCCTCTCTTTATAAAGCTCTCCGCTTTGTTCGACCCGCTTGGCGTTGCCTTGGATGTTCTGGGTAAATTGAGTGCGCTGTATAATCTTACCGTTAGCTTTGGCCGTGGTACACTTGCTGCGTACCGGGCATTCCTTACAGGCCTTGGTCTTGTATTGTTTAAACGTATAGTTTCGGGCTTTGTACCAGGAGCCATTGCTGTATAAAGTATTTCCCTGGGGGCAAGTATAGGCGTCATCATCAGGATTATAAATGAAGTTTTTAGCATTGTATTTAGGATCTGGCGCCTGACTTTTACGTCCAATGGCCGGAATGGCCACCAGGGTATCGATACCCAGACTATCGGCAATATGGAACTCGCTCCCGGTATGATAGCCTTTATCATAGAGTGCAGTAAAGGAATTTGATCGTAAAATGGACTTGGCCCTTCTGAGCATGAAGCCCATTGCTTTTTTATCATTCTGATTGGTGAGTTTATAATCGATCAGTAACTTATGTTTGGCATCTACGGTCGTTTGCGCGGTGTAGCAGACCTCGGTAACGGTTCCCCTTACAATTTGATGTCTGCTATCAGGATCAGAGGTCGATCGTTGTGGGTTTTCAGAAGAAGCATCCTTGTCTAATTGTTTTTGTATTGCCCGGTATTTGGTCTGTTGCTGTTTGCGCCCTTTAATTTGTTCTTTAATTTCTTCGGTTTTTTTCTGATCGCCATCAGCCTTGGCCAGTTCTTGGTTATGCTCTTCGAGCTTTCTATCGATGTACTCTAAGTGCCGCTGTATTTTCTTTTTGTTGTAGTTATTTTTTTTGCTGTTTTGCGCCCTTAGCTTGGTAGAATCCCCGGCAATAAGTGTTCCCCCGATCAGGTTGAAGTTACGGGCGATAGCCACGCTTTGCCGGAACACCTTTCGGATGGCTTTTGGGTTTTCTTTTCTAAACCGGGCAATGGTATTGTGATCGGGTTTTAAGTTTTTAATCAGCCAGATCACTTCAATGTTACGATAAGCCTCTTTCTCCAATCTTCGGGACGATCGCATCTGGTTCATATAGCCATAGATAAAGAGTTTGAGCAGATCTGCGGGGTCATAAGGCGGCCTCCCTTGAGTTCCTATAGTTTGAAAGCCCATCTGTGATAAATCGATCAAGTTGACGAATTGATCAATAAGCCGTACGCTGTTATCCTCTGGGATCATATCATCCAAACAGGTCGAATAAAGGCTGAGCTGTTCGCGGTCTTGTCCTTGTTGGTATTCCATATCCTAAAAATACAAAATTCTTAGGTTTTGAGACAGTCTGACGGTTCCGAGTATGGACAGTTGTGGTTTGGTTTGCCAGGTTGTGTCCGCTTAAAATAAATATAGCTAAAAGCATCGAATATCGATTAAGTATTTAGCCACAATTGACCATACGCGTTGTTGCCACCAGTTATTTTCAAAGATAGTATTGACTTAAAAAACTCGGATTTTCTTTTTCTTTTGGGTAAAAATAAATTCCTATTAATAATTTACTGTTACCAGGAACTTTGTCATTTACCCCTTTGTCAAAACTTGTCCATTCTGTTTTTTTAATTATCTCAATTAATTTTTTGTCGATTGGGTTTTGAAATCCACTTATTTCAATCACGTTTTTAATACTCAAGTCAGATGCAAAAGTTATTTCATAAATCCCATATTTTTTCTCAAGTTCAATTCCTTTGAACTGCTGTAATTCTTTATGAAGTTTCGCTTTTTCTCGATAACTTATTTTGTCCGTAAAATTTATGTTTTTTGACTTGAAAGTTTTTAGAATGTCTAATTCTCTTTTCTGTCGTTTCTGATTTGTTTTGTTCAAATAAAGTAAACCAGAACACATTCCAATTCCGTAATTTCCATCTTTGTTTTTACTTGCATAGGCAATTAAATTTGTGTTTTCTGGAATGTAAATATCACAAGAAGTTCCAATTCCATTGTCACTTCTCCCATATACATAAATTGATTTTAATCGGTCGCCTTTATACAGCTCATTAATTTTAATATCTGCTCTATATCCGTGTTCGTTCTTTTGATTTGGATAGATTTTAATTATTGTCACATTAGCAACAAAATCAGATTGAGTATATTTTTCAGTTATTTTCGGCGGATCGCAATCGCAAGCAAAAACTCCAATTGAAAATAGAAAGATTGTTATTTGCAGGATTTTTTTCATAATTGGTGCCAACGGCAGTCTGTCTCAAAACTACCATATTTGGTTTTAAAAATAGTTGAAATTAGTATTGAAAACAAAATTTATACTCTGATCAGTATTTTTTGTTGTGCATTCGGTAAAAGCTTTATTCCGTCTTATAGAGGCTTTTATACACTTCTTGAAGGTTAAAAACAGGGCTACGATGAGTTGCTGTAAGGCGATTTTACTATTGAATAATCTTCTTAAATTATAAGCCAGAGCGATGAGTCCAAAATCTGCAGCAGCTGCTTTGATGCCCCTTTTGGTCATGATATGATCAAAACCCCATTGGCGCTTCATAGTGCCATAGGGATGCTCGACCAGCGCCTGCCTCTCTTTATAAAGCTCTCCGCTTTGTTCGACCCGCTTGGCGTTGCCTTGGATGTTCTGGGTAAATTGAGTGCGCTGTATAATCTTACCGTTAGCTTTGGCCGTGGTACACTTGCTGCGTACCGGGCATTCCTTACAGGCCTTGGTCTTGTATTGTTTAAACGTATAGTTTCGGGCTTTGTACCAGGAGCCATTGCTGTATAAAGTATTTCCCTGGGGGCAAGTATAGGCGTCATCATCAGGATTATAAATGAAGTTTTTAGCATTGTATTTAGGATCTGGCGCCTGACTTTTACGTCCAATGGCCGGAATGGCCACCAGGGTATCGATACCCAGACTATCGGCAATATGGAACTCGCTCCCGGTATGATAGCCTTTATCATAGAGTGCAGTAAAGGAATTTGATCGTAAAATGGACTTGGCCCTTCTGAGCATGAAGCCCATTGCTTTTTTATCATTCTGATTGGTGAGTTTATAATCGATCAGTAACTTATGTTTGGCATCTACGGTCGTTTGCGCGGTGTAGCAGACCTCGGTAACGGTTCCCCTTACAATTTGATGTCTGCTATCAGGATCAGAGGTCGATCGTTGTGGGTTTTCAGAAGAAGCATCCTTGTCTAATTGTTTTTGTATTGCCCGGTATTTGGTCTGTTGCTGTTTGCGCCCTTTAATTTGTTCTTTAATTTCTTCGGTTTTTTTCTGATCGCCATCAGCCTTGGCCAGTTCTTGGTTATGCTCTTCGAGCTTTCTATCGATGTACTCTAAGTGCCGCTGTATTTTCTTTTTGTTGTAGTTATTTTTTTTGCTGTTTTGCGCCCTTAGCTTGGTAGAATCCCCGGCAATAAGTGTTCCCCCGATCAGGTTGAAGTTACGGGCGATAGCCACGCTTTGCCGGAACACCTTTCGGATGGCTTTTGGGTTTTCTTTTCTAAACCGGGCAATGGTATTGTGATCGGGTTTTAAGTTTTTAATCAGCCAGATCACTTCAATGTTACGATAAGCCTCTTTCTCCAATCTTCGGGACGATCGCATCTGGTTCATATAGCCATAGATAAAGAGTTTGAGCAGATCTGCGGGGTCATAAGGCGGCCTCCCTTGAGTTCCTATAGTTTGAAAGCCCATCTGTGATAAATCGATCAAGTTGACGAATTGATCAATAAGCCGTACGCTGTTATCCTCTGGGATCATATCATCCAAACAGGTCGAATAAAGGCTGAGCTGTTCGCGGTCTTGTCCTTGTTGGTATTCCATATCCTAAAAATACAAAATTCTTAGGTTTTGAGACAGTCTGACGGTCTCGGCTATGAGTAGTTGCGTGGTTTAGCACTTAACTTTGCAAGTACACACCAAACTGAAAATCCGCGAGGATTTTCAGAAGTAGGCGAGAACAAGCAATTACTTATAGCCATTGTTGGCAACTGGCTTTAATAATCATTTTTATATTTTTTGTAATTGTCATTGTCTTTCCAAAACGAATAACACTCTTTCATACGTTCCAATTCAAAATCTTTATCTGATTTCAACTCTTCCCAGTCTTTTCCGTAGATTTCACTACAAAGTTTATAAAATCCATCTCCTTGTTCTCTATCTTTTGATTTATGAATTATTAGCGAACTTAATAACGGTCTACCTTTATGATATTCGTGTATAGATATATTTCCAAGAAATTCTCCAATAATTTCTCTGTCGTAACCATTGTTGAAGTTTAGACCTAATAATAGTTGTTCATTAAGTTGAGAATAGCTCCAAGGTGTTTTATTTCTAGCAAGTTCGATTAATTTATTTCTTATCTCTCTTTCCATAGGTTATAATTTTTCTAATCCTGTCAACCAAGTTTTTATTTCTTTCAATATCCTTGTATCTCTGGCTTTTTGATTTTTTAAATCTAGTTTGTTGAATTCCTCAACATTGATAAAAACTCTCAACCAGCCTTTAGAATAATTATAATTGTCAATCAAATGCTTTCTTCCTTTTCCTTTAGTTCTACACGAACAAATAATTATATCAGGTGAATTTATTAATTCAGAGCTTTCAACTTTTAAGTTATCAATTTTTTTAACTTCCCATTCAGTATCTCCAGATGAATTAATACCTATCGATAGTTTTTTAATTTTTAAAACTCCGTGAGTGTCTTTCAAAAGATTTGTTGAGTCAAAACCTACTGTGTTTGAACAACCATAATTAGAAATTATCCAATCAACAATTTGATTAATTTTTGTTGTTTTTCCTGTTTCAGACTTTCCTTTAAGTATAAAAATTTTTTTCATTCGTGATTTTCTTCAGCTTGTTGCCAACGGTTTTGAGTATGGACAGTTGCGGGTTGATTATCCAGGTTTTATCCGCTTAAAATAAATATAGCTAAAAAGATCGAATATCGATTAAGTATTTAGCCGCAATTGGCTATACGCATTGTTGCCCACAGTATTTATTTCCGTTCATAAATCAATACGTATTTTTCCCTGTCAGCAATTGTCATTGAGTCAATTTCAAAAATTAAAATTCTTTTCTTGACTGGCTTTTGATAATAAAAGCCATCTTTTCTTTTAGTTACAATTTTAGCTTTTTTTAGTGAAGGCAGATAAGGACTTTCTGGTTCAATTCGCAATTCGAGATTAATTTCATTTGTTTCTTTGTCTAAGAACCATGTTCCGTATGAAATATTCAGAGGATTAAAACTTTTATAAGTTCCATCATCATTGAAAATATAACTATCTCGATTTACGTTTTCAATTCCCATATCACGTCCAAATCTTGTCAAAGGAATTTTTGTTTGTTTATCTCCATTCTCATCCTGCAATTCAATAAATGTCCATTCTCCGAGTAAATCAGATTCAGTTATTTCTTGTGAAATGCCAGTTTGAAATATCAGAATTGTTAGTACTGTATAAAATATTTTTCTCATTTTGTTTAATAAATTGGCGCATCGAATTTCACAATAGTCGTATCATTTTCTACAAAAAAATCTACCCAATGGTCAAGCGAACTTCCATTCGTATAATATCCGCCACCGCATGTTTCATTTTTTCCATCTGCTCTTTCAAAGGTTAACAAATAAGCTCCATCAGATTCGTTCTTACTCATTGGTAAAAATTCTCTAACAGATTTATTTGGTTCTATACTGTCAAAATTTAAAAACTTGACTTTTTCGCTTGTAGTAAATTCAATTTTAGATATTGTTTCGCTTGAATTATTTTTAATATTAACTTCTATTCCGTCTTTTTTATAGAAAAAACACGAGTTTAAAGAAATAATTAATGTTAAGGCAAGCAGTTTTCTCATATTGTGGGCAACGTTTAGTATATGGCAAGTAGGGCAGTAGAAAGAGATAAACTTTCGAGTTTGCTCTGAGCCAAAGCGTTGTATTTTGTTTTTAACTTATTCATTTTTTAAAAGCCAAATCAACGATTTGGCGGTGTTGGTAGATAGCACTGAACTTTCGTAAACCACTGAACGCCCTATTTGCTATATACCGTGTTGTGTGCTGGCTTTATTTTTCCCAATGTTCTACTTTAAAATTTTGAACTAAAGAATCTGCGGTCAACTCAATCATTAATGTCTTTGTTTCAACTGGGTCAATGTCCCAACCGTAATCTTCCATTAAAGTGTAACCGATGGTATTCTCTTTTAAGTTGGCAAAGTTTTCAGGTTGTCCGATTAAGTCAGTTAATTGGTGAAAGGTCATTCCTTTTTCCAAGTGATTTTCCATCAGGTCTTTTGCCATAGATTCTCTATACTTATAAAATCCATCAACGCTTTCATTCCATCTGGATTTCTCAAAATCGAGTTGTTCAGCCCCACAAGAACCTAAAAAACAAAGGCCAAATATTATGTACAGTTTTTTCATCCTTCTTCTGTCCATTTTTTTGTTGACGACCTGTAAACTTTCGATTCTCCAACACTTAGACCATACCAAACCATATAAGTTGAGTCAGTCTGTATTTGATAAAACGATGGACTATCCATTTTTTCAGTCAGTCCAAGCTCTGAAACATCTTTTGGAAGTCGATTATTTTCCTTTTTAAATGTCTCAACCTTTTCAATTAGCATTTCAGCATATTCTTGTCGTTCATTGTTGAATTCACAACTATGAAGTCCGAATAGCAGAACTAAGGTCAATATTTTTATTATCGGTTTCATTTTTTCAGCTTGCACACAACGTACGGATAACACAACAAGTTGTGTTATATCCATTTTAGTTAAAGTACTAATCTAGTGGATTTTTTATTGTTTTAAAAGTATTTGTAGCCACGTGCGTATAAATTTCTGTGGTTTTTGTGGATTGATGCCCCAGTATAACTTGTATTTGTCTCAAATCGACCCCTGCCTCCAACAAGTGCGTCGCAAAACTATGCCTTAACATATGCGGGGTTACTGGAACAGCAATTTTAGCTTTTAGAGCCGCGTTCTTTATGATATTTACTACGGCCTGGCCAGAATATCGATCCCCCTTTTGACCTTCAAAGAGATAGTCTTTGGGTTTCCAGATTTTATAATAGCTGCGTAAATTTAATAATGCATTATGGGATAATAGGCTTAGTCGATCCTTATTCCCTTTGGCCTGTTTTATCCTTACCAGCATTCTCTTGCTATCGATATCATTAATTTTTAAATTCAGTAATTCACTTCTTCGTAAGCCGGAACCATAGATAAGCTGGACTATGCATTTATGTTTCAGATTGTTGGTATGGGCTATTATGGATAGCACTTCCTCCCTCGAAATAACCTGTGGGAGTCTATATGCTTTTCTGGGACGTTCGATTTCATAAAAACGGTTGGGCATACCCAATACCACTTCATAATAAAATTTTATAGCATTGATGGCCTGGTTGAGATAGGAGTTTGACTTTTCCTGGCGAATGAGCCTTTGCAGGTAAGCGCGTATATGCGTTTCATTTAGTGTATATGGGTCTTTATCGGGATAGTAATTGATAAACTGTTCAAAAAAAGTCACATAGGTTCGTACTGTATTTACGGCATAACGTTTCAGTTCTAATTTAAGCAGGTAATCTTCAGGACAACGGCGATAATTATCGGGGAGGCTTCTGTGACGAAACCAATCCGCATCTACCTTTTCATTACCGGTGTTTATAGGCCTGTTGGTTAAGAAACGATTATAATTGATCCAGGCAACTCCTTTAAACGTATTATCCAATTGTGCCAGATTTTCTTTGCTATTGGGAATATAGACCAAATGGTACTTAGGGCTCCATTTTGGGCTATCCAGACTTTTTATAAGTGCCTGTATAACCTTATCTGGAGCGAACCTGATACCAATCACCTTCTGATTATTGATCATCAGATTATACAGTGTAATATTTTTAATCGAACCCATTGTTCAATATTACAGCATTTTAAAAATATTAGCGGTATATTAGTCGTATAATATACGTTTATTGCTATGAAGAGGTGCCCGGTTTGTGAATCACGTATTATTGGTAGGTCGGATAAGAAATTTTGTTCGACCAAATGTAAATCCGTTCACCAGTATGAAACACGACAAAAAACAGAGGCTTTTTATATCGAGATCGATCGTCAACTAAAAATAAACCGAAAGATTTTAAAAACCTATAATTACAAAGGGTATACTACGGTAAGGAAATCAGCACTCCTAAACGACGGTTTTAATCCCGGTTTTTTCACTCATTATTGGAAAAATTCCAGAGGGGATGTATACTTTTTTGTTTATGATTATGGTTTTCTAGATTTAAAAAAATCAGGTAAAAATAAATATCTGATTGTACAATGGCAGGAATATATGCGTAAATAGCTTATTATAACCAAATCATTACACTCCTGGATTTGGATTAATGCTAGAAAATTTTGCTAATAGCAACAGATATTAACATGCTTCATTACTTTTACTTTTAATAGATTTTGATTATGAAGGTTTTGACGCTTTACCAATATAAACTATTATCGGATCATGAGCAATACGAGTTATTATTTACCCAGGGGGATTTCTTGGATATGGTTATAGAGGGGAATTCCCGATTTGCTGTTTACGCGCTTTTCAGATTTTTTGTAGAAGTAGAATATAATAATAAGGAAAATAATGGTATTGCAGTTGTATTACAAGATGGAATAATACAGCGGAATAATTTATGATTTGTTCCATTAATGAAATTTAATTTTTTATTTTAGTAATCCGTGAAATTGACGAAACAAGTCAATTAATTTTGAAAAAATGATTCCGATTCGGTGACCTTTTAAAAACTTAGTTTGAAAACTCCCGATTGGCAAGGCATACGAGAGATGGGGATCGTCCTGTCATCCCGACTTTTTAAACTACCAAATTTTGGTTAATTAAGGGTAATTATATGGTTTTCATTTAGTTACCCTTTTTAATACGTTAAATTCTACCAAACTTCACCAACTATAATGTGAGTTATTCGTGAGTTTTGGGCTTTTTCGTGAGTTAATCGTGAGCTTATTTTTTGTATATTGATTAGCCTCATGCCCCTTAGTACATATTGATCGTTTTGGCTTTCAACCCTTAATTATTGTTTCATTTAAAAAACAAAACGATGCGTACCACTCAAACATTTATGATTTCCTTTTTCATCCGCAAGAAAAAAAACAAGCCGGAGGAAGCCCTCCTTTATGCCCGAATATCAGTTAACGGCATTTATATTGAAATGAGCCTAAAACGTAGCTTGGAAGTAAGCCGTTGGAACCAATCAGCCTGCAAGTTAAATGGCAGCAGTATGGAAAGCCAACAACTCAACAAAAAGATAGACGAAACCAAGGCACTATTATATAAGTCATATGATAGCCTGCAAAAGGAAGATCAGGTGATTACCGCCAGTGCAGTGAAGTCACGGTATTTGGGCATTGATAAAAAACATTACACCTTAATCCAATTACTGGATTACCACTCCACTAAAATGAAAGGTGTTTTGAAATATGGAACATTAAAGAATTATACGACTACAGAAACTTATCTAAAGAATTACCTAAAAGAAAAACGTAACATCTCAGATCTTTATTTAAAACAGATCGATTACCAATTTACGCTTGGTTTCGAGCGATTTCTGCGTGATCTACCATCACTAAGTAACAATGGCGTCATGAAACATATGGAACGTTTTAAAAAGCTTATGCGACTTGCTGAAGATCTGGATTGGATTGAAAAGAACCCTACTAAACGTTTTAAGCTTCGTTTTCATCATGTCGATATGGTGTATTTATCGAAAGCAGAGTTACAGAAGATCAAGGAAAAGAAGTTCAAGCGCTCTACCCTTAGCATTAACCGTGATATTTTTGTGTTTTGCTGCTATACCGGATTGCCTTATGGTGATGTATTGGAACTAAAGAAAAAGCATATTCAAATCGGAATTGATGGGAAAAAATGGATTTATACAAGGCGAATGAAAACAAATACCTTGCTTAGAATTCCACTTTTGGAAGAAGCCGAACGCATCCTAGAAAAGTATAAAGAACATCCACGGGTAAGTAATAGTGATATTTTGCTTCCGGTGTATTCCAACCAAAAAACAAATCAATACTTAAGAGAGATAACAAAAGCGGTCAAGATCAATAAAGCACTTAGTTTTCATGCAGCAAGGCATACTTTTGCCACAACGGTAACCTTAGCTAATGGTGTACCCATAGAAACAGTCTCCAAGCTTTTAGGACATACCAAATTATCTACTACCCAAATTTATGCACGAGTGATTGATTCTAAAATTTCAAATGATATGGACAAGTTGAGGGGAAAATTGTGATGTAGTTGGCATAACGCTATTCATCCCTTTTCTTACCAATCGGGATGTTTCGAAATTTGCTATCAATAGGTCACAGAAACATTATGATTTAATTTAATATCAATTGACTTGACTAAATGAAAACAATTTCACACTTTTCGAATTTAAATAAATTAATAGTTATAAATTGAAACTCTAAAATTAAAACCAAATGATACTCAAAGTTTTACTTTTATATGAGATGCAGTACTCGTTAACCAATAAATTAAAATCTTTTTGGGACACATGATTAAAAATATCAACTGCCCAAATTTTTTCTATCTTATAAGAGTCGTTATGAACCTTATTAAAATATTCTCCCATAACGGTATTCTCAGGAACTTTCTTTTCATATAATAAATATTTGTAAGGAAAATCAAGACTATAATATTTCCATTTTACATTGCCATTTTCAGAATAAACTATCATTAAGGGACAATTCCCAATGTCTGCATAACGAATAGCACAAGCAGTTAAACTAACATTGAAATTCAGCTTAAGATCATTTAACAGTTCTGGATTAAAATGTTTTTTATTTATAAACTTCTTAAATCTAGTCTCTGGCATTAAAAGATTAGATGCAAAATAATCGGCTTCTCTTTCAATTCGAGTAAATTGGTGATTGTTTAATTTAGACGGATGAGGTTCGAGAATACCTTCTTTTAATCCAATTCTATGAGTATCAATGAAATAATGCCCCAGTTCATGTGCTAAGGTAAACCTTGCTCTAGCTGTAGAAGGTTTATTTCCTCTATCCAAATTAATATGAATAAAGAACTGGCTATACTCGTAAATAGTCATCCCATCAAATGTAGCTGTATCATAACAATCATAAAAAACCTTAATACCCTCTTCTTCGACAATTCTTTCTAGATTAGTTTCAATTTCAGGATATTCGAGAGCAATTTCCTCAGCAAATTGCTTTATCTCTTGATTATTTATTATCATCTTTTTTATGCTTTTTGCGCATCTTATCGATGATACTTTGAGGTATATTTTTTGTTCCTTTTCTTGCGACCATTTTCAGTTCTTCAATTTCAGAATCTAACCGAACTATTCTTCCTTTATTATCAATAAATTTATCTAAAAAGGATTGCTCAATAATAGCTGCCGGATCAATTTTTTCAGATTTTAATTTAAAATCATAATCTTCATATAATTTATTGAATCTTCTTAATTCAAGTTCATTAAAGGGACATAAATACCCTGTTGAACGGAACCAGCTCTCTAAGTCATCAAGTTTAATCTTTTCAATGTGCTTAGACTTAGTCATTGTTTAAAAAATTTAGATAAAACTCAATTCTTTTTTCAGCCTGATTTTTATAGGTGTTGATTGATTTTTGGGTAATATTAAGATTATCTCTCAACTTTTCTAAAAGCAAACGGGGAAGTTTTTTGTTATCTTTTTCATATAACTTATAAGTAAAATAAATTACTTTATGTTTATGACTTAGTCCATCTAAAGTTCTTTCAATTGTCCTTAATTTGGCTTTCAACTCTCTTTTACTTTCTATATCAGTCACTCCCCAAGATTCTATATAATCATCTACGGAAGTTATGATTTTGTATTCCTGTTCGATTTCATCTTCCTCACATTTGTTTTCATTTCCGAATTTAATTATCTGCCTAAATATAATTGGATACATCCATATAAGTATTGCTTTTTCTGGATTGCGAGATTTAGCTATTTTAGAATTAAAAGTTGGATATTTCCAAACTCTACTAAAACAGCAATTTGCAATTCTCAAAGCTACAACTTCGTTATAATTAAATTTAGAACAATAAATTTCTGATTTTTCTAATATATCTCTTTCAAACCTAGCACAAAATTCAACAAATGCCTGAGCTGCTTCTGTTGGAAAATCTTTCTTCATTCCAATATACTCTAACAGCTCTATACTATTGATAGCTGTAAAATCAATTTTAGTTTTTTTAGACGTCTCCATTTATATACCAAAAAGGATATATCACTATCAGTATATAGATGAGGAAGTTCCTCATTTTACATCAAATGATATCAAATTAAATTCTATAACGGTAGGGTCTGATGTAAATTAAGTGAAATTTTTTAAAAAATAAAAGCATGGCTCAAGATTCAAAAGGAAGAAAGTACAATAGAATTCCGGCTTATACGAAAACTGTAAACGGAAAAACTATAAAAGTTTCAGAACACGTAAGAAGTAATAGAAAAGATAGTAATGGAAAAAAATAAATTAGATATTATGGATAATTTTAAAAAAAGAACACTGAACCCAAGTGATTTTCATACTGATGATAGTGGGATTGATGTAAATAGGCTTTTAACATTAATATCCGAAAGTGAATATATTAGCCACTTAAACGAATATTTTGATTTAAATAACCTTGATGAAAAATTCATCAATATTAAAGGATCATCTACTCTTTTTACTATTCTCAAATCATTAAACTCTAGATTTACAAAAATCGATTTAAAAAGTAATTTGAAAAATATTGAGTTTGATTACAAAGATCAATTTGGACTCTTATTTAACAATTTAAATACGAATGAGTACTTTGAAGAGATTAGCAAAGAATCAATTAAAGTTATCCCTATTCATTCAGGAGAAAGAGATTTTTTTTCGCACCTTTATAATATTGATAGATATGCCTCAAGTCTTCTCAGAAATGGTTATAATGACATTTTAAGCGAAAATTTAGAACGTTTAAAATCCAAAGCTGAGCATATTAAAAGATATAGACTTATTCATGATACCAAAGAGGATAATTTTTATTTAAGAGCGATTATATCTGAAGATAGATATTTTGATTACAATAATGATATAGCCTTCGTAATTGCTTTACTTAAACTCCACTATGAAAGTTTAATTTCTGATGTTAAATATGAAATCGCATTTTGTGAATTTAATGAATCTGCGATAAGAATATTCTTTAAAACAACTGAGTTAAAGGAAATTCAAGGTGTTGGTTATCTACAAAATACAATTCAGGTCTCTAATGATGAAACAAAAAAAGAAGCACTCAAATTTTCAACAGTAGCATCTATTTCATTTAAAAATAAAAATAATGAGGATAATAACATCTATATAAAACCTAAGGATATAAAAACAAAAGTTCTAACAATAAATCATGGAACTGGTCCTGAAAAGGCTTTTTATAACTTAAATGACTTCGCAAAATCAAAGGAAGTTTTTGAAACTTTATATGATGATGTTAAAGTTATCTCTAAAATAAAGGACCATGGACAGATTTTACACCTAATCAGAATTAAAATTGAGAACTCAAATACGGAGGAAATAAAAAAGAACAAGGAAGAATTAAAAAAGTTATTGATGGTTCAAATAAAAAATACTGCGGAGTTATTGGAGACCTTCAATAAATTAATAATGTTAGAGGGGTTAGAAATTGACGGAAAAGAATATTTAAGATATCTAGTATATGAAGCATTGATAGATCGGAAATAAAAGTTAAATTAATTATTTTAAAAATTTAAGATCAACTTTCTGAAAAAATAATATATCTCAACTTTGAATAAGAAAATATCATTTAATAGTAACAACCCAATAAATAATCCAGAAGAAGATTTTTTTAATTTTGAGCATTTTGCCCAAAAAATTAAGAAAATCATTCAAGGATATTCTTACAATTCAGAACCTCTCACCATCGGAATATACGGAAAGTGGGGTTCGGGAAAGACTTCTCTCTTAAGACTAATTGAAAAAGATATTGAACTTTTCAAGAAAAATAAAGATGATAAGCCATTTATAAAATTTCATTATAATCCTTGGCTATATCAATCTAAAGAAGAAATGTTGTTCGATTTTTTCGATACATTAAGTAGAAAACTTAATTATACTGATGATGAGCAATTAAAAAAAGCAGGTAAATTAATAAAAAAGTATAGTAGATATTTAAAGGCTGTAAAATTATCAGCCTCTGTTGGTATTCCTAAAGTTTTTAACGCAGGAATTTCAATTGAACCTTATGAAATATTACAAAGATTAGGTGAGGACTTAGAAGGAAATGAGAAAAGTTTAGATGATCTAAAAAATGAGGTCAATCATTCTTTAGATCAGTCATCAAAAAAAATTATAATTTTCATTGATGATGTAGATCGCCTAGATAAGGATGAAATTTTCACTTTATTCAAATTAATTAAAGTCAATGCGGATTTTAAAAATTTAGTTTTTTTAGTATGCTTAGATCCCGACTATGTGGCAAAGGCGATTCACAGTAGATATGGAAGCAAAAAACAATCTGGAATAGATTTTCTTGAAAAAATAATTAATATACCATTAGAACTACCTTTAATAGAAAAATCTGATTTGGATTACTTTGTTAAAGAAAAAGTGAAATCTATATTAGATAATAAATTTATTGATGAAGATAATAAGAATGAATTGATATATAGTCTCAGAGGAGACTATTTCAACTCGCCTCGTGAAATTATAAGAATTTTGAATTCATTTGCAGTATCATATTTTGCGATTGGAGAAGAGGTAAATTTGCACGATTTATTCTGGATTGAATATTTAAAAATCAAATATTTTAAGGCATATCAGATGATCAAAAATTATGCTCATAATCTGGAATCGAATTTTCCATTTGTGGAAACTATAGACTTTAATGATTTTTTATCTGAAAACAAAAATGAATCAGGCTTAAGAATGGAGCTGTCTAAAATGCGTAAAGCATATAAAGTGATTGATTTTTTATTTCCCATGAATAGAAATGGAACAATAATATCATTTCAAAATCAGAGGTTAAAACCATTACACATATTAGATTCTGAATTACGTATCAACCATGTTGATCATTTTGAAAAATACTTTTCTTTTCACACTAAAGGTAAAATATCAGAAATTACTTTTTCAAAATTACTTTCAGATATAAACCAAGATTTTACAGAAAAAAGCCTATCTCTCTTTAAAAATTTAAAGTCGAATGTTGAGGAGAGAAAAGTTGTTTATAGATTCAAAACAGAAATTGAAAAAGTTGCTGATAAAAGCAATAATAAATTACTAATATTCTTAGCTAAAAATATTAATACGTTTTCATCAATAGAAAATAGTGAAGGCGGTTTTGATATTGAAATAGTTAGATCAATAGCTAAAAGGTTAATTACAGATCCAACACAAGACGAAAATTATATTTTAAAAATTGCCAGTTATTTCAATAGCTCCCAGTTGACATATTTTATCGATATTATTAAGCAGGGTGGAAATATATCACTACTTAAAAAGCTAGAAATAAACTTAATCCATGATATTAAAAAGGAAGGTGAACAGTTTTATAAAAGAAAATATGTTGCTCATTTAATTTTAAAAATTTGGTCGGAAAATAATCATAAAGAGTTAGAAGACTATTTAATAAGTAGCTTTTTCAATAAAGATAATATTTATTCATTTTTCAAAATTTTTCCTCATTTCTGGAATGAAAAAATATATGGTGCTTTTAGACAAGATAATTACATTTATCTAACTAAGAGATTAAAGCAAAATGGTCAAAGATTTTATCATAAAATAAAAAGTATTATTCCTGAATTGAATAATATAAACTCATTGGATGATATTGATTTGGAATGGGACGATTATAAAGATAATTCAGGTCTAGATCATTCTAAGCAATTTATATATTGGCATTTAAAAAATATGAAAAATGAATAGCAAGAGGATAACACGCAGAGCGATGTTATAACTATTCATGATACTGATTTTTAATACTTTATGATTTATTCGTTAAATGTTTTTTACTAAATTTCCAGTAAAAACTCTGGGAAGCCCTATAAACAGGCAATTTTTTACAGTAAAAATTAGTAAAAAATGAAATTGTATGTATCTATTGAACAATCCTCACCATATTTCCTTTCACTCTGTTGCAGTCAAAACGATTCGTCGAAATGGTCTTGAACATAAGCCAAAAGCAAACAAAAATGCTAATAGATTGAAGCGGAATATTTACTTTTGGCTCACGTTCGCCTGAGCAGCATTCTGATTTAATTGAAGAAACTCACGATCTAATTTATTATGAAAGCCAAATTTTTAATGCTTCAAATAGTTCTTTATTCGATGTGGAGAAATGATTATAGTTACTTATCAGATAAATATATTCAGGTTTTTCTTGGCTTCCATTTTGGTATTGTATTCTGATTGGCTGCCAAAAAAAAGAAGACCGAACTTGAAAACGAGAATAGATTTTATCATAACCTAAATAGAGTTGTGTAATTAGATGCCTATATAATACTATTTCTACATTTTCATCTTTCTGTTTATCAAAGCCTCTAAAGATGAAATGATCTGAGAGAATTTCTGCTCTTCCAGAATATCGATGTATAGGAGGAGAAAACATGCTATGCGAAATTATCCAATCCAACCAATTTCTTTTCTTGAAATCAGTATCATAAATGATTAAAAGATTCTCGATAGTCATTTGATATCTTTGGTGAGTAAACTACGATTTGAATTTAATAAATTATAATTGACCCTCCGTATTCATTTGAGAGATAAAATCGAAAAAATGAATAGCAAGAGGCTAACACGCAAAGCGGTGTTGTTGTTTTATAACATACTCATATTTAGATATTTAAAAAATATCTCTTTCGACATATTTGACGCAAATTTCGACAGAGGCTCTCGGAAGTCCGATAAATAAAGAGTTTGGTGCAGCGAATTTGACGTAAAAGGAAAATTCAGCTATAATTTGGGTAGTCCTCACCCTATTTCCCTTCACCATGTTGCAGTCAAAACGGTTCGTCGAAATGGTCTTGAACATAAGCCAAAAGCAAACAAAAATTTTATTGGATTGAAGCGGAATATTTGCTTTTGGCTCACGTTCGCTTTAGCAACATTTCGGTATGGTTGACCGATCTAAATTTCACAGCTAGAAGATTACTTTGAAATTTGCAGCCTTACCTTTTTGATCTCAAAAGAACAGGATTTAGGACTAGCGGGCGCATAAACCGGTCAGCTTCGCTTTCCTATTTATAGCCCTTTTCCTAATCCTAAATCCTGTAGAAGAATCCATATCAAAAAGGTAATGTGACGGCTCTAAAAGAAGTAAATGAAATAATCCTAAAGCCTATTTCATTTAATCTTTGGTAATGCTTCAAGGGAACTAAAAAGGCAAATGCTCTGGATAAAAAAAGTAAATGGAATCAAATAATCCTTTCCCTTAAACATCTCTTTTTTTTAATTGCGACCAGGGGGAGCAATCAAGATTGTGTCCACAGACACACATCTTGAATTAGCACTCAATTTGTTTGTTTTCAAAAATATTTGAGATTTAAAAACCTCTAAATCAACACTTCTTCTTTTCTAAAAAACTTCGAACTTCATCTAATAAAGCTCCTTCTTTCGAAGGAATCAATTGTAAAATTAATTCCAGCATTAATTGAATATCTGGTTCGTGATGGATATAGGGTGATGAATCTTTCGGGTTATAATATAAGGCATTAATAGATAGTTTGAGCAAGTCCTGAATGGTATTAAATAGTTCGTTGTAACTGAAAAACTCAATTTCTGTTTTGTAATGTTTATGTTTATTCGAAACTTGAAGCTTATCAAATGCTGTTTTGGATATTTTTCGTAATCTCATAAGCTCCTTTTTATCTGACTTTTTCATAGAGTTCACATTAAAAAATTATACAATTACTTCTACGCAGTGAATTTTCCGTAAACGCTCTAGTTCTATGGCTACATCTCTATGCGCTTTAGCCATGAAATTTTCTGTGACTTTGAAGGCAGTTTCTATATCCTCTTTTTTTAATATTTCGCTTGTAGTCCGTTTTAATAGTCTGGGTGCAGTTCTTAATAATTCATACGAATACTGATTTGAAAATGACTCTGAGAATATGAATACATCCGGAGCCGATGAAAAATTACTGCATAAATGAAGTAGATAATCTAAAGAGTAATGGACAGGCTTATATTCCCAGAACACATAAAGCATCCCTAAACATAATTGTTCGATTGCCGTATGGAGTATTTGAAGCTTTGTAATTGTTCCTTCCGGCATTTCACCGTAAGCATCCACTAAAGTTTCCATGAAGTAAGAAGCGCGATCATAATGTGTTTGCCAAACCTTCAGAATCTTTTCAAATGTTTTTTTATAATAAGTTATTTCATACCTCTTAAAAGATGAGCTACACTCACTATATACTGGTAAAGCTTTATCCAAACAATGTTGTAAAAAATAATAGCCACGATCAAGCAAAATGGATACATCCATTACAGTGTATTGAATAAGGAAAACTTTACAATCTTGTAATTGGCAATTCATACGATCCATAATAGTTGAAATACTATCTTCAAGATCATTATTGGTAATTACCACCAGCGTAAATATTGATTTTTCTGATATTTGACTATTCTTTTGTTTGAAATGATTTTGTTTGTCGATCTTCGTCATGCGACTTCCCATCAAGTAGGCTGTATGCAAATCAAGTTCATGTTTTAATGTTTCGAGTACAGCCACTAATTTCGGTTCACTTGAAGTCGGGTGATTAGTGCTATTTAAAACCGGCGACGTCAAACTTTTCACCTGTATTTCATGAAAGCAATTATTAAGGGATTTTCGAAGCTTTTGCTCCAATTCTGCTGCTTTAGTTTGAATCACTTCTAAATCCTCTAAAGAAATAGTGAATTCTTCATAACGTGCCGCTATATATGATTTGTCCAATAGGGTAAGGATTCTGTTATCATTCTCATCTTCTATATTGAAAATACGGAGCTCTCTATAGAATCTTAGTACATATTGCTGTTGCTGAGCGATAGAATGACATACCTTAGCCTTTCCCAATAAAAATAAGCCAGCGGATCTATAAAGTAATTCGATGTATTGGTGGAGCATAAAACAGGCTTGTTTTAAATTTGATTGCTCCTTATAAAAAGGAACTCCCTTATTAAAGGAAATTGCCTTTTCTAATTCCATTTTGAAATTTAGTTTTATAGATTCCAATAGCTCCGCTGAATAATATGGTTGGTCTACAGTTGCTTCAGGATTAGTGTCATTTTTTAAAACAAGCTGTTCGCTTATACAGCGCAAAAGAAAAAACGGATTGTTTAGTTTTATTTGCTCTTGATAATACTCTAACGAAAATAGTTGGAATGTAAAATTTTCTTTTTCCACGAGGTTCAATAAAGCCTTTTTTTTCTTTGACCAGGTACCTTGATAACTGTAGGAGCAAATAATAATCAAGAAATCTCTATATTGATAGATAAATAAAGTTTCAACGATACTGGTAATTGCAGTAACGATCTTTTTAATATCTAAGGACTGTAAATTTTTCATAGCGGTAAATTTTAAAGTTGATAATGAGGATTTCCGTAATTTGGGCTAACGCAAATTCGATAACTTTGGGTGGATGCAAGTTGGTACGCATAGATCAAAAGGTTTTAAAGTGAAACTTCAACGATGGTCAATGAGCCTTCAAGTTTTAAAAAGAAGCGACCGTAGCGAACCAAAATGACCAGTAAAAAACAATAGAGAGCTTGTTTTTTACTCCAAAGGGTGATGAGCGAAACTTTTAAAAAGAATGTTTATCTTTGAGATTATGAGCACAGCAACAAAAAACAGTCATATCGGTAGAAAAATCAGCCGAATCAGAGAACTTCGAGGAATGAAGCAAGAAGCCCTTGCCGCAGAATTAGGGATTAGTCAACAAAGTGTATCCAGTTTGGAACAAAGCGAGCATATTGAAGATGAAAAGCTTGAAAAAGTGGCTAAAGCTTTAGGGGTAAGTAAAGAAGCTATCGATAATTTTAGTGAAGAAGCTATTTTAAATATTATTGGCAATACATACCATGTAGATAATTCCTCCGCAGTAAATTATGGTTGTACATTCAATCCGATCGATAAACTAGTTAGCGCATATGAAGAAAAAGAAAAGCTTTACGAGCGTTTACTTGAAGCTGAAAAGGAGAAAGTGGCTTATTTAGAGAAACTTTTAGATAAGAAATAGTGAAGAACAAAATATATAAGATTTGAAAAAAGTGTCGATAATCGGATTAATACTCCGGTAAATCGGCACTTTTTTATTTATAATGACTGTTATTCAAAATACTATGAATTACGATAATGAAATAAAATTAGCAAAAGAAAAAGACGCTATCAAATCCGGAGATATATTTGATTTTAGAGAAACTCCGTTTGAAGATTTATGCACTGACTATTATAAATTTTGCAGACAACATCTAAACGACAATATAGAAATATATAATATTGAACCAACAGTTTTTGTCTATACTGGATTTTATGACTCTAATGCTTGCGCGCAATATAAAAATGATGCTTTTTCAATACAGATTAATGTAGGCTTAATAAAAAAATGCCAAGACAATTATTTACAGAATAAGGAATTTGATGAATATCTAGAGAAACATCATTCTGATATAATTAAGCATTTTGATAATCCAATAACTGGATTAGCTTTTCAAATTGCGACACAATTTACATATTACCACGAATTTGCTCACTTGATTCAATTTGAAAAAAAGAGAGAGAATATATCATTACAAGAACGTTTTGTAGAAACGTCTACTTATGACCAAGTTAAACAACATATGGAAACAAATGCGGATACTCTTGCTTCTATTGCAATAGCTAGCCATATCCAGCAATATATTAAAAAAAGCTTTGGAGATAATATTAGTGAGGAAAATGTAGAACTTACGATCATTATTCTATGCTCTTGTCTACTCAACCATATAGCAAATTTTTATGAGGACCTTCCAAATATTTACTACAAAGAACATAAGCATCCGCATCCATTTCTTCGATTGTTTACTGTAAACCTAAATATTATAAATTATCTAAATCAAAGTGAGTTTTTTAAAAAGATGGGCATTGATATAAACATCAATAAAGTTTTTAAAAGTGTATTGGATTTTTACGAGGAACTTGAAAAGAATAAAATATTTGAAACCAAAATCACCGAAACAATGACAAACGCTTCTAAACAACAAAAGGAGATAGTACAGTATATGGGAGATTTAATTCAATATGATGTCCAAGATTACAATGATGCTGTGGAACAATGGAATAAGCACTTTGCATAAGTCGGTTCATCACAAATAACAGGTGTTATATAAAAAGTGTAATTTTAGAAACCAGGCAAGAAAATGGTTAATCCGACAAGTTCACATCCCTACTCCCGTAACTTGCGTAACCGTAGTATACATTTTAAGAAACCAATCACAATATGAGTTCAAAATCTGATGCTTCTACTAAAATATTAGGATTTAAATATCAAGAAATGGTTGCTTTAAAAGAATGTTTTGAAGCTAAAGACGGTACTAAAATTTATTTAGAATGTTTGGGAGATGTTTCAGATGGAACGACATCTCTAGAAGTTAAACATTCGATTAAAGATGATAAAAAATTAATTGACACACATACTGACTTCTGGAAAACTCTATCTAATATATTAACAGAATATGATACGTTTCGTTTTTATGATAAATTCATTTTACACACTACAGCAGAAGTAAAACAAGGATCAATCTTTGAAAAATGGAATGATTTAAACAAATCTGAAAAGATCAATAAAATTATTACGGTAAAATCAAATGACAGCATAAAATCATATTTCGACATTGTAAATGCGTTTGATAAAAAAAAGTTAGAAAGCATTCTTAGTAAATTTGAAATAAAAGCAAATCAAGAGTCAGCAAAAGAATATTACAAAGATATTTTATTAGAACATCCAGCAGTTACAAGTCATATAGAATCAAAAAACAGAGAAGAATTTATATGTTTTCTATTTGGTTATATTTCTCTTCAGCTAATCAATTCAACAGATTACATTTGGGAAATTGTAATAGACTCCTTCAGAGAAAATTCAAGAGCGTTTGCTAATAACTACAAAATTGCAGATTTGAATTTTCCAATTTCAAAAGCTACTACTGACATTTCAACAAAAGATAATTTTCATTTTGTAAAAATTTTAGAAAAAATCCAATATGATATAAAAATTGGTAACTCAATGAGTAATTATTTAAAGGCTTCTGAAAGCCAAATGAAAATGATTGAAGCAAGAACCAGTTTGTCTGAAAATCTTGATAACTACGATGATGATATTAAAGATGTTATTCTTGAACTTAAAGATAGTCACTTAGACCAACTAACTGATAAGTGCGACACCAATGAAAAATCAAGACGTTTTTTTGATGATAGTATTAGTCAAATTTCTTCAAAAACAACAATAGAAGGTGTAAGAAATATAAGATCATATTACCCTAAAGGTCGATTACTACATAATGTAGAAATTAAATCTATTGATATTAATCTAAAATCAGAAGATGAGAGCAAGTGATATAGAAAGGTTAGTATTTTCACCGTTTCATACTAGTAAAATTTTACATCACTTTTTAAGTGGTGCAAAATCTGTTAATTCAAAATGTATAAAGACCGAATTAGTATATCTTTTATTACCATTTATTTACAATAATCAAATTCAAAGTAAACTAAAAAATTTAAAAGCAAATTCTAAATTCAATGCTTTTATTGTCAACGCAGATTTTGATATTTTCATTAGCTCTCTAAATCAAAGAATAAATGACTATCGTAAAACTACAAACACCTCTATTATTCTTCTTGCTAATGAAATCGATTTAGATATAAATGAATTTTTGATTCCAAAGACTGAAATTCACTATAGAGAAGAAAATGATATTTACTTAAAGCCTATTTATAAATCAGCTTATAATTTAGGTGTTATTTTAGGAAAGGAACAGTATTTATCAGTATTTAAAAAACTTAGAATTATAGAAATATGAGTACAACTATAAAACAAATAGTCATTTTTAATGATACTGGGAATAAGCGTCACATTCCTTTCAATGATGGGCTAAACATCATAACTGGCGATTCTAAAACTGGCAAAAGTGCACTTATTGAAATAATTGATTATTGTTTATTTTCATCAAGGTCAAGTGTTCCTGTTGGTAAGATAACTGATTTTGCAAATTTATTTGTAGTTGTTTATAAAGTAAATGAATTCTACATTGTTATTGGTCGTCCCGGATCAAATACAGGGAATATGAGAAGTGCATACTTAAAAATTGAAACTGACTATAAAACAATTGAAGATATTAAGTATGATTATTTTAATGACATATCATTAAAACCAATTAAAAATGATGTTCAAACTGAATTTGAAGAAATACTTGGTTTATCATTAAAAAATTTGGAATCAGATTACGAGAATTTCGGTAAATTATCGATTAGAGACACAGTTTCTTTCCTTTTTCAACATCAAAACTTAATTGCAAATAAACATTCACTATTCTATAGATTTGATGAAATAGCCAAACGTAAAAGAGTTATTCAAGCCTTACCTGTCTTATTAGGTATAGTAGATAGCGAATATTATCAGCTAGTAAAACTAATTAAAGAAACTGAAAGGAAAATAAAAGCTGAAGAAAAAATCCTAGCTCGACTTCAAGAAAAAAAATCAAATCAAATAGATAATATTAGAGACCAAATACAAATTTATTATACAATGTTAGATCTTACATTAGAAGAAGGACTTTCATTACGAGAATTAAAAAAGATAGGTCTTAATCTACCTATTCCGCCAAAAATACTCACAGACCAAACAAAATCATTTACTAAACTAGCTCAATTAGAAAATGAAAGAGAAGTGCTCTATGTTGAGAAAAATGCAATTGAAAATGCTATTTCCAGTCTTCTATCAAATTCAGAAGATAGTTTAGATTATGCAAAACATCTAAAACAAACCAATGCTAAGCAAAAATACAATACTTCAATTGATGAACTAGCTTGCCCTTTGTGCAACAATTCAGTTTCAGATATAAGTGAGAATATTAAAAATTTAAATGAATCAAAAAGTAAATTAATTGAAGAACTAACTAAAGTTAATACATTTTCAAAAGACAGTACCCAGATCATTGAGAAATTTAGAAAAGATAGAAAAGATATAATAACCAAAATAAAATCAATATCCAGCAACATTGAAATACTTACAAAAGAAAATGTTGATATCGAAAAAATAAAAGGAAAAAGAGAATCAATAATACACCAAAAAGGTGTGTTAGAAACGACAATAAAACATCTTTTAGAATCTAACGATTTATCTAAGTTCAATGGTGATTTAAAGGCTTTAAAAGAACAATTAAAAGAGTACAATAAAAGAATTTCAAAATACAAGAACATCAAGCAATTCAAAGCAGAAACTGAACTATTTATAAAAGAACAAATGGATAGAATTGCAAGTAAACTAGATTTTGAAGAAGAACTTAAACCTATTGATTTTCACTTTAATATTGATGATTTTAGTTTTTATCATAAACACAAATCAGATAAAATAAGATTATATGAAATGGGAAGTGGAGCAAATTGGTTAGCCTGTCATCTTTCTTTGTTCTTATCTTTCTTGCATTTATCTTGTAGCAATTCTAAATCTATAATTCCGTCATTTTTAATGATAGATCAACCAAGCCAAGTATATTTTCCAAGAACTGCTAAAAAAAGTGAATTAGACTCTGAAGACGTGGAAAATTATGATGAAAACATTAAACAAGTAATCAACATATTTACTGTTTTAAATGAGGAAATCCAATTAATATATAAAAATACAAAAGTTAAACCTCAAATTATAGTATTAGAACACGCTAAGGAAAATGATTTTAAGGAATATATAATTAGAGATTGGATAAAAAGTGAAGGTGGGGGATTAATATAAAAACGGCATACAATAACTTATATAAAAACAGTGATTTAATAGCTTAATAGAAAGAATATGAATAAATTAAAGGTTGACTATAATCCGAAAACTCAGTGCTTAAAATCCGTTACTTTACTTATACAAAACCGTAACATTTCATGCGAAGAGAGATACAGTCAATGTATGTAAAATAAGAAATAAGTCAAAATATAATTCAGAAGATACGCAATGGGGGTAAAAGAGTGGAGAATACTGAATATTAAACCGTAGAAAAACTTAATGATTTTAAATTATGATGTTTTTTGATATGCCAGACGATATAGTTATACTTAAAAGTAATTACATTCTTAAGTCATGAGATATAAAGGAGTTTGAAATGTATAGATATATGATAATCAGTACAAAGCAGTAAAAATAGCTATTATGACAGTAGATGAAAACTGGAGAGGTAAACACATATTAAAACTTAGGGATTATAAAGAACCGACAGTTATTGAAGACCCAGATTCTGATGAATTAAGAAATGTAGTTGAACCATGGTTGACTGCTTTGTTTCAAAGTGAGCATTTATCTCTTCTAACAGGTGCAGGAATTTCTTCTGCTGTTCATTATATGGCAACAGGAACAGCAGGTGCAGGAATGGGCAATATGAAACTTTCTGCATTTGCTGACGAAATAAAACATATCTCAGAGGAATCAGCTAAAAAATCAGGAAGAGGTGAAGCAAATATTGAAGATGAAATTCGAACCTTGAATGAATTAATTAGAGGCTTAGAAATAATTTCATCTTTAGACCTTGTTGGTGATAGTGAAGAAACTAATAAACTTAAAGCACTAAAAGTCGATTTAGAAGATGGGATTACAAATTTTGCAAATACAGTTTTAGAATCGGAACGCAATGTTGTTACTTCTGATAAAGATGAACCTGCAGAATATTTAATGAACTTCATACTAAGTTTTGCAAGTAGAATAGCTACAAGAGAACGCTTAAACTTATTTACTACTAATTATGATAGAATTACAGAATTCGGTGCAGAACTTGCAGGGCTGCACTTAATTGATAGGTTTGTTGGGAGTATTTCTCCAATCTTTCGTTCTTCTAGATTAAACATTGATATACATTATAATCCTCCTGGAATTCGAGGAGAGCCTAGATATTTAGAAGGAGTAGTAAATTTCACAAAACTACATGGCTCATTAGATTGGATAGAAAAAAACAATCTTGTCAGGCGTTTTGCATTACCTTATGGCGCTGAAAGCATTAAAGATTACAGCCAAGAAGGAAGTCTAATGATTTATCCCAACTCTTCGAAAGATAGGGAAACATCAGAATACCCATATGTTGAACTATTTAGAGATTTAGCAAGCTCCATTATTAGACCTAATTCTACTGTTGTAACATATGGTTATAGTTTTGGAGACGACCATATAAATAGGGTATTGATTGATATGCTAACAATACCTTCTACTCATTTGGTAATTATAGGATTTGATGATATTGGAGATAGGATAAAGAAGTTTTACTCCAAAGCTAAACGACCAGTCCAAATAACATTGTTATTAGGTTATCATTTTGGTGATTTAAAAACATTAGTTGATAATTACTTGCCAAAACCAGCAATAGATAGAACAACCTACAAAATGGCTGATTTGCTAAAGGCACGTGGAACCGTAGCTCCAATAGTGAACCAGAATAAAGAAGATGAAGATGAGTAGGACGCCAATAGAGAATCATGCTTCACTTAGAGTTGGAGTTGTTGAGTTTGTATCTCCTGACGAAATAAAAGTTCAATTGGATTTAGATGCTCCAGATGGAATTTCTGCAAATGCAGGTGTTCCAAGAGAATTTCCACGTATAAATAGCTATGTTTTAATTCCGAACGAGGGAGGAAGTATAGTTTGTCAAGTTGAATGGATTGCTGTTGAACGCTCACCTTTCCCAAAGAGAAAAGGATATCAAGATTATGGTTTAATAGATTTGCCATTTCCGATTAGGAAAATGAAATTAGCCCCTTTAGGAATCCTTAAAATGCCAACAAAGGATAGTTTTAAATTCCAAAGAGGTGTACATTCATTCCCAAGCATTGGTTCTCCTGTATTAATACCAACAGATTTGCAATTAAAATCTATAGTTGAATCAGGCTCTAACCGTAGAGTTTATATCGGTAATAGCTCACTGACAGCAAATGCAGAAGTGAAAATAGACCCAGACAGGTTATTTGGAAGACATTTGGCAGTTCTAGGTAACACTGGTAGTGGTAAATCTTGTACTGTGGCAGGTTTAATTCAGTGGTCTATCGAAGCTACTGGTCAGGGAGATAACACGAATGCCCGTTTTATTATTTTAGACCCTAATGGCGAGTATTCTAAGGCGTTTAAAGATAAAGCCACTGTTTTAAAAGTTGGAGATGAAGAAAATGGGTTGAACGTTCCGCTGTGGTTGTGGAATAGTTCAGAATGGAGTTCTTTTACACAGGCTAGTACTAAAGCTCAATTACCATTACTTAAGCGTGCTTTAAGGGCAATGAGAAATGAACAACTTGAACCTTCTGAGGATAATTTAATTGTTGCTAAAAGATACGCTGGAACAGTTTTGACAGCTCTTAGACATGAAAAAAGTAATGGTTCTCCATGGGGGAATTTTCCAAAACCAAAGCATTTCTATGAACTTGTTATAAGCTGGAAAACAGGATTTGACCATATAAAATCCTCAATTGAGGATGATATAGAAGAGTTAGATGAATTTATTGAGTGTTTAGATGGATTTCTTAATGAACCTGAACGTACAAAACAATACGCGAATTTTAATTCTAATCTACAAGAAGTTGATGATATGATTGATTCGCTTGTTGAAGCATATGAAGCTTTGGGAGGTAATGAAAATGAATTATTACCTCGAAATGAGGATATTCCGATACCATTTGATGGGGATGTTTTTGTAAGCTATCTTTCTGCTCTTGCTCAGCAAACAGGTAATGAACAATACCTTGAATTTTTAATCGCCAGAATAAAAACAATGTTGGCAGATTCAAGAATGGATTCAATAATTGGTAATAAAACTGACATTGAGTTAGACAAATGGTTGGAAAAATATCTTGGTTCAGACAAAAAAACATCTTTTACGATAATTGACCTATCATTAGTTCCATCAGAAATAGTCCATGTAACAACAGCTGTTATTTCTAGAATTGTTTTTGAGGCATTACAACGCTACAGAAAAATAAATGGTAAAAGTTTACCTTCTGTGCTTGTAATGGAGGAAGCTCATTCTTTTATTACCAGATATAATGATAATAATGAAGGTAACTCTTCATCTACATGTACTAAAGTATTTGAGAAAATTGCTAGAGAAGGAAGGAAATTCGGATTGGGCTTAGTTCTCTCTTCTCAGAGACCTTCGGAATTATCCCCAACAGTTCTTTCGCAGTGTAATAGTTTTATCATGCACAGGATTAGTAACGACAGAGACCAAGAGTTAGTTGGAAAGTTATTACCTGACAATTTTAAAGGACTTTTAAAAGAATTACCATCACTGCCTTCGCAAAGAGCAATTCTTTTGGGTTGGGCATCTGAATTACCAATACTATTAAAAATTCGTGATTTAGAGAAAGAACAACGTCCTCAATCTGACGACCCTGATTTTTGGGATGTCTGGTCTGGAGAAGATAGCGATGGAAAGAAAGTGAAAAGAAATATAGATTGGAAAACAATTGCTGATGATTGGCAGGAGAAATATGAATAATTTTTAAGCTTATCATTCACAACCATACAAATTACCAGGTCGCTCAAAGAAACTAATAGACCAATCGAAACTTGGCAAAAAGTATGGCTGTCCCAAGCGCGGATAGACTGAAGAAAAAAATCACGACAATCTACAAAAAATATACTTAATAAGGGGCGATCTGATAAATCTGAATATTAAAGCATTTAAAAACATTGTAACGTTTTGATAGTGCAGTGCTTCGAAATACCGCAATACGCAGATTCCTGCCGTTATGAACAATAAAAATAAACTATGTGTATGGAATTAGAAAATTTAATTTTACTTAAAGATATAATTCTTCCAATAGCGACAGTTGCTGTTGTATTTACTTGGAGAACTCTATACATTCAAAAAAAGCACAACATAAAATCTATAATACCAATCGGTAAAATACGAATTGGGGACTATGAAAGTAATATATACATCAGAATTGATAATTCGGGCATTGGTCCTCTTATTTTTCAAAAACTGTTTTTAAATGGAGTTAAAATCCCTGCAAATAAAATGTTAATTGAAAGTATACCAAACAGTAGAAGAAATAACATCAGCTGAAAAATTTTACAGGGAATTATTTTAATCGGACAATTCCAGCAGGTCAAAATTTAGAACTAATACGTTGGACACTCGAAACCGATTTCGAAAAGACCGAATCTCAGATTTCAGAAACAAAAAGTAATATTCGAGATACTTTTCAAAATTGGAATTTAAGAATTGAGTATACAGACATTTATGATAGCCAAACCTTTTCTGATGAATTAAATCTATCTTGGTTTGGAAGAAATATCAAATAAAGCGCATAACAATACATATAACTCAAAATATGTAATTGCTATCATCAGGATTTTGCTCCATAGCCAGCGTTGATTAGATGGTGCAGGAAAGTGCCTCAATACCTTCAAAAGCCATATCCAAACCGTTAACATTAATTTTAAACAATGTTAGGAATCAAATTAAAATCGATAGAACATTGGCACGAATTAATTTAAAAAAATATAGATTGAATTATTAAAAATTTCGTGGTCAAAGAGATTCTACATAGAAAATAATACCAAAAGAAAGAAGAAAAGAATTTTTAGATCAAAATGATAAAATTAAATTTATGCAATGGAAGAAGAGCAAAAGTTTACCTGAAAAATAAAGGACTTGACTATTGGGAATTACTATCTATAGCTCAACATAAAGGATTACCAACGGATTTCTAGTTTAGTCACAAAATCCGTTGGTAGCTCTTTTCTTTTACTGGTTTAAAAATATAGAAAGTGAAGGCGCCATTTTTACTTTTTCACCGACTAAATACAAAAAATAAAAAACCATTTGAAGAAAAATCATAAATTATCTTTTAGAGTTTATTGAAACCACATAAAAGCTTCTTATAAATTATACTGTTTAAAACTTAATCTTAATAGTATACTTTTCTTTAAATTTGTAGAAATGAAGTACCAAAACGACTTCAATAATATGTTCTGATTATAATGTGAGTTAATCGTGAGTTTCGGAATAGGAAACCATGGTAAACCGTATGAATACTGCGGATTACAGAATGTTACAAGCGTCCTGTCATCCCGACTTAGGCCATATATAAATGGCATCAAAAACCTTGTTAATCTATTGATTTTCAAGGTTTTTTTACTTTTAAGGTACTTTATCATATCATTTGCAATCATTAAAAATGAGTCCGATTCGGTGACCTATTCGGTGACCTTTTTTTAAGTATATTGTAGCTCATATTGATTTGACTTTCGTTTTCACGCCTTTTTGTCTAATTTGAAAACGAAACACTATGAAAAATGCCGTAAGTTTTGGAATACGTTTTTTCTGAAATAAATCATTTACATAAACTCGGAATTCTCTTTTCAATTAAGACCGTTAGTTCACGCCATAATATCAGAGTTTTGTAATAAATCATGGAAATAGTACAATTAAAAACTTTGAAAGAGGAAAACTCTTAAAATATAAAACAGCTCAAATTTTCTTCAACAAATAAAAGTTTTCATTCAAAATCAGTGTTTTTTCTTCAATGACTTTATGGTGATATTTTTCCGAAAGACTAAAATAATCCTGTTGGTCTATTAAGGTATAATTAGGTACAGAGGTATAATAGCGATCATCAATAGTTTGGTAATCATCTTCACTTATTTTTTCAACTTTTAAATTGAAAAAGCGCAAGAGATTTTTAAAAGCTTGGGTATCCTTTATCGTTTCCTGAAAAGAAGCACTACCAATATAGTCGCCAGAGTTTTGAATCGTATTAAATAACTGAAACAGGCCATTGGTTTCCGCTCTGTTTAAAAAGAAAAGCACCCCTTCTATTAAGATAAAACAAGGCCTATTTCCTTTAATGGTATTTAGTTTTGTAATTAAACCTGACTTATATTCTGAAGTGAAATCGACACCGATAAAATGAATATTCCGTTTTGGTAATACATCCTTTTGTTGCCAATGTTCTAGTTTTTGCTTTTTATAAGTTACTATTTCAGGCTTATCGATTTCAATATGCAATAGTTTCTTATCAAGTAAAAAAGGATACATACTGAAGCCGCTTCCAAAATTGATCAGTACATCAATTTCATTCTTTTGTACTAATGCATTAATTTCATCCAGAAAATATCTATTCCTTAAACAGTGAGTAAAAGGCTCTTCTGAAGAGACTTGTTTAAGATATTCGGCGATCCATTTATCAGTTTTAGAATTTTGCCATAGTTGGGCAAAATTATCCTGACTCAAATTTTTATCGGTTGCTCGGAAAGCGGAAGTCACAAAGGCGGTTTCATGAACCCCGATGTTTTTTGGATGTTCCATTTTGATTGATGTTTTTGATAAAATCTTATTGGTCTAAATTAAAAAAATAGTAATTTAGATTAAAATCATTTCATTGAAATAACGAACTGAATTTCTTTACAAATTAATTATAATTACCCTTCGCCCATTTTATAGTAGGTAAGATCCATTCTTTTAAAGGCCTGAAAAGGAAACCATGATTCAAGCCTGTATCTATCTCAATTTCTTTAAAATGTGATATGTTACATGTGGAATTCTTCCTTCTTTCTAATGCAGAAACCCCAAATGGATCTGTTCTTTCATAAATCGTCAGAATATTACCGCAAAAATTAATTTCAGGAATATTAACCAAATCACTCTCACGAAAGCAAGCTATAAAAACAAAATTTAAATCTGGATTATTCGCCAGTGTTGAAACATACTGCGCTATGTAGCCTCCTTTAGAAGTTCCTACAATGGTAATTTTATTGGCATTTACACCTATTGCTAACAAACTATCTATCTGTTCAACTATTAGTAATGCATATTCCCGAGCATTTACACGACCATTTCTTTTCTCACTAAAAACTCTTAATCCGGAACTCCTAAACTCGTTTAATATAGCTTTATATTCCGTTTTTCCATATTCTGGATGAATATCATTTAATTCATGTTCTTCTAAAAATCTATTGTGAAGAAAAAACAAGTATCTATTTTGTTCATTTCCATAAATAGTCATTGTAGAATTAAGTAATAAGAATAGAAGGAATCTCTTCAATTTTTAGCACTATAGAGGATGAATTATATCTTAATTACTAAATCGTGACTTATAAAAATAGCACTAAAATTTTAATTAAGAGGTATTTATGCAATACAAGAAAACAAAAAAATACTTAGTTCTATTTAGCGATTTCATTCTGCCTTATGCCTTCAGCGTAATAAAAGGGCATATGGCTAGAATCGTTCTTATGCCTCAAACTTCATTTTTCTGTGAAATTTACTGTGAAGAATTGCATGTTTATGGAGGTTTCCGGAGTTTTTATGTAAAAATCCATTTAAACCTTTTACATTAAAATTCAAAAATTGCGAATCTCGATAACAATGAGTGCTTACAACATTGTGCTCTGTGTTATCGCAATTATTCCTTCAAAGTTTATTTATAAATCTTTATAAAATCTTTATAAGTTAATACCTAAATTTACAAACAAAAGGTGCGTTCGGTTTATAGTAAAAAAATCAGTCTCAATCAGCAATATGTTATCGGTATTTCGATAATACTATTAGCGTTTTTTACGTCATACTTTTTTCAAGATTTCATGGGCTACAAAGTGGTAGCTCTTATACTATTATTGGCTGTTTCGCTTACGGCTGTAATTTTTAGTATATTTCCGGTATTGGTTTGTGCATTGCTGAGTGCACTTATCCTAAATTTTTTCTTCATTCCTCCCTTTTATACTTTTAAAATCAATTCGGCTGAAGATTTATTGTTATTTATAATGTACCTCCTTATAGCCATGATTAACGGTGTGCTCACAATTAAAATTAGACAATTCGAGGATAAAAAAAGAGATGAAGAAGAAAAAGAGAAAACAATAGCACTTTACAATACCTTGCTCAATTCTTTATCTCATGAGCTTAGAACTCCGATATCAACCATAATAGGTTCGGTAGATACTATAGTCATAAATGAAGAAAAATTATCTAAAGAAATTATCCAATCGCTATATGATGAAATCGCAACAGCGGGACATCGGTTAAATCGTCAAGTTGAAAATTTACTCAATATGAGCCGCTTGGATGCAGGAATGTTAAAACCAACTTTTGACTGGGTAGATGTAAATGAACTTATTTTTAAAGTAATTAATGAAAATACAGAAAAACCAGATGATCCACAAGTTTTTTTCGAGGCCAACGAAAATGTTGATTTGGTTTTAATTGATGGCGGTTTTCTGGAAATGATATTGTATAACCTTATCCATAATGCTATTCGGCACACACCTAAAAATTCAAATATTCTTGTTTTAAGTAATTACAACGATGGTAGGTTAATTATTGATATTTCTGATAACGGATTTGGTTTTCCTAAAGATGAAATTAATCGGGTATTTGATAAGTTTTATAAAATAAGTGGTACGGCGACAGGGGGTACAGGTTTAGGCCTTTCTATAGTGAAAGGATTTACAGAAGCGCTGAATGGAAAAATTATCTTAGAAAATATACAAATAGGTGGTGCACATTTTCATATTGAAATACCTGCCCAAAGATCAACCCTAGAAATGGAAGAAAATGAATAATGCTGCAATTTTAATCATAGATGACGAACCTCAAATTCGTAGATTGTTGCAAATAAACTTAGAAAGTAATGACTATAAAGTTTTGCAGGCAAATACGGCTAAAGAAGGATTGTTGATGGCGGCGCATCATTTGCCAGATTTAATATTATTAGACATAGGTTTACCAGATAAATCAGGACATCAGGTACTACAGGAACTAAGGCAGTGGTTTAATAATCCTATATTAATTCTTTCCGTTCAGGATAGCGAAAATGATATTGTTGGAGCATTAGACAATGGAGCGACCGATTATTTAACCAAACCTTTCCGTACGGGAGAGCTATTAGCTCGTATACGTTCTGCAATTCGTAATAATCATACTAGCGATAATAATACGACAGTAACAACGGGCGATATTTTTATAGATTTTGTATCCAGAACTGTAAAGGTTCGAGAGAGTTTAGTTAAACTGACTTCAACTGAATATGATTTACTTTTTCTTTTGGCTAAAAATGAAGGTAAAGTTTTAACGCATCAATATTTATTAAAAAAAGTATGGGGTCAAAGTTTTCAATTACAAACACAATATTTAAGAGTATTTATGGGTAGTCTGCGTAAAAAAATTGAAGCTAATCCAAATCATCCAAAGCATATTATAACTGAAAGTGGTATTGGATACCGATTTCAGTAATTTAAAATGCGAACAAAAATATAGTCTGAAGATCTTTATAAAATCTTTATACTTTGCGATCAAATCTTGATTTTGGTCAATGAATTTCTCACCGACATTTGTAACGTAATAAAGTTGGGCATAAGTAAGATGTCTAATTGATTCAAAAATACGTTATGAATGCGCATAAAAAGAATTTCTTAGAAATTAAAAATCCTCAGGTTTTTACTGATATTTATTTATCTATTAAGGATTTAAAAAGAAAATTAGCACTTCAAAATTTACAGGATTTAAGCAATTTACTTCAAAGTGATTTTCTTATCGAAAAAAGGTTGATGCGCTTATCTGTGCTGAATCTGCTTCAGATTTTAGAAGTAAGCTTCAAGATGTACAATCAAGTACACAAAGCCTTGTACTATTATACACCAATAAAGATAAATTGAAATTTTCTAATCTATCTAAAGTAAAAAAGAATTACTAAAGATTGAAAGTTCACTGAAGAAAATAACCTGTTTATAGATTCTAATTCTTTATATAAATGTTGAAAACAATTCTTAAACAGATTGCAATTTTGCAATTTATTCTGGGAGGAGTAATGCTAATTCCTAGCTTCACAGCTATCATTTACGCAGAATGGTATTCATTACTAGGATTTGGTATTTCTTCGGTTATAGTATCAGGAATTGCATATTTTTCCTATAAATCTTTAAAAAATGTAGAAGAACCAAAACATCAACAATCTTTAATGATAGCAGCTTCAGGTTGGTTAATGATAATAATTATGGGAAGTATACCTTACTTTATTATTGCTCAGATTACTCCCGTAACAGTTATGCAGTCTTTTGTCCCAAAAGGATTTGATTATGAGTCCAGCTTAATGAATTTTCGCAATCCGCTGCACTGTTTGTTTGAAAGTACCAGTGCTTTCACCACCACTGGGCTTACCATGTCTTACCACGAACCTTCAATAGGAAAATCTTTACTGTTCTATCGTTGCTTTTCGCAATGGATTGGGGGAGCAGGATTTATTGTAATGGCGCTTGCCATCTTTAAACAAATTCCAGGGCAATCTGCCTTACTTTTATACGGTTCTGAAGCTAGCGGAACAAAATTAAAAACCAATGTCATTCAAACTGCACGTTCCATATGGAAAATATATGTTTTTATTACATTTTTGATGGCTGTGTATTTGTTTATAGGTACGTTTTTTATATTGCCAGACTATCCGCTTTCAGAAAATATTTTCGATGCTATAAACCATGCAATGGCAGGACAATCTACAGGAGGTTTTAGTACGCTAGATGATAGTATTGCAACTTATAAATCAGCAAAAATGGATATTCTATTTTTGCTTCCTATGTTAGTTGGAGGTTTATCTATTCCTTTTTTATACAGATTCACCTTACTTCAAAATTATAAGCTGTTATGGAAAGATATTCAAACCCGTGCATTTATTATAGCTTCTGTAATTGGAGGGGGGCTTCTTGCACTGTTATTAGCAAGTTCCAATGGCGTGTCTGATCCTGTTCGTGAAGGGATTTTTCAATTTATAAGTGGTTTATCTACCACAGGATGGCAAACATCTAATATTAGTCAATGGGATGATTTACCAGTCTTATTTATGGTAGCAGGAGCTATGATTATTGGAGGCTCTGCAGGAGGTACAGTAGGAGGTGTAAAAATCATAAGAGCATTATTAATTCAGAAGGGACTGCGCTGGCATATCAATAAAATATTTGCTTCTGAAAATACTATAAAAAAAGTCAAATTTAATAATCGTTATATGCTTCCTTCTGAAATGAATGAAGAATTGGCCAAGGCAGGAGTATTTACCCTTATCTATTTATTATTCGTATTTTTTTCAACGTGCTTTACCGTTTATTGGATGGGAGATGGATATACACTGGTAGATGCCATATTCGAATCGGCTTCGGCTCAGGGAACGGTTGGTCTTTCTACTGGAATTTCAGATCCATCCATGAATCCAATACTAGAATTAATTTATATCGTACAAATGTGGGCAGGAAGAATTGAAATTATACCAATTCTGGTCTTAGTAAGGGTATTATTTTATGGAACAAAAATTAGAAACATATAAAACTTAAAAAAATGAATATTATAATAGTTGGGGCTGGAAAAACAGGAAAACATGTAATTGAAGCAGCTTTAAAAGATCGGCAAAATGTATATGTTATTGAAAAAGATGAATCAATTGCTAATCGTGCGGCTACTAATTATGACTGTGTGGTGATTAATGCCGATGCTACCAATCCAGATACATTAAAAGAAGCAAAAGCTGAAGAAGCTAATGCAATAATTGTAACTACTAATGATGATGCTGTAAATTCACTGGTAATTTTGCTTGCTAAAAAAATGGGAATTAAACGATTGGTAAGTTCAGTTAATAATGATGATCTTCTACCTGTTTTTGACCAATTAGGTATTGATACCGTAGAGAGTCCTTACCGTTTAAATGGCAAATATCTTTATCGCGCAATGCTTGGGCCAAATGTGAAAGAATTCTTAGATTTAGGAGATGGATATGAGCTATTAGAAATGATGGTCGAAAAAAACTCAAAAATTTCTAATCAGTACATTAAATCCTTATCCAAAGAAAAAATCTTACCATCAGATTCCTTAGTAGTTTTAATAAAGCGAAACAATCAGGTTATTATACCTGAAGGAGATACAAGAATATTTGTAAACGATATCCTTGTGGTGCTATCCAGAAAAAATGTTGTAGCCGAAATTTCAAGAATATTTGGACATAGCTCCTAATCGTTTAAACATAAACGGAATCAAATTATTCAGGATAAATAGAAACAAACGAAAATTTCAGAATTTCCTGACCTGAAAAATATCAGCTTAAATTAAGATTGTTTTTCTTTTATCTAAAGATCTTGAAGATTTCTAATAGGTTCAATTGAATCACAGGGAGATGCAGATCCACCAGTTAGATTTACTTAATAGAAATTTTATCCCAGGCAGATTAAATGCTACTTGGTTAGCAATATGACTTATATCGGGATCAATCAAGGTTGGTTGGATTTGAGTAAATAATAATAAAGGGAAATCTAATAAATCCAAACCATCTTTTTGTCATCCAATTTACCCCTGTTTTCCGTGAAATTTTATTTTAATAAAACTTATACCTTCGCTGCTAAAAATCACCTCCATTATTGGCTAATAATAATGAAGATTTTAAGATTCAATTTTAAAATTATAAAGTAATTTTGTAGCAATCTAAAGGGGTATGAGCTTTAAGAAAATCTTTTTTTGGCTATTTTTTGGAATACTTTTTCAACTCCATGCCCAAGATGAAGATATTAATTTCCGGTCTTTTTCAAATTTACCCAGTGGTGTACCTATTAAGTATTATAACCATTTAAAAACCGCAAAAAATCCGTTAAACAGATTATTTTACCTAGATACTATTTCTCAGATTTTCAAAATTTCAGGAAGCGTAGATTCATTATTAGTTTATGGGCAAAAAATACAACAAGAATCTAAATTATTAAATAACTCGTCACTTCAGAATAAATTTGAGCAGTTAGGACTGTATTATGAAGCTATTGGCAAAAGAGATATTGGCCTTTTAGACGAGGCTATAGCCAGTTTTATAAAAGGAATGGAAATTTCAGGAGAAGCTGAAATTAATGCTTTTTTAAAATTAGGCTTGGCTGAAACCTATTTTTTAAAAAGAGATCGTGATAAAACGGTTTTATATTTAAATCAGATAAAAAATCCTTCACAAAATTTAAAGCTAGCATTTTCTATAGATGCTTTAAAGATAGATGTAGCCATTCTCGATAAAGACTTTGATGAAGCACAAAAATTAGTGTTAGAAGTGCTTCAGCATAAAAAAATCAACAATTTTTTAGCCTTACAGTTACGGGTTGAAATTGCAAATGCACAAATTACGTCTTTAACCGGTAATCAGGAAAAAGCAATACAAATGTTCCAACAAACTAAACAGAAAGCTCTAGAATTTAGTTTGTACGATTTATATATAAAAAGTGTTTTAGCAGAAGGTAGTCTTTACATCCGAATGGAAGATTACCAAATGGCAGAATTTGCATTGAGTACAGCCTACGCCAATACTATAAATTGGAATCGGTTAGAATTACAACGCGATATAATTAATTTATTAGTGGTATTGTATAAGGCTCGTGATAACTATAAAAATGCATATAGTTTAATGACGCAAAAAGAATCGATTACTCGCTCCATAGCTAAAAAGCAAAATCAACGTTTAGTTAGAGATATCGAGCTTAAATATGAAACCTTAAAAAAAGAGCAAGAGATTAATAAATTGCAAAAAGAGCAATTAAAAAAAGAAGCAGAAATTGATCATCAAAGAACTACAAAAAATGCTTTTTTAATTGGATTTCTGGTGATTTTAATACCAATAATACTCTTGTTAATTGTGTATTATCAGAAATTACAGACACAAAGCTTGTTAAACAAAAAACAAGAAGATTTAAATAAAAAAGAAGTACAAGCCTTATTGCAAAAACAAGAATTAGATTTAACCAAAACAAGCATTAAGGCGCAAAATGAAGAACGTAATCGAATAGCTAGAGAATTACATGATAGCATTGGTGGTAATCTTGCGGCCATAAAATTACAGATGAATAATGGAAATAGCTCTTCAAAAGAACTAACTATTATAGGTCAATTAGATGCTACCTACCAACAAGTACGCGAAATCTCGCATAGCCTAATTCCAAAAGAGTTTGAGGAACAAGCATTTAGCAGTCTTATTAAAAGTTACTTAGATAAACTAAGGGGAACCGAAAGTCTGGATATCGAATTTAGCGCATATCCCGAAGCAAGAATTAATAAAGTTCCTGAAAAAATGCAGGTTACGCTTTTTAATATTTGTAAAGAGTTAGTAACAAATGCAATAAAGCATTCTGAAGCTAGTTTGGTTAGTATACAGATAATTATGCCTGAAGAAGAGTATAGCCTTTCTTTATTATATGATGATGATGGGGTTGGATTTAATACTGAAGGTAATTTTAAAGGCATCGGTTTTAGAAATATTACTCAGCGTGTTCAAGAATATAATGGAACAATTGCTATAGATAGTGCTAAAAATAGGGGGACTGTCATAAGCATTGAATTTCCCAAAATAAAATTTACTGAAGAATAATGAAATATACTATAATTATTGCCGACGATCATGCCATGTTTATTGATGGTGTAAAAAGTATTTTAAACGACGAAGAAAATATAGATGTAAAACTTACCGCTACTAATGGCGAACAGGTGTTGAAGTATTTACAGATAAATACAGATGAAGCAATAGATTTAGTAATTACAGATCTTAGTATGCCAGGAATGGATGGTATCGCATTAAATTCAGCAATTAAAAAGGAATTCCCGAATGTGAAAACCTTGGTCGTTAGTATGTCGGAAGATGGAGAAACAATAAAGCAACTTACCGAAACAGGTTTAGAGGGATATATTTCTAAAAATTCTGAAAAGCGAGAATTATTAAACGCAATTACAACCATTTTAGATGGAGGGACTTATTTCTCGGCACGTATTAAACAAGTTTTGATGGATACAATGCTTGAAACTCGTAAAAAACCAGTGGTGAAATTAACCAAAAGAGAAAAAGAGGTTTTAAAATTAATAGCCAAAGAATATACTACTCAAGAAATTGCAGATGAACTTTTTTTAAGCAAGCATACTATAGAAAGTTATCGTAAAAATCTAATATCAAAATTACAGGTGCGTAACTTAGCAGGTTTAACTCGTTATGCGCTTGAGAATGGTATTTTAGAATAAGCTCCCTGAAAACAGGGTGTATTTTTTCCCAATATACGGGTTATAAATGAAGCAGTACTTCGTTGCATCTTTGTAAAAAATAAAAAATACAAATTATGATTTACGGTATCACTCTCATTTTATTAAGCATCATCGCAGTGCCATCCTTAATTCTTTCAAAAAAGCCAAACGCCGAAGAATTGTTGGCTAAAGTAGCTCCTTATCAGGGCTGGATTGGGCTGGTATTTTGCATCTTTGGAGCTTGGGGAATTATTTCAGCTATCCTTAATTTAGGATGGTTAACTTCAGCTCCTATCTGGTGGGCAACGTTATTAGCAGGTAGTGTTGTAGAAGCTGGTTTAGGTTTTATGCTTGGTTTTGCACTTATTAATAGTCTGTTGCTTAAAAATAATGCCGCGGCACAAGAAAAAGCAGCTACTTTAAGAGAGAAAATAGCTCCCAAACAAGGAAAATTAGGAATTTTAGGCTTGATTGTAGGTAGCTGGATGATTATTGCTTCCTTTTTATTTGCAGTATAAAGTACTCTAAATAACTATTAAAAACGCTGGTAGAATTGTTTTTAAATTTTACCAGCGTTTATTTATTTTAGTGATTTCTCCCCAAATTTTTCCTTCAGGAGTATATCTCCATTCAAAATAGTCATCTAAAACTTTTAACGAATTTTCACTTGGTACAGGTCCTAAATGCGGATTAGCATCCAAATACATCACTTTTGGATTATTTTTACTGAAGCTAGGCCATTCTGGAACCGATGGGCTATTCGGATTCCCGTATTTTGCAAAGTTGGTCCAATAGGTTCCCATGAGTTCAGCTAATTTTTTATCTGAAGCTGAAATGTCTCCCTTATTTACCACCTCTAAATTCATAAAAGCATAAGCTATATCTTGCCCGTGAGGAGAGCCATATCCATATTGTGGAGAATCTTTTGGATACTCCGGATGTTTATCGAAATAATAATAAAATACATTGGTATTCCCTTTTTGAGATTGCAAATTGGCCCACTTCCAAGTATGCCAACCAAAAGCGGCGTCACGTGTTAAATCTCTAGCTGTTTTAGGAACTTTATTTTCAGAAACCGGATAAGCTTCAATAAGTTTATCTGAAAATTTACCATATCGAGTTTGAACGTTTTCTATATACTGTTGCGGAGTTTTTTCTCTTGAAAATGAAGCTCCTTCATCAGAATTATAACCAATTAAAACCGGAACATCATTAAAGTCTCCTTCTTTATATAATTCATATTGAGCATCCGGAATAACATAACCATCAACTATGGGCCAGTTACTTCCCATACCCATTCCCATAGGTAAATCGTCTGCGGGTAATTCTCGAAGTTTTTCAATAGAAGATACATCTGCTTTTTTCAAGTATTCAACTCCATCCGCTTCTGCTTGTTTAAGCGTTTTCATATTTTCACCCGGATACGTAGTTTTTCGAGTAGGACCAAACGAACCTCCACTTTGTGAAATAGCTCCTTTAAATAAGCCTTTAGCTAAGGGAGAGGCACATAACATACTAACAGAAATACCTCCGGCAGACTCTCCGAAAATGGTGACATTATTCGGGTTTCCACCAAAACTTTTAATATTATTTTGAACCCATTTTAATCCGGCGATTTGATCTAATAACCCATAATTTCCAGAGATGTTGGATTGAGTTTCTTTGCTTAATTCAGGGTGAGCTAAAAATCCTAACGGGCCTACTCTATAAGCTATAGATACTACAATCACTCCCTTTTTTGCAAGAGAAGAACCATCGCACACAGGTTCTGCACTACTTCCAAAACTAAAACCTCCTCCATAAATCCATACCATAACCGGTAAATTTTCGTCATTACTTTTGGCAGGTGTCCAAACATTCAAATAAAGGCAATCTTCACTTTTTCCCGCAACAGGATTTCCGGGCTGAAAGGGAGAATGCGCAAAATTAGTAGTGTTTTTTATACCTTCCCATTTTTTTACGGGTTGTGGAGCTTTCCAACGTAATTCATCAACTGGAGGAGCTGCGAACGGAATACCTTTAAAAATAGTTAAATTGTTTTCGTTGTAGCCTTTAATGAATCCGCCTTCAACTTTAATTTCAGTAGAGTTTTGAGCGCTAACAAATACATTACAAAATATTAAAGTAAAAAATAATAACTGCTTCATATATTTTTTAATTTTTTATTGTTTTTTTTATGATTGATGAAAAATAACACTTAATAATCGGTATTAAATTTACAAATAAATCGATTGGCGCATTAAATTTAAAAACTGAATTATCTTCTAAGAAAATAGTATAAAGGCCTAATTGATATTCAATTAATTTTATTTGTATTAAATCTAAATAAGTATATATTTGCAGCCGCAAATCCCTACTATATGCGATTTATTACTTTGTTATTTATATTAAGCTGTACATTCTCGTATAGCCAATCACGTCTTTCCGGTCGAGTTATAAGTGATGAAAATGATCAGGTTTTAGAAGGTGTTTTAATTAGTGACGAAGAAAGTAATGCGTGGACAATTACCAATGCTAAGGGATATTTTTCAATAAAAATAAGTAATCCTCAGCGTTTTGAGTTGAATTTTAAAATACTCGGGAAAAAAGAACAGCAAATTACCCAAGATGATATTAAAGATTTTGGCCAAATCCTTACTGTTCGGTTGCAAGACGACAACTTAAAATTAGACGATGTTACCGTCACCGCAGTACCTAAAAGAAGTAAAGTGGGATCTGCAGTAGTTTTGGATGATTATGCCGTAAATCAACGCCAGTCGTTTAGCCTTTCTGATATTTTACAGCAATTACTAGGGCAAGAAATACAACCACCAAATTTCACTGAAACTAAAATTCTTAATTTAAGAACAGCAGGAGTTAGTAACACTAATGCTTTTGGAATTGCGTATATGATTGATGGCTTGCAAATTTCTAATGATGAAAATATGCAAACCTATGATGGGGGTAGCAATAAAGGGCTAACCAAATTAGATAATCCTTCTAATGGTTTAGATTTAAATACCATACCGGCTTCTAATATTGAAAAAATAGAAGTTATTGCCGGAATACCCGATGCGGAATATGGAAATTTAACTACCGGCTTAATTAAAATCGATCGAAAAGCCGGGATAAGCCCTTATCGGGTAATGGCTAGTTTACGGCAAGGGACTACTCAGGTAAGTTTAGATAAAGGATATAGTTTAGGAGAAAACGCCGGAAACTTAAGTTTCTCTATCAATTATTTAAATGCGAATAATAGTCCTACCGATCAGTTAGATAGTTATGATCGGTTAACGGCCTCTGCTATTTGGACCGTTAATTCTCACGACAAAAAACTTCGAAATACATTTTCTCTTAATTTTCATGATAATCTAAATGATGTTACGTACGATAAAGAAAATGATACCGGAAAAAGAGAAGCTAAGTTTAAAAAGGATAGGGGTATCCGACTCAGTAACCGTTTGTTTTGGAATGCGAATACAGCTATAATCGATAATATTGAATTTAATACTGGATTTTCTTATGCTAAGCAACATTCTTATAAACAATTTTTTTTAAATAACGGAGGGAAGGTTATACCTACTGCTTTAGAAACTAGTTTATATACTGGTAATTATACTCCTGTTTCTTATTTGTCTGTTAAAGAAGTTTTTGGCCAACCGCTAAATTTAAATACTAAAGTATCGCTTAGGAAATCTTTTAGTAACAAAAGATTAAGTCATAATTTATCGGCAGGTTTCAATTTTAGTTATAGTGATAATAAAGGTAAAGGATCAAGTTTTGATCCCGACGAAGCTTATTCTGATCTTACTATTGAAAATGGAGGTACTGGAGATGTAGGTTTTAGACCAGCTTCTTATAGAAATTTAGTGACTCCACGGAAGAATTACGGAGTATATTTTCAAGATAACAGCACCTATACTTTTGCAAATGGGCACGATTTATTTGCCAATATTGGTTTACGGTATGATAATCAAAATGGATTCTCAAGTATTAGCCCGCGTATAAATTTCGGGTACGAATTATCTAGAAAGTGGAGTATAAGAGGCGGTATAGGTTTCGCTTCTAAAGCACCATCACTTTCACAAATTTTCCCAAGTGATAAATACTACGATTATTTAATTAGAGATATCCGAACCAATGATTATGCGTTTAATTTAATACAAACCTATAAAATTGCTATTGACAAATTAGATTTAGAACCTTCTAAAATTTGGAAGTACGAGCTGGGAACTAATTACAACGCTAATTTTGCTAATTTCAGTCTAACCGCTTATTACAATCGAACTTTTGATGGTATTGTTGGGGTTAAGCAATTAGTAAATTTTGATTATCCTGAAGTCGAATTTACGTATCCCGAAGATAATAACGCTCCAGACTATAATGTAACAGGGTATTCTAATCGGGTAGAAACTTATAGTTTGCCACAAAATTCTCAAGAAACAACAGATGCTGGGATAGAGTTTTTTGCAACCTTCAAGAAAATTGAAGCGATCAATACCTCGTTTAGTTTTTCAGGAAGATATGTATATACCGAAAATAACTCTTTCGATGAAATCATAACCTCTAATTCAGATCAAGCAAATACGGCTGTTCCATTTGGCCTTTTTAAAAGTTTTCCTTCTAAATCAGACGATTTGAAATTACGAGGTACCGCAAGTTATCATCTATCTGAATTAGGCTTGTTAATTTCGCTAACGGCAGAACAGTTTACGCGAAGAACCACTTATGCTACAATAGAATCAATTTATCCGTTTGCTTATATAAATGGGAATGGAGATCGTATTCCTATAACAGACGCGAATCGAGATAATCAAGAGTTTGAAGGTTTACTTAAAAACCCATCAGATTCTAGAGATAGAGTCACGCATCTTTATCATAATTTTCATTTAAGACTTACAAAAGAATTTGAAAACAATTTAAGTCTATCGATGTATGTTACCAACTTTTTAAATTATCAACCCCTGGTAGCTACTGGAAATCATGAGGGCTTACAAAATGAACCTATAAGTTTCGGAGCGCAAATTAATTATCAATTCTAATCTAAATATATAATCAATGAGAAAGTTTTATTTGTTAGGCCTTATTGGTCTGTTCTTTTTATCGTGTAGTGACGACGATAATTTCATAAATGTCGTTTCACATCAATTTACCGTAGACCTTGGTACAGATGAAGATAATAAACCGGCAGAAGAAGCTACAATTTCTTTAGAAAACGTAGAAGATGGCAAAACTTATAATATAACAACTAATGCTTCAGGAAATGCTACAATAGAAGTAGTTCCGGGAACTTATAATGTCAATGTAAGTAAGCAGTATACGGCAGCAGAATATGAAGCATTTTCTGGCAAAGAAGTTACTAACGAGGTAATATTTAATGGTAGTTTATCTAATGTAAGTATTTCAGAAACAAACACCACTACCGAAATTTCTTTAGTGACGGGACAAATTGGAGATTTAGTGTTTAAGCAAATCTACTTTTCGGGATCAGATGTAAAAAGAGGCGCTTTATACCGTGATCAGTTTGTAGAAATTCATAATAATTCTAATAAAACTATTTATTTAGATGGTTTGTATTTTGCTCAGGTAAAAGGACAAAATAGTATTAGTTCTACTATTCGAGATTATAACTTGCCTAATGGACAGTACGATTGGAGCCAATCTATTAACCAACAAGATCCTGACAATGCGAACACAGCTTATGTATATGCTGAAGAAGTATTACAAATTCCGGGTAGTGGAGAAGAATATCCATTAGCATCAGGACAAAGTGTAATTATTGCAGCTACTGCAGTAAATCATAAAGCACCATTAAATACAGTCGACAGTGATGGAGAACCGGTAACTTATGAAGTAGAAGATCCATCATTAACGGTAGATTTAAGTCAGGCTCCTTTTGAAGCTTTTTATCAGGATTATTTTGCCTCTACCGGCGGAAATGGAATCGACTCTGATATTGATAATCCAAACTCAACAAATTTAAATATCGTTTTTAAAACTTTTAAAGGGAATGATCTAATATTAGATGTTTTTGGTCGTGAAGCATTGGTGATTTTTCGAGCTAACGATGATGAATACCAAGCAATTAATACCGTGCCATTACCTTCTGTAAATGATGATGGATTTGATGAAGAAACTTCAACATATATGCAAATACCTGTAGAATATGTTTTAGACGGGGTAGAAATACAAAATACAGATCCTGCTAAACCAAAACCACCAAGATTGCCAAATAGTGTAGATGCAGGGCAAATAGCAACGATTAGCGGAAAATACTCTTCAGAATCGGTAATCCGTAAGGTGAAATCTGAAAAGGATGGAAAAGTATTCTATCAAGACACGAATAACAGTAGTAACGATTTTGAAGTATCAGAAAAACCAATTGTAGAAATTACAACCACTTTTTAAATGAAACGGTATCGTTTTTTACGAATATGTATAGTAATGTGTTGTGTAAATCTAGGAACGCTTAGCGCTCAAGAATTTACACCGGCGGGAAATACTTTTTTTTCTGATATTTTAACTGCTGAAAAAGTTAATCCATTTAATTATTTGTATTTGCCGGTAAAAAACTATACCGAAACAGGATTATTCTATACTGCAGAAGGAGGGGATTTTAAAGATGCTAGAATCCCTTCCCAAATGCAGGATTTTGGTTTACAAACTCAAGGGATTTTTAAGAATGAAAGCGGAATTTTATTTTATGGTGATTTATCGATAACCAAATCGTACTATAAAAACTTGAAATGGAACTTAAGTTACCAGCTTCCGGAAAACGGACTTATGGAAGATCCGCATTATTTTGGGGTGGCCAGACCCGGTAATTGGAGTAATCAAGATTACGATATTAATGGAGGAATTGTATTTCCTATAAATAATAAATGGCATGCGTTAGCTGAAGTAAATTACCATCTCTTTAATAAATACAGGAACGATAGAGATCCTCGTGATCAGATAACTTTTAATGAATTAGTTTTTAATGCAGGGCTTAATTATCAAATTACTCCATCTCAATATTTAAGTCTAAAGGCAATTTATGGGGCTACCGATGTAAGCAATAAAACAAATTATACCAATAGCGGTAACGATTCACCAAAAAATTATAGACAGTATATTAAGTGGATAACAGGCTATGGTTCATTTTCAAATCCATTTTGGACATCTACCATGCGTAATTATCATCAGGCAGGTATTACTCTTGGATATACACTGGAGAATGAAATTTACACTATAAATATAGATGTTGGGTATCTTCAGAAAAAACAAGACACTTATAAGAAAAATAACGTAGTTAATAAACACAAAGAAGAAGAGTTTTTTGCAGAATACGAGCCTAAAACCTATTCTTTGGATGCCTTACTGCTAAAAAAGCAAACTGAAAATAGTCATTTAAAACTTCAGTTTTCAGGATTGCATACCAAAGCGGGAAATACGCTTACTAATAAAGGCGGGCAATCTTATTCAGCTTCGGTTACAAAAGCCAACTTAATTTTTGGATATTTAAAAACAAAACAAGAAAAGTCTAGAACAGATCTAGGTTTAGGCCTTGGATTTACAAATTCTAAACAGAAGGATGTTTTAGAGCAATCTCGTTTAGAGTTTTCCTTTTTACAGCCTAAAATTTATGCGATGAAGCGATATAAAATAAGTCCTAATTTAGATTTTTTACCCAAAATAAGTGGACAAGTAAACATTTCTTTAAACCATCAATTTAATTACCCAAATGCCTCTTATTTCGATTCTATTGAAGATAAAGATTTTTTCGGTTTAACACAAAAGCTTTTTTATGAGGAAGTGACCCTTCCCAATAGTGAATTATTTTCAGCTTCAAATTGGCAGACATCTATAGATTTAGGATTCAATTTTAATTCTTTCAAAAACCTCGATACTTATTTTACCATTGGTGGAGGCTATCAAGAAAGCTTCAATAATTTACAGTATTTCGATAATATCACTCCAAATAGGTGGACGGTTTCAGCAAGTTTAAAAGTATATTATTAAAACATGCGACACACGTTATTTAAAATTTTAATTTTTACGATAATTATAAGTTTTTTTGGTTTTAAAGCTTACCAAGAATATAATATAGATCGGTTACGTGAAATTTATAGCAGTGGTGATTCTTCAACCTGGCCAAAACCTAGCTTAGATTCTACAATTAATAAGGCTGATTTTAAAGATATAGGAAGTTTACCTGACGTTCAATTTCCGGTAGATAATCCGTATTCAGAAGCTAAAAAAGACTTAGGAAAAAGCTTGTTTTTTGATCCGCGTTTATCGTCTAGCGGACAAATTGCTTGTGCCAGTTGTCATGATTCTGAATTAGGTTGGGGCGATGGCCGCCGGCATAGTTTTGGGCATTTGAGACGAGAAGGTAGACGGAATTCAATGACGATTTTAAATTCGGCTTATGCTGAAACTCTGTTTTGGGATGGTCGCGCTAGTTCGTTAGAAGATCAGGCGCAATTTCCTATTCAGGATACGCTAGAAATGAATTTCCATATTAATTTAGCATCTGATAAAATTGCTGAAATAAGAGGTTATGAACCTTTATTTGAAGCCGCTTTTGGAGATAAAACAGTTAATAAAGAACGCATTCAAAAAGCCATAGCTACTTACGAGCGTACTGTTGTTAGTGGCCGAACAAGGTTTGATCGTTTTATAAAAGGCGAAAGCGAGCGCTTTACCGATCAGCAAGTACTAGGAATGCATTTATTTAGAACCAAAGCTCGATGTATCAACTGCCATAATACCGGATATTTTTCAGATAATAAATTTCATAATACCGGTTTAACGTATTACGGGCGACCTTTTGAAGATTTAGGGCGTTATGAAGTTACCGGTAATAAAGAAGATGTTGGGAAATTTAAAACTTCAACTTTACGAGAAATTAGTAGAACCGGGCCTTATATGCATAATGGGTTATTTCAAAATTTATACGGAATTGTAAATTTATATAGCGCCGGAATGCCACAACCAAAACGAAAAGATCATCAAGTAAACGATACGTTATTCCCAACAACTTCCCCTTTACTGAAAAAATTACACTTAACTAAAGAAGAGAAATATGCGTTAGTGGCATTTTTAAAAACTTTAGAATCGGTAAATCATCGGGAAACGCCACCAGAGCTTCCTGAATAATTTTATACCCCGAGTTCTTTAAAAACAGCAAAAACCCCAATAGATTTTGGGGGTTTTGCTGTTTTATAAAATTAATTGGTTTACTAATCGATGTGACCAATACTAAACAAACCATCTCCTTTTTTAATTGGAGGATTAAATGTTTTATAGAGTATCATTCCATCTACCGGGCAGTGTACATCTTTAAGATGATTTCCAAAAAGATCGGTGATATAGCCCAATTTCATTCCTTTTTTTACGTAGTCACCGCTGGTAAAATCACTGTAGAAAAAGCCGGTTTCTTCGCTATTAATTGTTGTGCGTTGTCCTATAAATACTGCTGTCTTATTTTCAGGAACTTTAACATCTGCCATATTAAGATGTCCTATTACATTCCATAGAGCTTGCTGAATTCTTTGTACAAATTTTTCTTCAACAATTCCCATTCGGCCACACTCTATATCTACTGCAGGTATGTCTTGTATAAATGCTTCGCGAGAGGTGTAAATTGCTTTATCTTTTAGGGTTTCCTGATTCCCAAATTGAACAATAAAAGGAAATCCCATAGCAACTGCAATGTCTTTTGCTTTATTCGAAATTTCAGGTTTATCAAAGTAATTATAGTAACCAGCATACGCACGCAAATCGTTATTATAATCGCCTGCGTGTACGTCGATATAAAAATCACAAACAGGAATTATCGTATTAGAAATCGTCCAGGCAAGGCGCTCGGTCATGCTACCATTTTGTTCTCCGGGAAATACACGATTTAAATTTTTCTGATCGATAGGATTTACGCGAAATGAACGATTTAAAAAACCTTCAACATTTGCTATATGTACCAAAATAATCGTACCTGATAAGTTTTTAGGATCAATGTCTTTGGCTAACTGTTGTGCAGCTAGAATTGGAACAAATTCGGTACCATGTACACCGGCAACAATACCAAGTACAGGACCTTCTTTTTGTCCATGAAATACAGTAACCGGAATCACAGAACTATCAGTATGGGTCTTAACCGGTAATAAAAATTCGGTTTTAGTACCTGGTTCTACCGAACGTTCTGCAAATTCAAAATTCTTTTGTTGCGAGAAACCAGCATTACAAATGCATATAAAGAGTACAATCAGAACTCTACTCAAATTAGATTTAATGATATTCATTAGATTAAATTTTGTGAATCATTATTATGCTTCAATAGTAAGCAATATTAAAATACTGTGTCGTTTTATATTTCAAAAATTGACAAAAACCAGAGAATTATTTCAAAAAAATCAAATAAGTTCTTACGACTGGAAATAAAGATAAAGTGCTGAAAGTTTTCAGACTAAATGATAAAATCTATGCTGGTTTTATTCAATAGTAATTCCCGAAGAAATGATCAATAAGATTATTGTCAGCTCAATTTTTAAGGAAAATAAGATATTTTTTGGGGATTATTTAAAGTCTGGAATCTCTGGAATTTTATCGCGAATTAGCTTATTATTCATTATAGCTTCTAGCGGAAAAAATTTTATTTTCTCTCCATTTGCTATACCAATATTGCCAAAACCAACTGAGACAATTTCATCGTATTTTGGTAGCGTAAAATCTAGATCACTTAAAATCCAGGTTTTGGAATTAGTATTGTAGTGATAAATCTTTAAATCCTGATTATTGACAATTCCAATAGAGGCTATGCCTAAAGGATCTAGCATTAGCGGGACAATTTTACCATTTTCTGGAAGATCAAAATCACTAACTTTATCATCAATTTCTGTCCATGCACCTTCTTTCGTATCGTAAAACCTAATCTTTTTATTTTCAATAATACCAATTGTTCCTAAACCAACAGACATCGCTTTTTGATGTTTCTTTAAATGAAAAGCCGGCGTTGAGTTCTTTCCCCAATTTCCCTCATTATTCACTGAATAAAACGAAATATCCTGATCTTTAATGACTCCAATTTTTCCTACACCTACAAAAAGAAGATCATCATTTTCTGGAATCTTAAAATCTGGCGTATCACATTGTTGCCATTGATCTGCTTCAACCTCATAAAATCTAATAATATCTTGCTTTATCATACCTAACATTCCCCATTTTAAAACACAAAAATTAGTGTTAGAGCCCACATTTAAAGTCTTACAACTCAAAATAAGAGTTAAAAGCAGAATACTAAACGAAATTATTTTTAGCGACTTATTCATACAGAAATGAAAGTTTATAGATTTAAAGGGCTTGTTGATTACAAACGCGAGATTACAATTTTTTTATCGAATCAATTAAAAAAGACAGGAAATATTTAAGGTTCTAAAATTAAGTTTATTTTTACTTCAATTAGAATTTGTAATTATTAGAACATCATTTTTATATGAAGAAAATTTTACTTACCCTAGCTGCCATATCTAGCTTATTAAGTTGTAAGCAAACAAAAGAAGAGCATCAGGCTAAATTACATTCACCACAAGACTCTAAATATTTTGCGATCTCTGGAAGAACAGATCAAAGAGATTCTTCTTTGGTAATGATTAGTCCTGCCTCTAAAGTTACTTTTAAAAATACAATAGAAGATACCATCGTAGTGTATTCTAAAACCGACGATCCTAAGCAACATGCATTTTGGGCGGTTGCAGTAAATGGTGAATATAAAGGTAAAACCATTGTAGAGGGAGATACGATAAATTCAATGAAAATCCCGGTTAGTAAAAACGATACGATAGTAGAGTTGTATAAAGCTACAGAAGCCAGTACGGGTAATTTAGTGTTAAGCGGTATTAAAGCTAAAAGTCTTGCAAAAGCGCCTGCTAAACCGGAAGCCAAAATTGAATTTATAGGAAATTCGATTACCTCTGGTTTTGGGAATGATAATAAAGAGTATCCATGTGACCAGGGCGGTTGGTTTGATTCTCACAACGCGTACTATTCTTATGCTACCCTTGCTGCCAATAGATTAGAAGCCGATTTTGTATTATCTTCAATTTCAGGTTGGGGAATGTATAGAAACTGGGATGTTCCTGGGCCAACAGTGCCAGATGTTTATGACAACCTTTATCTTAATGAGGATAGTTCAAAAAGTTATACTTCCAAAGATTTTAATCCAGATTTAATAAGTATCAATTTAGGAACTAACGATTTATCAGATGGAGATGGTAAACATGAACGTTTACCGTTTAGCGAAGATGATTACGTTGGTGCTTATATCAAATTTGTAAAGCATTTGATAGATACAAGAGATAATCCAGAAATTGCCATACTGGATAGCCCTATGGTGTCTGGAGAACGAGAAGAAATTTTACACAGATGCTTAGATAGCGTAGCTAGTTATTTTGAAGGAGAAGGGAAGAAAATACATGTTTTTGATTTTGAACCGATTTCTGAAACTGGTTGTGGTGCGCATCCATCTATTGAAGAAGATAAAATGATGGCAGATCAAATTGTGCCATTTTATCGAGATATTTTGGAATCAAAAAAATAATTCTTCCGAAGAAATTAAACTAGAAAAGCCAGAATTGTAAATATTTCTGGCTTTTTTTATACAATTTTGCTGAAGATTTATTTACCGAAAATTGTCTCGGATTTATCAAATTTGAAGTATTACACCTCCATATTCATTTGTCGGTTTTCCTTTTTGGCTTTTTTGTCTTTTTGGGAACCAATTGCAAAGCCTATGGCTAAACCAATAGGAATACCAAGTCCCAAATATGCCATATTATCTAGCACTAAGCCGAAAACAGTCCCTAAAGGAATACCAATTGCAGAAATACCAATAGCAATCCAGGTATTTTGATAGTAGTTTTTAGGAACTAATTTTAAATCCTTTTCAATAATTTGTAGCATTTTTAACTGACTTTTCCTTATCTGGTTTTTCAGTTTTTTGATGGGAGCTTCGTTGGCTTTATCAATTTCAACATTAAGTTTTTCTATTACAGGATCGGTAAGTTCTTGTTGTTTGATCACTTCCGTGAAACCCATAAATTGCGAAAAAGTCTTATAAGCCTTTTTGTTTTGTGCAATATCAGCTCTTGGCTTTATACTTTTTAATTCCATAAGAATTAAGTTCAATTTAAAACAAAAATAGAAAAATTAATTTCCGAATGTGAATTTTCTATTTATTGAAATCTTTGGTACGACCAGGCATAGCTTAATTTTCAAAACCATCGTTAATGATCAAAGATTTCTTTTCTTTTTAATGCCGCGATGCTCGATAATCCTGGCCAGGCCAATAGCGACTAAAACCGAAATACATGCCGTGGTGCCCAGTGCGCCACCAAATCCATTAAAAAACTTACCGGTATTAAGATAAATAATGCTAAAAATTAATCCTGAAATAGCTACGTAAAACCATTTTGAGATAATATTAATGGAAACCATGCCCACAAACGAAGCACCAATAAAAACAAGCGGAACATTTTTTGTAAGATAGTCAGAAACGACATTAGGAAAAATATAGAAAAATAATCCAACTACTAAAGAGGGGAGTGCTGAAGCTCTAACGGCTCCTTGTGCTTTATGATTATTGATAAACCAGGTAAGTAAACTTCCAAAAATTCCGGTTAAGGTTAGCAATATCGTTTCCATTAGAAAAGAAGATAAATGATTAACGAGGATAAAGCTACACCACCAAAAGCTATTGTGCCTAGTTTCCCTCCAAATCCATTAAAAACATTTTTTGCTGAAATAAATAGTACACCGGTTAGAAAACAGGTGAAAATAATAAAGGTATATCCAGATGAGACGCTAGGTGCCGTCATCCCAACAAAAGCACCGCAGTAAAGCGGAACCGGAGTTCTTTTAAGCCATTTCGAATTTTTAGAAAACGAAGGTAAGTAAGACGCAAGCGTTCCTGTAAAACCAGCAGCGATTACCGCTCCAAATTCTAAATTGGTGCTAATAAAATAGGTTAATAAACCTCCAAAGCTAATATATACGATATCTTGAAGATCATCCAGAAAATGCTCTTCCTCTTGTATGCTTTTATGGTAGTAGGCATAAGTTATAAGTATGCTAGCACAAAGCACTCCTAATATTAGCCAAAGATTATTGACCTTTTCAAACAAAACGGAAGTAAGGAATGCAAGGTGACACCCGATGAATAAAAAGAAAGAAATGGTTCTAAAAATCTTTTTCAAAGCTAAATTTTCAACAAAGATATTGAGATTAGAATGAAATCAAAATTGAAAAATTGAAGTATAATTATTAATTAGAAATTACTGCTTTAAATAAACATGACTACTTCGCTAAGAAAGTGTATTCAGTTTTTTTTAAAAAAAAATCACAATTCAAATATTTGGTAATCATTTAATTATTTGCTCTAGACAAAAAATAATATACCAAAATTCCTATTTAACGCAACCAAATTAGAGTTTATTCATCTTGAAAATGTAGGCTTACTAAAAATCTAACCCCTATTATCTAATTTGAAAACCTATGCAAACACTTTTTGGTAAAGACTCGAAATGCTTGAAGAAGGTGTTCTTAGAAACTCACAACATTCAAAATCTTTATTCCGGTTTTGGGCAATTCAATTTGAATTTGGCTAAATCCCTAAGCGATGAAAGTGAATTTTTAACAGAACACGAGATAACCTTAAACTGTAATAATACTGTTGCGAAACGTAAAATTGGGAATAATCTACGTTATCATACTTATCATCAGATTACCAGGTATCCATTTTTTCGAATTAAGCGTAAGTTTAATTTATGGCATTCTGTAAATCAAAATACAAAGATCGAACCTTTTTCAAATCAAATTCCTTATCTGCTCACGATACATGATATAAATTTTATGGAAGAGGATAAAGGTAAACGCTTAGAAACCAGAATTAAGCTATTTAAAGAAAAATTAGACAGAAGCTCGGCTTTAGTATATATTTCAGAATACACTAAAAATCAAACACATCAATATTTTAATGTACCCAAAGTGCCAGAACATATAATTTATAATGGCAATTCTATGGCAGGCAGCTTAGCGATAACCGATGTTGCCGCCGGTAAAAATGAATCTTTAAGGCCTTTTATTTTTTGCATAGGACAGGTAGATGAAAAAAAGAATTTTCATACACTGGTGGAAATGATCAAATATCTTAAAGGTATAAACCTCATTATTGCAGGAGGAGTAAAAAGCGAATATGCTGAAAAATTGAAATTAAAAATCAAAGAAGATAAACTAGAAAACAGAGTATTCTTAGCCGGCCATATTAGTGAAGCCGATAAAATTTTCTATTATAAAAACTGTTTAGCATTTGCTTTTCCTTCTTTAAGAGAGGGTTTTGGATTACCGGTGATAGAAGCAATGACGTTTGGTAAACCTGTATTTCTTTCCAGTCTTTCTTCTTTGCCTGAAATAGGAGGGGAACATTCTTTTTATTGGGAAAACTTCGATCCACAATATATGGCTAATATATTTGAAGAGGGAATGTCGACATACGAAGATAATCGAGAGAACTATACCTCAATTTATGCTGAACGTGCCAAAAGTTTCTCTTGGACAAAAGCGGCTAAAGAATACATTAATGTGTACAAGAGTATTCTTGAAGCATAAATTTAGAATTTCATCTATTTACCTCACTACCAATGAAAAATTTTAAAAGATTTCTCAAATATCTTATTCCATATAGAAATTATCAGATTTTAAGTGTTGTTTTCAATATTTTATATGCGCTCTTTTCTTCACTATCCATGTTATCCTTATTACCAATGATAAAGGTGCTGTTTGAAGATGGCGAAAAATTAACGGTAAAGCCAGTTTACCAAGGTATTAGGGATTTTGATCTTCATTATTTCGAGGATTATCTAAATTACTTTATAACCACAACACAAATTACTAAAGGGCCTTTATTTACTTTAATTATCGTAGTGGGATTTGTGTTAAGTACCTTTCTGCTAAAAAACCTGTTCAATTATCTTTCTATCTTATACATGACCTATTTAAACAATGGAATCTTAAAAGATTTAAGACAAGATGTTTACAATAAAGTTATAGGCTTAAACGTAGCTTTTTTTTCAAATGAAAGAAAAGGAGATTTAATTGCGAGAATGACGTCTGATATTAATACCATTAAAGTCTCTTTTATGAGTGTTTTAATGATGGTTAGAGAACCATTAACGATTCTATTTACACTACTAGGAATGATAGCAATTAGTTGGAAATTGACCATTTTCGTTTTCTTTTTTATTCCCATTTCCGGTTTTCTTATTACTAAAATTACAAAAGGAATAAAAAGTCAATCAGGGAATATTTTTGCAATGGAAGGTGAGCTTTTATCGAATATCGAAGAAACTTTAGGCGGAATAAAAATTATCAAAAACTTTAATTCTGAACGTTTTTTTTCTAAAAAGTTTTTTGAATTTACAGACAATATAAACAATCTGAATAATTCGATAGGTAAAACCATGAGCCTTGCTGCACCGGCTAGTGAATTTCTTGGGATTTTAGCCATTTCAATTCTGCTAATTTATGGTGGATCTTTAGTTTTGGTCGATCAGTCTTTAAGCGGAGGTGCTTTTATTGCGTATATGGGATTAGCCTATCAGATCTTAACGCCGGCTAAAGCAATAACCAAAGCAAATCATGCATTAATGGGTGGGAACGCTGCTTACGAAAGGGTCGCTTTAATTCTGGATGCAGTAGATCCATTAGAAGAAAAACCGGATGCGAAGGTTATCAAAGGTTTTAATAAAGAAATAAAATTTACTAATGTTTCTTTTAAATATAAAGATGATTATGTTTTAAAGAATTTTAATCTGACCGTTCCAAAAGGTAAGGTTGTGGCTTTGGTAGGAGAATCGGGAAGTGGGAAATCAACATTAGCCAATTTACTAACTCGTTTTTATGATGTTACCGAGGGCAGTATAACATTTGATGGTGTTGATATTAAAAATGTAACTGCAGCTTCTTTAAGAAATCAAATGGGGATTGTGGCGCAAGATTCAATATTATTTAATGATACTATCGCTAACAATATTTCTTTAGGTATAGAAAATCCTGAAGAAAGTAAAATCATTGAATCTGCAAAAATTGCTAACGCCCATAATTTTATAAGTTCTTTCCCTAAGGGCTATCAATACAGCGTAGGGGATGGAGGATATCAATTATCAGGGGGGCAAAGACAACGAATAGCGATTGCCAGAGCAGTCATGAAAAATCCTCCAATTATGATTCTTGATGAAGCAACTTCAGCTTTAGATACAGAATCGGAAAAACTGGTGCAGGATGCTTTGGAGAATATGATGGAAAATAGAACATCTATTGTAATCGCACACCGACTCTCAACAATTCAAAATGCCGATTTAATTGTAGTAATGAAGAACGGAGTGATTATCGAAAAAGGAACACATCACGAACTATTAGCACAAAATGGTACGTATAAAAATCTTGTTTTTCTACAATCATTAAATACCGCTCCTGTTTTAGCAAATTAATATGAATACAAAGAATAAAGGTTTAAACATCATTGGATATATAGATGGCGAATTTGGTTTGGGAGAAGCTGTACGATTAAATATTAAAGCAGCGAAAAGTCAGGCTATACCACTTCATTTGATCGATTATGAAAAGATCAAGAAAAATCCAGATCTTATTGTTGAGTTCAAATATTCGGTAAGTTTAGTTCAAATTTCTTTGAGAGATTTAGATAATTTTTTCAGAATTATAGATCCAGAATTATTCAAATTTAGATATACCATCTTATTTTTAATGTGGGAGTCGGAATATCTGCCACCAGAACATTCCGAAAATCTAAGTTTATTTAACGAAATTTGGACAGCTTCCTCTTTTTGTAAATCGATATTTAAAAGGGTTTATAACAATCCAATCACAATCGTTCCGCATCCAGTGGCATTTAAATTAAATGGTATTGGTAAGAAAATCGGTCGTAACTTTTTTGATCCTACTAAATTCAGTTTTCTATTTATTTTCAGTTATCACAGTTCGATGGAAAGGAAAAATCCAATTTTCCTTATTGATGCATTTAACAGAGCGTTCTCTGAGAATGACCCTGTAGAATTGGTTATTAAAACATCTGGAGCAATGGCTTTTAGAAAAGAAAATACTCAATTACTGAAAATAGCATCCTCGCATAAGAACATTAAAATATATGATGTCGATTTAGAAAAAGATGGTATAAATCACTTAATTAATGATTGCGATTGTTATGTTTCTATGCATCATTCAGAAGGTTTCGGTTTAACCCTTGCTGAAGCTATGTATTTAGGGAAGCCAACCATCGCTACCAATTATTCGGGTAATACGCAGTTTATGAATGCAGAGAATAGTTTTTTGGTAGATTATAAATTAGGATCAATTGAGAAGGTAGATAAGAATTTTTGTTCGAATACCATCTGGGGACATCCTCTTTTAGAAGATGCAATTGCAAAATTAAAAGAAGCCTACTTTAATAAATCATGTAGAGATTTTAAAGCATATAAAGCTAAAGCTTATATGGAAAGGGAGTTTTCGTTTAAAAACATAGGCCAAATTATGCAATATAGGCTGGATGATATTTATAAAGCTAGCGGCGATCTTATCTCAACTCAAAATGCATATCTTCTTAATCAACTACAGTTTGTAAAAGCTGAAAATGCACATCTGCAAAGAGAAATTAAGAGAATGAAGAAAAACCTGATTATTCGGTTTATTTTATTCTTGAAAAATAAAACACGAATGATTAAAAATAGTTTTAGAGCCGCTTAAAGTTTTTATCTTATTAAGATTACTAATTTTGAAATGAATATTTAAATATTATTTTTCATTCGCACTGGTCTGTTCAGAAGTTTTAAAATCATTTAAAAGTTCTGCGATAATAGATCCAATAGCATCATGTCGTTCTTCTGCTTTATCCATAAATTGAATTTTCCCCCAACCTCTTACATCACAAACAAAAAGTCCGTTTGCATCTTTTATCGATTGTCCGTTCTGCTCGTAATTCACTGGAAAGTTAATAGTATCTAGCAGTGCTTTTTTCTCTTCTGAAATCATAATTATTTTTTTTCAAAATTAATTTCTGCTTGCCTTTACTAAGTTAGCTGAATTTTAAATGGAAGTATTTCTATATTAACTTACGGTAAATAAAACTTATAATTTGTTGAGTTTGTCTAGGCAGAAAAAAGAAACCAAATTTTTATGATTTTGAAAGTTGTAGAAGAATAACCTTAAACCAAAATATTTCTACGTAAAAAATTAATCTTTAAAATACTTATTTTTGAAGTGAATATAATTAGAATGAGGGATCGCGATAGAATTAAATATTACACCAAATCTGAAGAGCGGGTTAATATAATTTCGCATGCTCTAGGTTTGCTGTTGAGTATTTTTGGGTCAATTATACTTATAATTAAGTCGGCAGAACTTGGTGGTACCATATTAAAAATAAGCTTTTGGATTTTTGGTTGTAGTATGATCATTCTTTATACCGCCTCTACACTTTATCATAGTGTTAGAGAGCGTAAACTTCGGTATAAACTTAATATTTTAGATCATGCTTCAATTTATATTCTTATTGCGGGAACGTACACACCCTTTGCGCTTGTAACGCTAAGAGGAACTATAGGTTGGATAATATTTGGAGTTATTTGGGGACTTGCGGTAACCGGAGTCATTTTAAAATTCTTTTTTATCGGCAAATTTCAAACCTTAAGCACAATTATGTATGTGGCGATGGGATGGATTATAGTGTTTGCCGTAAAACCTTTGCTGGATAATCTGTCTGGAGATGGTTTGTTTTGGCTTTTTGCAGGCGGAATTTCTTATACCGTCGGAGCAATAATTTTTAGCATCGATCGATTAAAATTCAACCATGCGATTTTTCATTTCTTTGTATTGTTCGGTACATTTTGTCATTTTTGGGCTATTTATTATCATGTAATCCCCAACAATTAAAAATTATTTTCTCCAATTAGCAGATCTAATTTCAAAAAAAATAACGGGATAAGACCATAAAATTGGGTCTCATCCCGTTATTCAATCCAAACAACTTAAACCATCTTTAGTTCTTCAGGAATTTTCCAAAAGAAGCAATATTTTTAATCTATTATTTTTCTCTGAATTTTTTCTATAGCATTCTGTATACTTTTATCGGGTTCTATAATATTGTTACTGCCCCAAAAATTTACATCAGCAAATCCATCAATATCATCTACCATAACAATAGCAGGTTTTATAAAATCTTTGTTTTGTGAAATAATGATATTCGATTTTTCCCATTCTGTTATGGCCATCTCACTATGTACTTTGTAGCGAGAATTAAAGATTTTATGTTTCCAGTTAACTACAAATTCCAGATCTGCTTTTCCGTAACTATAAAACCATTTACCATCTTTTTCACGATAGTCTACTTGATATTGGATGTTATCTGGATGTACTCTTACACCGTTCGGTTTTTTGCTGGTAAACATTCTACTTGCTACCCTGCGATTATCGGTATTTAAACTATAAACCGCTTTTACCAAAGTGAAACTTTCACTATCGATAAATAGTTTGCCAAAATACCATGGTCTGTCCCTTTCATTTTGTTTAAAATTTACTACATGCAATCTTCGCTCACCAATCTTAGTAGGTTTATCGTAGGTAAAACTGTACTTATCTAATTTATCAATATCAAAAAGAAATTGAGGATACTTCATCACATCAATATAGAGTGCATTAAAAGGCCCGCCACGTAATTTTAAAGCAACCGTATCCAGACGCTTATAATCGGTGCTTTTTCTTGCTTTTAAAATAGAAATATCATCATCCTTGCTAGAAAGATATGGTTGTTTATGCAATTCTGTAACTGCTTCAGATAAAGAAATATTTCGGTTTCCTTTTTTTATAGTTTCTCTATAAAATGCAGTCATTAAAGCTTTGTCACTTACATAATTTTCATCACGATTATACATCATATTTCTAACCAATTCCGTTGCATCTCCCTTAGTGTAAACACTAACTTCGTCTAATTCCTGCACGCTTTCCTGCATGGCTATAATCACATTTGCACGCTTAAAATAATCTAACTGAAGCTCTTTAGTTTGATAGCCAAGTGCAGAAATGCTAATTAGAGCATCTGTCATATCTTCTGGCAGCTTCAACGAAAACTCGCCATCCGAATTTGAAATTGTAGAAATCGTGGTGCCTTTTACATTGATGTGCGCAGACTGAATTGGATCTTCTGTAAAGGCATTTATTACTTGTCCTTTAAAAGATTGATAAGGATCGCTATTTTCTGTAGGTAGGCTTTTCGCCGTAACCGGACTTACCATTAGGAAAGTCAGTAACCAAACAGAAAAACAAAAACCTTGTAGAGTATTAATTTTTGCTTCCATTACTGTATGGTTTTAATTAAATACTTGTTAAGTATGTCTAAATATATTGATAAATATCTAATTTATAACATTTTAAATGTTAAATCAGTAACTAAAACCTTTTACGAATACGAAATTATAAATATTAATCCTTAATTGTGATAGAACTATAGCCTTGCCCATTTCTGGTAAGCATTACCTGCGTTGCAATGCGCTCTTTCAACGAATCTACATGACTAATAATTCCAATGGTTTTAGACGATTCGGCCTGTAATTTTTCTAAAGTGTCTAGTGTCTGGTCTAAAGTTTCAGGATCTAGCGTTCCAAAACCTTCGTCGATAAACAAACTATTAATCTCTACGTTTTTGGATGCAAGATCAGATAGCGCCAATGCCATCGATAAACTCAAAATAAATGTTTCACCGCCAGAGAGCGTTTTTACCGATCGTCGTTGCCCGCCCATGTGTTCATCAATGGCCACCAAACCATCATCTTCTTCATCTAAAGGTTTATCTATAATGTAACGATCGCTAAGATCGGCAAGTCGCTTGTTGGCCAAAGCAATAAGTTGCGTGAGCGTTAAATCCTGAGCAAATTCATTAAATTTTCTTCCGGTCGCATCACCAATTAATTCATTTAGCAATCGCCAGCGCTTTATTTTTTGCTCTTTTTCGGCAATTCCTTCTCTAATTTCACCCAGTTTTTGCAGGTTATCTTTTTGGTTTTCTAACTGTCTATAAAGTCCTTTACAAACTTCGCTAATGTCTTTTAACTTTTGGCGTTTTTCGGCCAATTGCTCCTGTAGTTCAGCTGAGGTTTCGTGGATATCTAGCTTTTGCTTCTCCTGTAATTGCTGCTTTAGTAAATTATAGGAAGTATTTAATTCTGATAATTTTTGCTGAATTTTTTCGCGCTGTTCCCTAAGCTGTAAGTATTCTTTTTCTGGCATTAAATTCTTTAGTGCCTGCTGTAAATTTTCGTAGCCTTTTTCTTTTAAAACTGACGAAAGTTCACGCTCTAAAATCGATAATTCTGAAGCTAATTTTTGATGTCGGCTTTTTAAAATTTTCAACTGTTCCTCAAAAGACTTTTTCTCTTGTTTTAGCGTTGTAAACTGGCGATGATACAGTCGATTTTTATCCAAAATATCGTCCCCTTTAAACAACTTCTCTTGTTCAGCTTTAATTTTAAAAGCATCACTTAGCAGTTCCTGCGCTTTTTGCTGATCTGGAATGGCATTTTGAGCAATCTCAAATTGTTTTTGTTCTTTTTCCCACTTTTCAATCAGTTCAAATTGCTCATTTAGCTTTGCAATATTTTGTTCCCAAACATCTTCGTTAGCAAAATCAAAATTTTTAAAGTTGGTTTTAAAGGCTTTCCTTTTTTCTTCGGAAGCGCTTTTCCATAGATTTTCTTCTTTTTGAAGCGACTTCAGTCGCTCATCAAAACTTTCGAAATTCGCCTGAAGTTTAGCCAGATTTGATAAATTTAGCTGCAATTCCTGCTGAAGCAATGCAATTTTTTCTTCTAATGCGCTGTCTTTTTCAGGAGCTTGATCTGCAAAAGGATGGTGCTTGGCGCCACAAAGCGGGCAAGGTTCATTATCAATTAATGTATGGCGTAAATCTTCTAATCTCGCTTCGAGCAACTGATTTTTTTGCTGTAATTGTAAATTTTCAAGATCTTTTTGTTGAAACTGAACTTTTGTACTCAAATCTTTTATTTGCTGCGGAAGCGCTTCGCTTTGCTTTTCTATAGTTGTTTTTTCTGAAGCAATTCGTTTTAATTCTCTGTCGCTTTCATCGATTTTTGCGTTCGCTCTTTGTGCCGCCCGTGTTTTTTCAGTTTGTTCTTTTAGCTGAAATTTTAAAGCTTCAGTATCGCTAAGATCGAAATTCGATAATTCAATCTCATAATTTTTAATGCGATTCGCCGCTGAATTGCCAATCGCTTGTAATTGTTTACTATTTTCCTCTGGATTTTTACTGAAATTGATGGGTAGATCGGCAGTTTTCAGCTTAAATTCATCCATCAGTTTCTTGTATTCGCGGCCTTTTTCCTTGCGTTCTTCTTCAAAATGCTGAATTTTCTCTGTAAATTCATTCAGCTTCATTTCAAAATCATTTGCTGAAACTTCAGTGTTTACCAACTGCGAAACTTCAGAAAGTAATCCTGAAAATGCTTGCTTATTTTTTCCAATCTTGGCTTCTATTTCAGTGATTTCTTTTGCGGTCGAAGCTTCGTTTTCTTTGCCTTGTTTCCAGTTTCGCAAATCGCCGGCGTGTTCTTGTAAATTTTCGTGTGCGCTGAGTGATTTACCGTTATTCTCGTTGAATTGCTTCAGACTTTCTTCAGCCTGCTTTTTTTCCGAAGCAATCTTGGAGATATTTTCCTGTTGATTTTTAATTTCCTGCTTCAGCTCAACGAATTTCGATAAACGCTGAATCTCTTTTTCCAGTGGTTCACAAGCGGCTTGCTGAGTTTTATAAGTCTCAGAAATTTCAGCATAATCTTCGTCATTCAGCAATGATTTTTGAATAATTTCGATTTCCTGCTGTTGCTGTAAAATGGCTTTACCAGCGTCTTTATTTTTTTCGTATGCTTTTTTTCCCAGTTCACGGTAAATTCCGGTTCCCGTTATTTTTTCCAATAACTCACCACGCTCGGCTTTGTTTACTTTTAAAAACTGTGCAAATTCTCCCTGGGCCAGCAAAACCGCCTTGATAAACTGATTATAATTTAAACCGATCAAAGCTTCGTTTTTCGCAGGAACATCAGACTTTTTAAGGTCGATTAATTTATTGGTCGCCAAATCGGCGATCTCCATTTCGTAATCTCTTAGATTATCATTACGATTGGTTGAAATTGACCATTTTGAAGTGAAAATACCTGACTTGCAACTATAAGTGACCTGAGCGGAAGCATGTTTTTGATTGCGGGTAAGAATCGCACCTTTGGCAATAATTTCATTTTTAGTGATCTTACCAAGACGTGGCACGTGGTTAAAAAGGGCTAGGCAAATTACATCTAAAATCGTGCTCTTTCCGCTCCCTGTTGGCCCGGTGATGGCAAAAAGTGAACTGGCAGAAAAAGGTTTGTCAGTAAAATCTATCTTTTGCGGCCCGCGTAAAGAATTGATATTTTCGAATTCTATTTTTAAGATTTTCATGCTTAGTCGGCAGGATTTTCAGATTGGTGAATTTCTTCTAATATTTCGTTGAAAGCGCTCCAAATTTCTTTTTCAGTTTCCTCTTCATATTCGTGTGCGCCCATTAATTCAGCAAAAACATCGGTAGGTTTTAGATCTTCTAGCTGCTGGGATTCCGCATAAAGCTCGGCTGTTCCTTTTAACTTATTTTTAAATTGTGCACGCTGCTTTACAATTTCGTATCCCGGTTTTTTTAATCCGTTTACCAAGACATCGAGAGCGTAGATCTTTTGGGCGTCATATTGTTCTTCAACCAAATCGACTTCAATCAAATAATCCAGATGTTCGTGTTCTTCCAACGTATTCAATTTCAATTCAATTTCGTTAATATCGCCACTAATTTTTAGTAATTTTCTAAAATTTGGAACGGTCACACTTTTAGGTTCCCAAGAAATTTCAGTATCCAAAATCAAGATTCTCTTATCATCTTTTCGTTCGCTAAACGAAAGTGGAATAGGGGAGCCGCTATAGAAAACTGGGATTTCTGCTGAAACGCGTTGCGGTTTATGGATATGGCCTAAAGCCACGTATTTGAAAAAATCGCCAAATTGAGATGCATTAAAAGCCGCCTGATTTCCTATCTGAATATCGCGCTCACTTTCTGAAGTTTCGATGCCGGCCGCAAATAGATGGCCCATGGCAATCGAAGGCACGTCTGCAAACTTATTTTGGCAAATTTCAGCTGCTTTTTCAAAAGTATGCTGAATTCCGTTTCGAATCGCTTCAATTCGGTCTTCATACGTTATACCTTCATTGGCTGTTCTCAAATCTGCGTCGCGTAAAAAAGGAATTGCTGCAATTATTAATTCAGCTTTATTTTCAGCATTAAAAATAGGGATAATAGTGTCTTCCAAATTTTCTGGTAATCCACCAATTATAGTAATATCCAATTCGCTTAAAATTTCTTTTGGCGCATCTAGCATGGCCGGCGAGTCGTGATTGCCACCCGTAGCAATAATCTTACAGTTTAATTTTTGCAATTTTATTAATGACTGGTAATACTGTTTACGAGCATCAGACGAAGGATTGGCAAGATCGAAAATGTCGCCGGAAATTAATAAAACTTCTATATTTTCTTCGGAAATGAGTTGGCAAAGCCAGTCGATAAACAAATCAAAATCTGCAAAAAGATCATGTTTATGCAGTTTTTTACCAATATGCCAATCGGCCGTATGAAGAATTTTCATGCTGAAATTTAGGTTTAAAAAAGAAAAGTTAGGCTTACAATAGCAAAGGTATTTAAATAAAAATCCAATTTGAAAATGACTAATACCATTTAGCTAAGCTTTGCTAAAAATAAATTGTTCTTTTAAATTATTGTATTTTGAATAAAATCCTGAAAACCTTGATTTTTATCTACAAAAAATCTTTGAACAGATTAAAAAATAAAGACTTTTTAAAATCTTTGATTGCTTGGGATTTAACTAGATTTTTACGAATTAAAAAGCTGTAAACTCTACTAAAAATAGTAGTTTTGGGAAACTCATTATTAAAGAGTAACGACATTAACTAATGGAAACTAAGAGAAATTACGTAATAGATTTCGACAGTACTTTTACGCAAGTAGAAGCTTTGGACGTTTTGGGAGAGATTTCCCTGGCAGGCGCCAAAGATAAGGAAGCTAAGCTAGCCGAGCTTAAATCTTTAACCGACCGTGGAATGGAAGGGAAATTGGCTTTTAGAGATTCGCTTAGAGAGCGACTTGATATTTTGGAAGCCGAAGAAAAGCATCTTGACCCGCTTATTGAAAATCTAAAAACCCGAATTTCTAAATCCTTTAGACGCAACGAAGAGTTCTTTAGAGAAAATAGTGATAATATTTATATTATGTCTAATGGATTTAAAGAATTTATTATTCCTATTGTGGCTGAATTAGGGGTTAAAGCCGAACATGTTTTTGCCAATGATTTTGTATTCGATGAGAACCGCAAAATTGTAGGTTTTAATACCGATAATGTCTTAAGCAGTAACAATGGGAAGGTAAAACAATTAAAATCATTAGATCTTAAAGGCGATGTTTACGTGATAGGCGACGGTTATACAGATTATGAAATTAAAGCTGCCGGCCTTGCTAATAAATTTTACGCCTTTACCGAAAATGTAGAACGTGATAAGGTAACTGAAAATGCCGATCACATCACTCCAAGTTTCGACGAATTTTTATATCTACACAAAATGAATAAAGCGATTTCGTATCCAAAGAATAGAATAAAAGTATTATTACTTGAGAATGTACATGCCGATGCCGTGGCGATAATGAAGGAAGAAGGATATAATGTACAAACAATTGCTGGTGCTTTAGACGAAGAAGAATTAAGTGAGCAAATTAAAGATGTTCATGTTTTAGGAATACGTTCTAAAACGCAACTCACTAAAAAAGTATTAGAAAATGCCAATCGTTTAATGGCAGTTGGTGCGTTTTGTATTGGTACCAATCAAATCGATTTGGAAGCTTGTCTCGATAAAGGTGTAGCCGTTTTTAATGCGCCATATAGCAATACGCGATCTGTTGTAGAACTAGCCATTGGAGAAATTATTTTCTTGATGCGTAATCTGTCTGATCGTATTGCTGAAATGCATAAGGGAATTTGGAATAAATCTGCCACTGGTAGTTTTGAAGTTCGAGGAAAAAAACTAGGTATCGTTGGTTATGGTAATATTGGAGCGCAACTTTCTGTAATGGCAGAGAGTATAGGTTTTGATGTTTACTACTATGACCTTGTAGAGCGTTTAGCTTTAGGAAATGCAACCAAGTGCAGTTCTTTAGACGAACTATTACAAACCGTAGATATTGTTACCTTTCATGTAGACGGTAGAAAAGAAAATAAGAATATCATTGGAGATCGTGAACTTTCTTTAATGAAAGACGGTTCGTATTTACTTAATTTAAGTCGTGGATCGGTTATCGATATAGAAGCCTTGCATAAGCATATTTCTTCCGGGAAAATAAAAGGAGCAGGAGTAGATGTATTTCCAAAAGAACCAAAAACCAATAACGAAGAATTTGTTTCTAAACTAAAAGGTTTACCAAACGTAATTCTTACACCACATATCGGTGGAAGTACAGAGGAAGCTCAAGAAAATATTGGAAACTTCGTTCCTGGTAAAATTATAGAATATATAAACACAGGAGGAACAACCAATAGTGTAAATTTCCCTAATTTACAGTTGCCAAGATTGGAAAATGCACATAGGCTAATTCATATTCATCATAATAAGCCGGGAATTATAGCGCATATGAACAGAATTTTGGCAGCTAACGATATTAATGTGGTTGGCCAACATCTAAAAACTAACGAAACTATAGGTTATGTGATCACAGATATTGATAAAGAATATGATAACGATGTGATCAAAGAATTAAAAGGAATAGAGGGAACAATTAGATTTAGAGTTCTTTACTAGGATTTTCTTTTTATTATATGTGAATAAAAAGCAGCATCATTTTGATGCTGCTTTTTAGTTTTTCATATTATTATGAATTTAATAAGATTATGAGGCCTGAGCTTTATCCTGCGATTTCTGGAAATATTTAAAGTTCACAATTTCTTCAGAAACCTTCCAAAGTTTTTTCGCCTTATCTTTTTCTTTTGAATTATAATCTGAATCTACAATTACAGGGTGGCCTTTATATTGTTTTCTTCCTGAAGGACCAATATATTCTCCACCATTTAAAGTTTCATCTAAACAAGCCCTTAAAACAGGTAAAGCTCCTTTTTCTGCAGACTGAGACAATACAGGCATTAAAATTGGAGATAAAAATTTAAGCCATTTAGGTAAATTTTGCATAAGGTTGGTGTTAGAAACCCCCGGATGTGCGGCATAAGAATGAATATCATATCCTTTTTTAACCAATTTTTTATCTAAATGATAAGCAAAAATTAAGCAGGCTAGTTTACTTTGCGCATAGAATTGGCGCCTGTCATAACCTTTTTCTGCATTAAGATTGTCAAAACGAATGTCTCCCCATTTATGAGCGAGACTACTAAGACTCACTACACGAGATCTAAACGAATTTTCTAAAACGGGAATTAATAAACCGGTAAGTAAAAAATGTCCAAAATAATTGGTTGCCATTTGCAATTCCAGATCATCATCGGTTTTTTGGAAAGAAGTCATCATTATACCCGCATTGTTTACCAGGATGTCTAACTTATCGTACTGGGATTTAAACTGGTCAGCAAAAGATCGTACAGAATCCAGACTTGCTAGATTAATTTCCATTAACTTCAATTTAGCCTTAGGATTTAGCTTTATTATTTTCTGCTTTGCGTTTTCTGCTTTTTTAAGATCACGGCATGCCATAATAACTTCGATGCCTAAACTAGCCAAACCTTTAGTGGTTTCGTAACCTATGCCTACATTGGCACCAGTAACAATGGCTATCTTACCCGTTTTATCTTTAGCTTTATTTAAAGACCAAAAGTTCATAGAAGAATTGTTTGAGGATTTGATTCAGATTTTTTGGTTGAAGCACTCAATTTAGTGTTCAGGTAAACGGAGAAAAGTTCGCTATCTTTCAAAGTTGAATAGGATCATTATAGGTTAATTTTCTCCATCTTTCGGATTATAATAATTGAATTTTTAAGAGATCTAGCTATAAATGTAAAACTGAAAATTTGATTATTTTGTTAAACGAAGTATAATTACAGATTAAAGAATTTATAGCCTTCAAATTAAATGAATTGATAATATTTGTGTTTTAAATTATTATTATCGCTACATTAATTCCTTCCTCTGGAAAAATGAAATGCTAACAATTTGTTTTTTGATTAAATCTCTTAATAAGAATTCAACAAATAATTAACTCGATCTTAGTAATTTTGAGAGATGTAATCCTCTACATTTGTGAATCACAATAATAATCCCTTATTGTGAGGATTTGTTTTATATGATGACGAAATTTACTAAAAATTCGCTTATTTTATTTTGTATTTTGAGCTGTCTGATAGCTTGTAATAAGGAGGAGAAATCTACCAAAATTGTTGAAGTTCCAGAGAAAGTTTTAGATACTTTAAAGATAGAACCACCATTAGAGCGACTGGATGTAGTTTATACGATAGATTCGCTAAAATCAAAAACCGCTTTAGATAGTTTCAATACTCGATATACAGAAGAGCAGCGCAAAACAATTTATGCTATAAATCGAATTGATAAACGAAAACTCTGGACTGGGAAAGAAATTGTTATTCCAGATTCTGTAAGTAACGATATCATGGATTACAGCCCGTTCCCAAAAAAATTAGGGATGGTAGATACTATACCCAAACTTGTTTTAATCTCTCAAAGAATTCAGGCTTTTGGCCTTTACGAAAGCGGAAATTTGATTAAATGGGGCCCGGTAAGTAGTGGTAAAAAGTCGACACCAACACCAAACGGTTTACACTATGGTAATTATAAAGCTAAACGTAAAGTGAGCTCTGTGAACAAGGATTGGATTTTACCTTATTATTTCAATTTTATGAACTTTGAGGGTGTAGGTACTCACCAATACTCTTTGCCTGGCTATCCTGCCAGTCATGCCTGTGTAAGGTTATATATGGACGATGCTAATTTTATCTATGATTGGGCAAATATGTGGACACTAGAGGGTAACCGCATTAAAGCTAATGGCACACCATTTATCGTTTTTAGTGCCTACGATTATAAAGCAAAGAAACCATGGTTACAGCTAGCCGATAGCGTAGAAAGTAATGATTTTACCGAAGATGAAATTAAAATTTTAGGGGAATACGTGAAATCTTACAAAAAAGATGCTAAAAACTTTGTTACAATAGAGGAATTAGAAAAACCGCTGACGTAGTAAATTAAAGTTTTTTATATTTCCATTAAATATAACCACGATGAAACATCTTCGGCTGATAACTCTTATAATTCTTTTCATTTCAATTAATAATTTTGCGCAAACCAATATCATGGTACGTGCCAAAGCAAAGGATGCCAAATTTATAGGAACATCTATTGGCGGCGCTAAAGTTATAATACGAGAGGTGCTAACGAAAAAGATTTTATCTGAAGGTGTTACCTCCGGAAGCACGGGCAATTCAGAAAAGATAATGAAGCAACCAAGGTTGCGTTATCAGAAAATTTCAGATAATAATACCGCTGGATTTTTAGCTAAATTAGATATTTCAGAGCCTACTTTTGTCGAAATTGAAGCTTACGCACCGATCAATAAAAAACAGGCAGCGATAAAATCTACTACTCAACTTTGGGTGATGCCGGGGAAAGATATTATGGGAGACGGCGTTATTCTTGAAATTCCGGGATTTGTGATTGATATTTTGAGTCCGCAAACCCACGAGCGTATTCCTGGCGAAATTTCTACGGAAATTAAGGCGAATATTGTAATGATGTGCGGTTGTCCTGTTGAAGAAGGCGGGCTTTGGGATGCAAATGACTTCGAAATAAATGCTGTAGTAGAGTCTGAAGGATTTTTTAAGGAAATTGAATTAAAGCAGACTGAAAAATCAAGTACATTTTCTGGTAATATCGATTTACAAAAAGGAAATTATTCAATTACTGTTTACGCTTTTGACGCTAAAACAGGAAATACCGGGGTAGATAAAACCAATATTATAATTAACTAAAAATCCCGTAATAACGGGATTTTTTGATTGCTACTTTAATCTAAAAGACCCATTTCACGTATAGTTTCTACCACGCCATTTTCATTATTATCGTATTTAGTAATATAATTACTTACTTTAATAATTTCTGGATGTGCATTCTTCATGGCATAGCTATATTTAGCATTTTGCATCATTTCTAGATCGTTTAAATAATCACCAAAAACCATTGTTTCTTCAGGAGAGATATTTAATTCTTTTTGTACGCCTTTTATTGCATTCCCTTTATTGGCGGTATTCGACATGATGTCTATAAAAATTCTCGAAGCAATGGCTACCTTATAATTATCCTTAAATTTTTCGAATTTTGGATATGTGTTCTCCTCTACACCCTCAAAATTACAGAGCGTAACTTTCAAAACTTTATCATCGACTTTGGTAAGATCTTCAACTATTTCCAATCGTTTATAGTATTTACTTACTTCATTGATAAATTCATCATCTTCGCTTTCCGCGTAAGCAGAATTTACGCCACATAAGACCAAATTACAATTCTCGGCTTCGCGACCAAGCTTAATAAATTCATTAGCCTGCTCACGATCCATGGTATCGGTGTATAATTCTTTATCCTTATGCACTACATAACTTCCGTTTTCAGCAAAAAACATCATATGCCCTTTTAATTGCTCAAATTTGGACGCTAGATTATAGTATTGGCGACCGCTGGCTACAGAAAACATAATGCCTTTATCTCTCAGTTTTTTCTCTACTTCCCAAAATTCTGGATGGATTTTATGCTCATCATTAAGCAATGTACCATCCATATCTGTTATAATTAGTTTGATCATATCCATATTTTAAAAACTTAAATATAGCTGTTTATATGCAGAATTGGAGCAGGGGAGTATGAATTTATTGTTTCTTTAAGAAGCGATTTTGCAAAAAATAGAAGTGATTTTTATTTAAAATAATTCTTAATAATTTTTTTCAAGTGGATAAGCATTTATACATTTGCGGGGTTATTTAAAAAAAGTCTAAATAAACATATTTGTAACAAATGTCACAGAAACATCTTTTATTATTTTTGTCTTTATTTATTTGTTCGCTCGGATTTGCCCAGAATTCGGGAACGCTTAAGGGTCAGGTGATTAATAGTGCTAGTGAACCTATCTTTAATGTGAATGTCTCTTTGGTGGGTACTTCTAGAGGAACTGAAACCAATAACAATGGTTTTTATGAATTGCGTAACGTAGCCCCCGGAACGTATACCATTAAATTTTCTTATGTAGGTTACAAATCTTCAGAAATAAATATTAATGTAGAAGGCGGAGTTATTACTGAAGCTGCACCAGTTGTATTAGTAGGTAGCGAAGAACAATTGGGAGAAGTACTTCTTAATGCCGATAATAAAGTAAATGAGTTTACTAAAAGCTCTAGTGTGTATGTATCGAAATTACCACTTTCCAGAATGGAAAATCCACAGGTTTATAATTCTATTTCTGCAGAGTTATTGCAAAGTCAGGTAGTAACAAACTTTGATGATGCACTTAAAAATGCGGCAGGAATTACCAAATTATGGGAATCTACTGGTAGAGGTTCTGATGGTGCAGGTTATTATTCTTTAAGAGGTTTTGCTGTGCAACCAAGTTTAACGAATGGCTTACCAGCTTTAACAAATGGTAGCCCAGATCCACAGAATATCGAAGCTTTAGAAATTATAAAGGGACCATCTGGAACTTTGTATGGTAGCTCTGTAATTTCTTACGGTGGTCTAATTAATGTGGTTACCAAGAAGCCATATAATCATTTTGGAGGTAATATTTCTTATACTTCAGGAAGCTATGGTTTAAATCGATTAACGGCAGATGTTAATTTACCTTTAAGTGAAGGTGTGAATTTAAGAGTAAATTCAGCTTATCACACTCAAGAAAGTTTTCAGGATGCAGGATTTAGAAAATCTTTTTTCTTTGCACCATCTTTATCGTATCAAGTAAACGATCGTCTTTCATTTTTGATTAATACTGAAATTTATCAGGTAGAAAGTACAAATCAAACTATGCTTTTCTTAGATCGAGGAAACGAATTAGCGGTAAATAACCTGGATGAATTAGGCTATGATAATAAGAAATCATACACTTCTGATGATTTAGGAATCGAAAACCCAATGTACAGCATACAAGCGCAGATGAATTATAAATTATCTGATAGTTGGACTTCGCAAACGGCCTTCTCTCAAAGTTCAGCAAAAGCAAAAGGGTATTATTCTTATTTGTATGAAGGTACTTCAGCTTTTAAAGGAGATAACCCGGCTAACGGAATTGTGTTAGAAGACGGAGTGGTTTTTGGACGACAAATGAATCACCAGAACTCTACAACGCTAACAAGCGATATTCAGCAAAATTTTATTGGAGATTTTGAGATTGGTGAAATGAGAAATCGTATTGTCGCCGGATTGGATTATTACAATCAAGAGGTTAGAAATAATGGAACGGGTTATCTTCGTAATGGTTTAATCTATATTGGTGATGCCAGTGTAGATAATGTAAATGCCAGTGTTTATGGGATTACAGATCCAAATGCTTACCTAAGCAATTACGATAACGGAAATTTATCTGAGCCTGGTGTAGATGCACTTTTTGCAGATTCTGATATCACTCCATCAATTTCTAGACAGGAAATTTATAGTGCTTATGTTTCAGATATTTTTAATCCCATCGAAGCATTATCGATCATGGCCAGTTTACGTGTAGACCGTTTTGAAAGCGAAAGCAATAGCCAGACGGCATGGTCACCAAAATTTGGTGTAGTGTATCAGCCCATTTTAGATAAAGTTTCTCTTTTTGCAAACTATCAGGATGGGTTTAGTAATGTATCACCACAAATAGGTGAAGATTCGGATGGAAATTCTGTAAACTATGAATTTGATCCAGAACATGCAGCCCAGCTGGAAGGAGGGGTTAAACTTAATCTACTTAATAATAAATTAGCAGCTACCTTATCTTATTACGATATTAAGGTAACCAATACGGTAATGACCATTGCACCACAGGTATATACTCAGGGTGGTGAATTATACAGCCGCGGATTTGAAGCCAGCATTACCGCATCTCCTGTAAAAGGATTAAATATTAATGCAAATTACAGCTATAACGAAAGTGAACTTACTGAGGGTGATGCAAATTATGTTGGACTTCGTCCAGAAAGTGCAGGTCCTCAAAATCTTGCTAACCTTTGGGCAACCTATAAGTTCTCTGGGAATATTTTAAATGGATTTGGAGCTGGTTTTGGCGGAAATTACGGTAGTGAAAATATGATTTTGAACCGAAATATTACCGGTGCTTTTACTTTAGATGATTATACTGTTTTAAACGCTTCTTTATTTTACCAGACCGATAAATTTGGAATTACTTTAAAGCTGAATAACTTAAACGACGAAGAATATTATAATGGTTGGTCTACGATAAATCCACAAATCGGAAGAAATCTAGCAGCTAATTTTACTTATAAATTCTAAAAGCATATAAAAAGTTTATTCTAGTTAGTTTGTGTTAAAGTCGGATGCTTTTTATAGCATCCGGCTTTTTCTTTTTATAATGCTCGCTTGCAACATCTTTAGTTTATGCTAAAAAGCTTATAGCCGCAAGAGCTAACCAAATAATCCATTTGTAACTAATATTCTAATAGCTTAGCAATAGGAGGATTCACGATGTTAGGATGAAAATTTAAAAATTAAGTATCGAAACAAAGAATGTTAGAAAATCATAGCATCTAAAATACTTCCAAATAAAGCCAATATCACAGCCAACCAAAGAGAAGGTAAGAAACCCTCGGTTTTAAAATCACTACTTACTTGATCTGCAATTTCAATAATGATAGCGTAAGCGACGATTCTGGTTATAAAGCCAAGTCCAAGGAAATAAAAGATTCCTAAAGTTGCAATATTAAGAACTGCCGTTAATAACCAGCTTAAGAAAAAGCTTAAGACGCCAATTAATAACGCCACTAAAAGTGCAGTTTTAAAACCTTTTAGATGAACTTTATTTAGAAACTTTGCAGCAATCATTAAGATTACGGCATCTAATAAGATATGAAGTATTGCTGATAACATAAAAATTTTTTTTGGTTGTTTTCTGAAAAATACAAAACCAAAAACATAGAAATCTGCTATTTAAAAAAAGCTTAACTAAACTTTCTTTTTGGAAAGGCTAGGGGTTGTTTTAAAAACAACTTCAAATAAGGCCTTAAAATTTGCCAGTTTTTCGCGCTTCATAATTTTTGTTTCTATTCTAAAAGCGCGTTCTTTTGCCTGGTATCCATAATAATCCAAGCCAAGATGTTTTGCTATAAACATGGCTCGCGGCAAGTGAAAATCCTGAGTTACGACGATGGCATCTTCTATTTGAAATACTTTAGAAGCCCTATACATACTATCGTAAGTATTAAAACCTGCATGATCCAAAATTAGATTATTTTTAGGGATACCATGATTAATTAAGTAGTTTGCGATAGCATCTACCTCGTTGTAGTCATCGCTACCGTGATCTCCACTTATTAATATTTGGTTTACTTTTTGGTTTTTAAAAAGATCGATTGTACTATCTACTCTGTCTTTAAGAATAGGAGAGAGTTTGCCACTAGAATAAACGCTAGCACCTAATACAATAGCAGTTTTAGTATTAGGGACGTTCCTAATTTCAGTATAAATGCGACTAGATGTATCTTGTTTTATATAAGCTTCTAAACCCAGAGTTATCAAAATACCTAGAACGATAATAATTACCGTATATAGAATAGATTTCTTAATAAGCCGCATGCATTCTTCCCTTTTTTATATAAAAATCGAATATAACTAATATTATTAGATGAATAACCTATTTCTATTTATTAACGTAACAATTGCAATATGCATTGTTCAAAATAGAAGAAATTAAGCCATATTTTTAAAGATTATAAATCTTGATCTTAAAAAAGTTATAAAGAAAAAAGGTGTAATGTATTGCTAGAAAAATTGCTAATCTAGTTGGAAATGTTCAAAATTTACGCGTTACAACTTAGGTTTTTTTACTTGGGAAACTTTAAGAATTATAAAGTTACATGAACTTAATAATGTCTAAGTGTTATTTACAAATGAAAATGATATCTCCCTTGTCATGAAAAAGTAATACGGACAGAAGAAGATATCATCATAAATCCTTGTAATTTATAAATACCAATTAAAATTTGAGAAAATTATAGCTGCAAAAAGCTCAAAAGCTATTTAGTAGAAAATATTTTATCTTCTTAATCAATCTTTGGAGCTTGTAATCTCGATTATCGAGTAAGAAATGATATGTTTTAGTAATTTACATAATCTACTATTTCTAAACCATAACCAATCATACCTACACGTTTCGTTTGTTTGGAATTAGAAAGAAGTTTTATCTTATGTATCCCCAAATCATGTAAAATTTGAGCGCCTATACCAAAATCTTTATGATCCATAGAAGTGCTTGGAGCTTTCATCTCGCCTTCTTTTTGGCTTTCTTTCAACTCAGCTAGTCTATTAAGTAAACTTAGCGGTTTTGTAGCAGGATTTATAAAAACAATAGCTCCTTTACCTTCTTTTTCTAAAGCTCTAAACATGTTGTCTAACTTCTTATCGGCATCGTTAGTTAAAGTGCCTAGAATATCATTATTTACCAATGTAGAATTCATTCGAACAAGAATTTCCTCATCCTTAGACCACGATCCTTTGGTTAAAGCAATGTGAACTTGATTATTGGTAGTTTGTTTGAAAGCGCGAAGTCTAAATTCTCCAAATCTGGTTTGAATTTGAAAATCCTCTTCTTTTATAATTAAGGAATCATGCTGCATACGATAAGCAACAAGATCTTCAATAGAAATAATTTTCAGATCAAATTTTTTAGCTACTTCCATTAATTGAGGAAGTCTAGCCATAGTACCATCATCATTTAGAATTTCAACTAAAATACCTGCTGACTGAAGTCCTGCGAGTCTAGCTAAATCTATAGAGGCTTCTGTATGTCCTGTTCTTCTTAAAACTCCGCCATTTTTAGAACGTAAAGGGAAAATATGTCCTGGTCGTCCTAAATCTTCCGGCTTAGTATCACTTTCAGTTAATGCTTTAATGGTTTTAGCACGATCATGTACAGAAATTCCTGTGGTACAACCATGCCCTATCAAATCTATAGAAACGGTAAATTGTGTGTTATGAAGTACAGTATTTTCATTCACCATTAAATTTAATCCAAGTTCCTTAGAACGATCTTCGGTAATTGGAGCACAAATTAATCCGCGCCCGTGAGTGGCCATAAAGTTAATCATCTCTGGAGTAACTTTCTCTGCTGCAGCTATAAAATCGCCTTCATTTTCACGATCTTCATCATCTACAACGATTATTATTTTTCCAGCTTTTATATCCTCAATGGCCTCTTTTATAGTATTTAATTTGAAAGACTTATGACCTTCATTATTTACTGACATCTTGCAATTTTTTTAGGTTAACAAAGGTATTTAATCTATTTATCTTTATGCTTTATCAGTGCCATCTTTTTCAGGAACTTCGAAATTGGTCTGGTAATAGAATCAAATGAAAACAGCCCTTGATCGGTAGTTGCTCGATAGGTGAAATAGATTCCCAATGGCAGCATAATTAATGTACTTAGCCATGTCGCTATAAAGGGGCTTACACTACCATCTTCTGCACTGTTTTTGGCAAAAATACCTATAAAGTGATAGGTAAGAAAAATGATTATGGCGATGACCATAGGTAAACCCATTCCTCCTTTCCTAATAATAGCGCCTAACGGAGCTCCCACAAAAAATAAAACGATACACGCAACTGCTAGTACATATTTTTCATGCAAGGCGATTTCATATTTATTTAGACGTCTAACACTTTGTTTAAATTCTTGTTTTTTAATCGATAGGTGAGAAACTGCAGCATTCGTAGTTCTAATAGCATCATCAATCATTCTTAGAGATTGCTGTGTATCATATTCGTCTAAAATGGAATTCTTAATTTCCTTAGGGGTAACAGAATCTACAGGATTAAAATTTCTATCCAATGTTTCAACTCCTGTTCTCCCGTACATGGAGGCTGCAAATGCTTCCTTACGCTCATTTAAAGCAGTAGAGAAACTATCGATACTTTTTGTGAGTTCCCCAATTCTAAGCATACTTTGGGAGGTATAACTTTCGTCTTCCATATCTACCTGATTTAAGGAAGAAAGATCGATGTTCATTGTATACTCACTAAAATGGCTTTTAGCAAAAGGTTTGTGATCTCTTTTAGAATAATCACTAGGTTCTACTTCTCTATAATAATTCCCATCGGTAAGTATTAGAGATAAAACATTAGATTTTTCACTACTTACTAATTCCCCTTCTTTAGATTTTATGACCGTATAATCACCACCACGTTCAGTACCCATATGGATAATAACATTATGCAAGTATTGATCGTTATCACCTGTCTTTTTATCTACTTTTATATTAATATTACCAACATCATTAAAAACACCTGCAGATATTGCCATAGCAGGTTTCATCTTAGCAATATTCTTACGCAAATTAAGTATTTTGAATTCAGCCGCAGGAATAACATTATTGGCAAATACAAATCCTGTTACACTTACTAAAAGAATGAATAGCGTAAGACTGCGCATTGCTCTTTGCAAAGAAATCCCGGAAGATTTCATGGCGGCAAACTCATAATTTTCAGCAAAATTACCAAATACCATAATCGAAGTAAGCAATATGGTAAGCGGTAACACCATAGGAACTAATTTAGGTGTTGTAAACAATAAAAACTTCAGGATTATAGCAACATCTAAATCTTTACCAGCTAGCTCACCTATGTACAGCCAGATAGCCTGAAGTACAAAAATGAACATCAATATAACAAAGACGGTAAAGAATGTTTGTAAATAGCTTACGAGTATGTACCTGTCTAATATTTTCAAAAGTGTAGGATTAATCTAAGCGATTAATATAATAATTACTGTATCGGCTCTCGTCAAAAGTAAATAAGTTTTTGGCTAGAGATTGGTTGGTTTTAAAACTCTTTACGGTAATTGTTATTTTGGTTCCGTTAGGCTGAGTCTGGATAAGATTGTAAATATTCTTAGTCTCTTTATCTATTCCTAACAAAATATTTTTCACTTCAGCTTCGCTATCTTTAGGTGTTAATTTTACATATTGAATTGTCCTGCCGTTGACATTCTGAGTAATATCCCAAGCGAAATTATAACCATCTTGATAAAAGGTAAACATTTTAGAAGGCGTAATGTTATTTTCATCTTCAGGAACGTAATTTGAAATATTTATTTCTTCATCTTCGGGAATAATAGTGTAGACCTTTTTTCCATCAAAGAGTTGTGTAGTTCCCATAAAGTTTAATACATACTTATCACCCTGAATACTCGCATCACCGCGTGTCTCTTGGTGAATATTTTCTGAAGTATTTTCCAGAGCATATTTAAAGTCGATCACCATGTTATTGTAATCGCTCACTTTTTTTGAAACCTCATTTAAAAGTTGTTCTGCTTTTTGAGAATTTTGAGCCTGTATTCCAAGGCTTAAACATGCAATTATAAGAAATGCTATTTTTTTCATTAGTTCTATTAAATCTTTATTTAGGTTCTTCATTAAGTAATTGGTCTAAAGCTAAAAGGTCTGGCACTAAAACTTGTCGGGCTTTACTTCCCTCAAATTGGCCAACAATTCCGGCAGCTTCTAATTGATCTATAATTCTACCAGCCCTGTTATACCCAAGTTTTAATTTTCGCTGTAGTAGTGAAGCCGAACCTTGTTGTGCGGTTACGATTACTTCAGCGGCTTCTCTAAATAGCTTATCGCGCTCGCTTACATCTATATCAAGTCCTGTGCCACTTTCCTCGCCTTCGTAGGCTGGCAGTTGGTGGGCATCTGGATAAGCTTTTTGAGATCCAATAAACTCGGTTATTTTATCAACTTCAGGCGTATCCACAAACGCACATTGTAATCGTTTCATTGAACTTCCCTGAGTAAATAACATATCTCCGCGACCAATTAATTGATCGGCTCCTGGGCCATCAAGAATAGTTCTAGAGTCAATTTTAGAAGTTACTCTAAAGGCGATACGAGCGGGGAAGTTAGCTTTTATAATCCCAGTGATTACATTAACCGAAGGACGTTGCGTGGCAATAATCAAATGTATACCAATGGCACGAGCAAGCTGGGCTAAACGTGCGATAGGAGCTTCAACCTCTTTACCGGCAGTCATAATTAAATCTGCAAATTCATCTACAACTAGAATAATATACGGTAAGAATTTATGACCGTTCTCCGGGTTTAGTTTGCGATTCTTAAATTTTACGTTGTATTCTTTGATGTTACGTACCATCGCATCCTTAAGAAGTTCGTAACGATCGTCCATTTCAATACAAAGTGAATTAAGCGTATTAATTACTTTTGCATTATCTGTGATAATAGCATCATCGGTATCTGGCAATTTTGCTAAATAATGACGTTCAATTTTATTGAAAAGCGTTAATTCTACCTTCTTAGGATCTACCAGTACAAATTTAACTTCCGCAGGATGTTTAGAATAGAGTAGGGAAGTAAGAATGGCATTTAACCCAACAGATTTACCTTGCCCTGTTGCACCTGCCATAAGCATGTGTGGCATTTTGGCAAGATCGACCACAAAAGTTTCGTTGCTAATTGTTTTTCCTAGTGCCATTGGAAGTTCCATTTCAGCATTTTGGAATTTAGGCGAAGCAATTACCGATCGCATTGAAACAATGGTAGAGTTTTTATTTGGAACTTCAATACCTATAGTCCCTTTTCCAGGAATTGGGGCAATGATCCGAATTCCTAGTGCTGCTAGCGAAAGTGCGATATCATCTTCCAGATTTTTGATCTTGGAAATTCTAATTCCGGCTTCTGGAACTATTTCATATAGTGTTACCGTTGGGCCAACAGTGGCTTTAATTTGTGCAATTTCAATTTTATAATTTTTGAGGGTATCTACAATCTTGTTCTTATTTTCCTCAAGTTCTTTTTGATTTATTGTAATACCACCACCATAATCCTGTAATAGTTCTAAAGTTGGGAATTTGTAATTCCCCAATTCTAATGTTGGATCAAATTCGCCAAAATCGCTGACTAATTTTTTGCTTAGTTTGTCTTCATCAACCTCCTCCTCTTCAGGGGCAGTTTCTACCTCCATGGCAAGCTCTTCGGGTTCTTCTTGCTTTTCTTTTGGTGCAGGTTTAACAGTATGTGCGGTTTCGTTATTTTTATTTACTTCAGAAAGGTTGTTTTCAAAGCTTATTTCTGGCGCCGATTCGTCTTTTGGCTTTTCTTCTTCGGTAATTGCTGTTTGTTCTTTCCATTCTTGCTCCTCATCGGTTTCATTGGCCGTCATTTTACTGGCAGAAGCTTCTTTCGCCGCTTTAAATTCAGCATTAATATTATCCTTTTTTGTTTTTACGAAAGAGCCAATCATCTCTGGAGTTAGCTTAAGTCGTAGTGCCACGTAGGCGATAAAAAGGAAGAAGAGTAAAAGTACAGTTCCAAAAAATCCCAGGTAATCTTGTAGAAAGTCATTCATTTCGAAACCAACGGTACCTCCAAGAATAGCATGATTAGTGAAGAAACCTAATGTGATGGATAACCAGATCATTACTAAAATACCCCAAAACCAGTAAGATGCGAGCTTTTTACCGGGCATTCCAAAAAAGAGATATATGCCTGAAAGTGTTACCAGCGAAGCTATAGAAAATGACGCTATACCAAATCCCTGATAAATAAAGAAATCGCTAATTAAAGCGCCAAATTTACTGAGCCAGTTTTTAGCTTCGATACTGCGATCGCCAAATTCCTGAAGTGTGCTTTGATCGGCCTTCCAATTAAACAAAAAGGAAATAAAAGCAACCGTTAAGGCTATTCCAAATAGCATAAGAAAACTGCCCAATACCACCTTTTGGTGTCTGTTAAGCGCTAACGAGAATTTTCTCTTGTTTTTAGTAGTTTTCTTAGTTCTGGTTTTCTTTTTGGCCATGTGCGGTTTTTCGGAAATTTTGGCAAAAATACAAATTAGCCTCTTCTAAAATAAAGAAAATAAAATTCAATTTTAAAAGAGGCTAACTTTATGTAAAAACGTACAATTTTCCGCTTTATTTTTTAAGGTAATCAAGTAGCGGATTTATAAATTTCTCGAAAACTTCTATATGTGGTAAATGTCCGGTATTTCGGATTTCTACAAGTTTGGCATTCGGTATTTTCTTTTGGGTGGTTTTGCCCAGTTGATCGTATAAGCCCATTCCTGCCTTAACTTCTTTAGAAACCAGATTTTTTCCCAGAGCGGTGCGATCTCTTGTTCCGATAATTAATAGCGTAGGCACCCTAATTTGGCTAAATTCATAAACTACAGGTTGCGTAAAAACCATGTCGTAGGTTAATGCAGCATTCCATGCAATGCGCTCGTAATCTTCGTTGAGTGTCCAACCTGCTAAAAGTTTAGCCCATTTTGCATAATCTTCGTTCCATTCACCGGCATAATAACTTTCTTTCTGGTAACTTTTAATGTCTTCGTAGGTTTTGCCGATTTCATTTTTGTACCAGTCGTCTACGCTTTGGTAAGGGACCTTTAGTTTCCAATCTTCCAACCCAATTGGATTAACTAACACTAGGTTTTTAGTAACTTCCGGATACATAAGTGTAAAACGAGTTGCTAACATCCCGCCCATAGAATGTCCAAGGATTGTTGTTTCTTTAATGCCTAAAGAATCGATTAAACCTTTTGTGTTTTCGGCTAATTGCAGAAATGTGTACTGAAAATATTCTGGCTTACTAGATTTACCAAAACCTATTTGATCGGGTACCAGGACATTAAAGCCTTCTTTTGTTAACGCATTAATAGTTGTTTCCCAATACGCCCCGTTGAAGTTTTTACCATGAAGGAGAGTAACTGTTTTTCCATTGTCATTTTTTGGCTTAATGTACATATATGCCATTTTATATTCATGCTGTTGCGCATTAAAATGATAAAATGAAACCGGGTAAGGATATTCATAATCTTCGAGCATTAAACCATGCTCTTCAATTTCTTGTGCCTGTAAAGTTGTAAATACTGAAAAAAGGAAAATAAATACTGAAGATAGTTTTTTCATAAAAGTCTTTTAGCTGAAATGTAAGAAGATATCAGCCTGATGAAGGTTTTATAAACTACTTTAAAATAAATTTAACGTAGAAAATTATAGTGCAGAAAAGTAGGGGATGTAAATAATACAACCTATTATGATGGCGATAAAAGCAGCAATACAAACTGCTCCTGCGGCTACATCTTTAATATGTCCTATTTTATGATGAAAATCGGGATGTATAAAATCGGCAATGGCTTCAATAGCAGTATTTAGACCTTCCGCACTCATTACCATTCCCACGGCGATACATTGAAACATCCATTCTGTCCTACTAATATCAAAATAAAACCCGGCTACAGTTACAAGGATAGAAATGGCAAATTGTACCTGTATGCTGGGTTCGTTTTTTAAAAGTAGCCATGCACCTTTTAGGGCATAGCCACCACCTTTTATTCGTTTCCCTAGGAAACTATTCTTCATCTTATAAAAGCGTTTTTAACGCAGCAAGGTAATTTGGTTCTTGTGCAATATCTGGTACTTGCTGAGTATGGATTACATTTAAATTTTCATCCAGAACGATCACAACTCGAGAAAGAAGACCTTCTAATGGCCCGGTAATCATTTCTACCCCATAATCTTTCCCAAAATTTCGTTCTTTAAAGTCAGACAAGTTAATAACATTTTTCAAATCTGCATCGTTTACAAATCTTTTTTGTGCAAATGGTAGATCTCTAGATATACATAGAACTACCGTGTTTTCTAATTCTGTAGCTCTTTCGTTAAAATTTTTTACAGAAGTCGCACAAACTCCGGTATCGATACTTGGAAAGATATTTAAGATCACTCTTTTTCCCTTAAAATCTTCAAGTTTAGCATTTGATAGGTCGGTTTTTATAAGATCAAAATAAGGTGCTTTTTCACCAATCGCCGGCAGATCTCCGTATGTGATCACTCTTTCGCCTTTAAACGATATTTCAGACATAGTAGTAGATTTGAATAAAAATTAGTCCAGATAAATTTAGACTATTTGCAATGGAGTGATACTAAAATTATCATAAAACAAAAATCGGGTTAGCTGAATTAACAGTTAACCCGATTTTGGATATTGTAGAGTTAAGTTTTATTGATCTATAGACCCTAAAACTTTTTTTACGAATGCGTTTGCAGCATCGGTATCTTTCATTCCTTCTTCATCTACTAATCTGTGAACTTCAATAGCACCACAAATATTAGTTATTAATTCACCAATCACATCCATTTCTTCTTCTGAAACAGATCTATGTTCGGTAAAACTTTCTAAAACGTCTACAGTCGCCTGAAGTTTTTCAGCTTCATTATTGCGCTGTAAGTGTTTAATTACTGGTAACTTCATTTACTAAGTCTTTTAGAACGTCAAACTTATTGGTTTGAGCTTGATTTACAAATTCTCCATTTTTGAATGTAGCGAAAGTTGGAAGGTTATTTACATTTGCCAATTTTCTGCTTTCTGGATATTTCTCAGCATCAACCAAAATAAATTCAGCATTTTCATTTTCTCCTGAAAGCTTCTTAAATTTTGGCTTCATAAGTCGGCAATTACCGCACCATCCAGCCATATACTGTACTACTACAGTTTCATTATTGGATACAATTTCACTTAAATTATCTTGATCTAGTGTCTTCATCATAGCAATTTTTTCTTTTGTGAGGATTAACACCCCGGAAGTCGCTTCCGGGGATGAAAATATTTTTCTAAATTTTATAGAATATCTCAAGAAACTGAGACACCGGAATATTAGTTTAAGCTTAAGTAATCAGCTACACCTTTTCTATCGGCTTTCATAGCGTCTTTTCCTTCTTCCCAGTTTGCAGGACAAACTTCTCCGTTTTTCTGAACGTGAGTATAAGCATCGATTAATCTAATGAATTCTTGTACGTTACGTCCTAGTGGCATGTGGTTTACACCTTCGTGAAATACAGTTCCTTCTTCATCGATAAGGTATGTAGCTCTGTAAGTTACATTATCTCCTTCTAGAGTTATATCTCCAGTTTCTTCATCATAAGACTCACCAGTAATGTCAAGAATCCCTAGGCGAGAACTTAGGTTACGATTTGAATCTGCGATAATTGGATAAGTTACACCTTCAATACCACCGTCGTCTTTTGGAGTATTTAACCATGCAAAATGTACCTCTGGAGTATCACAAGATGCTCCTACTATCATTACATTTCTTTTTTCAAACTCTTCTAAAGCAGATTGGAATGCATGTAATTCAGTAGGACAAACAAATGTGAAATCCTTTGGATACCAAAACAATAATACTTTTTTATCATTCTTTTGAGCTTCTTCTAATACATTCAATTTAAATGTGTCACCTAAATCGTTCATAGCGTTTACGTTTAGGTTTGGAAATTTTTTACCTACAATAGACATATGTTGTTGTTTTTGGATTTACTTTATTCAAAATTCTATTGCAAATATAAGCTATGATTAGCGCGAAGCCATAAATTTGAAATTCTTAATTTTTATACTGTGATAGAATTTGATTATTGTAGTAGAATTATGCTATAAGGTTATCCTATTTTTGATGCGCTTAAGCCTTATGAGGGTTACTCGCAGAAAGTTCTTTTATTTTTATTCTGAAGGCAGCAAATAGCAGAGTCATAAACGGACTCAGATAATTAAAGAAACTATAACCAATATAAGATACAACAGGCACACCTAAAACACCGCTATGGTAGGCACCACAAGTATTCCATGGTATTAACACTGAAGTTACCGTACCAGAATCTTCCAAAGTTCTACTTAAATTTTCTGGAGCGAGACCTTTGTCTTTATATGCTTTTGCAAACATTTTTCCTGGCACAACAATAGCTAAATATTGGTCTGATGCAGTTATGTTAAGTGCAAGACAACTAACCACTGTACTTGCAAAAAGACCAAAAACGCTATCAAAAAGATTTAGTAAGGCTTTACTAATTCTCGCTAAAGCTCCTATGGCATCCATTATTCCTCCAAAAACCATTGCACAAATAATTAGCCAAATGGTGCCAAGCATTCCCGCCATACCACTAGAAGCAAAAAGGTCATTTAAGGCTTCAGATTCTGTTTCTATGGCTGTATCTACGGTAATGGCATCCATAATTCCGCGGTAAGCACTAACAAAATTTAGCTCTTCACTTCCGCTAATTTCAAGAACAATATCTGGCTGAAAAATAATCGCAGCTGCAGCTCCTAAAAGTGTTCCTATAAGTAATGCAATTAATGGTGAAGTCTTTCGTACGATTAGAAAAATTACTAATACAGGTACAATAAACAACCAAGGACTAATATTAAAAGAAGTACTAATCGCATGCAAAATTACCGAAGTATCTGTAGTACCATTGGTATCTAAATTTAAGCCAATGATGATGAATATTATTATAGTTACCACAATGGTAGGTACTGTAGTGATGGCCATATATCTTATGTGTGTAAAAAGATCTGTACCAGCCATAGCAGGAGCAAGATTTGTGGTGTCGCTTAAGGGAGACATTTTATCTCCAAAATAGGCTCCAGATAAAATTGCACCAGCTGTCATTCCTAAGGGTATTCCCAGAGCATCTGCTATACCTACCAGAGCTATACCAACTGTTGCTGAAGTTGTCCAGCTACTACCTGTAGCAACAGAAATTAAAGAACATATAACCACTGTTGCTGCGAGAAAAATCGTTGGGTTTAAAATTTGTAAACCATAATAAATCATTGTAGGAATAATACCGCTAATTAACCAGGTACCGGCTAAGGCTCCTACCATTAAAAGTATAAGAATAGCCCCCGCTGTACTTTGTATGTTTTTAGCAACCTCATCGATCATGGTATCAAATTTCACTTTATGAAAGTATCCAACAATCGCTGCCACAGCGCCGCCAAGCAGTAAAATAAATTGGTTAGAACCATCTAAAGCAAGATCTCCATAAACTACCAAAACATTAAAACCAAGCATAAGGATAAGTGCAAATACCGGAATTAGCGCAGCTCCTATACTTATTTCTTTTTTTTCTAAGCTTTCTTCGGGCGGGGTAGATTGGTTTTCCATTCAGTTTGAGAGAGTTTATTTTTCTAAAAAATCAAAAAGATGTTTTTTAGATAAAGTAAAAGTTAGGTCTAAATTAAATTTTGGTTTGTAATGTTACGATTTTAGATAAAAACATGCAAGGTTTCTACATCACACCGCTAAATTAAATCGAATATAATTTGGTGAAAATTGGATAATCACTAACAATTATTAACAATAACGTTTGAAATTTTACTTTTATTAAAAATTTAGAAAGGCGTTTGCGGGCTATTGGTGGTTAAGAGAATAGTCGTACTTTTGTAAGTATTGTTAAAAATTCAACATAAAAACTTATTGTTATGAGTACATATGATGTTGCAGTTATAGGTTCTGGCCCCGGTGGATACGTGGCAGCCATACGCTGCGCTCAACTGGGAATGAAAACTGCTATCATAGAAAAATATTCTACTCTTGGTGGGACATGTTTAAATGTAGGATGTATCCCAAGTAAAGCACTTCTAGATTCTTCGCACCATTATCATGATGCAATAAAACATTTTGAAGATCACGGAATAGAAATTTCAGGAGAAGTGAAAATGAATCTTGAAAAAATGATGGAACGAAAATCTTCTGTTGTTAGCCAGACCTGTGATGGAGTAAAGTTTTTGATGGATAAAAACAAGATTGATGTTTTTGAGGGAATTGGTTCTTTTAAGGATAAAACACATATCAATATTGAAAAGTCTGAAGGCGATAATGAAACTATCGAAGCTAAAAATATCATAATAGCCACTGGATCAAAGCCGGCAAACTTACCTTTTATTGATATTGATAAAGAACGAATTATTACTTCTACCGAAGCTTTAAAGTTAAAAGAAATTCCGAAGCATTTAGTGGTTATCGGTGGCGGTATCATTGGTCTAGAATTAGGGCAGGTGTACAAACGTCTTGGAGCAGATGTCTCTGTCGTAGAATATATGGATAGAATTATTCCTACTATGGATAGCGCGCTCTCTAAAGAGCTTGCTAAAGTTCTTAAAAAACAAGGTGTTAAATTCTATACCAGTACTAAAGTAAAATCTGTAGAGCGCGATGGCGATGAGGTTATCGTTAAAGCAGATGATAAAAAAGACAAAGAAGTAGAACTAAAAGGGGATTACTGTTTAGTTTCTGTGGGTCGCCGTCCTTTCACCGACGGTTTAAATGCTGATGCTGCAGGAGTAGAAGTAGACGACAAAGGTCGTATAAAAGTAGACGATCATTTAAAGACTAACGTTGATAACATTTACGCTATTGGTGATGTCGTAAAAGGAGTGATGTTAGCTCACAAAGCCGAAGAAGAAGGAACTTTTGTTGCTGAAACTATCGCTGGGCAAAAACCGCATATTAATTATAACCTGATTCCGGGGGTTGTGTATACATGGCCAGAAGTTGCATCTGTAGGTAAAACTGAAGAACAACTGAAGGAAGAAGGCGTAAAGTATAAAGAAGGAAAATTCCCAATGCGCGCACTTGGTCGATCTAGAGCCAGTGGAGATTTAGACGGAATGGTAAAAATTCTGGCTGACGAGAAAACCGATGAGGTTCTTGGCGTACATATGATAGGTGCACGTACAGCCGATCTTATTGCTGAAGCTGTAACCGCTATGGAATATCGTGCTTCTGCCGAGGATATCGCAAGAATGAGTCATGCGCATCCAACTTTTGCTGAAGCTGTAAAAGAAGCTGCACTTGCCGCTACAGATAATCGAGCTTTACACGTGTAAAACTTAAATTCTATATAAAAAAGCCGCTATCTAAAATTTTAGGTAGCGGCTTTTTTATTGGCATAAATTAATAATTTGATAAGCTACATGTTTAAATGTAATTTTAATTTTGCAAGTATCAAAGCCTATATAATGAAGTCAGTTTTAATCTTTGGCATTTTAATATTAAACTTTTTAAGTGGTTTTGGCCAGCAGGCAGAGCCGGGTTATGTTCTATTGGTCTCCTTTGATGGATTTAGGCATGATTATGTAGAAAAATATGATGCAAAGAATCTGAAGGAATTTATTAAGAAAGGTGCCGCAGCCGAAAGTCTAATTCCTGGTTTCCCCAGTAAAACGTTTCCCAATCATTACAGTATTGTTACCGGTTTATATCCTGGAAATCATGGTTTGGTAGCCAATTCTTTTTATGACAGTATTAAAAATACAACCTACAAAATAGGAAAACGAGAACTAGTAGAAGATCCATTTTATTATAGAGGCACACCACTTTGGCAATTAACTCAACAAAACGGTTATAAAGCAGCTTCTTATTTTTGGGTTGGCTCTGAGGCGCCAATAAAAGGAAGTTTTCCGGATTATTATTTCACCTATGATGGTAAAGTTCCCAATAAAAAACGAATAAGACAGGTTGTAAAATGGCTTGAGTTGCCAGAGCAGGAGCGGCCACATTTTATTTCTTTATATTTTTCTCTAGTAGATTCTGAAGGGCATCACAGCGGACCGAATTCTAAGGCCTTGGCTAGGAAGGTGAAAGAAGCCGATAAGCTTGTTGGTTTTTTGATGAATAAATTAGAAGAAATAGATCTTCCAGTGGATGTAATAATTACTTCAGATCACGGAATGAAAGAAGTGAAGCCAAAAACAAATAGTGTTGATCCTCAACATTTACTTAAATTGATTCCAGAAGAGGCTACAGTGGTACCAGGCCAAATTATTACTCAAATTTATTTACCTAAAATTAAAATACAAGTAACCTATTCGAAATTGAAGAGGTTAGAATCTCATTTTAAAGTTTATAAAAAAGGCGAAATGCCGAAAATTTGGCACTATGACGATCATTATAGAATCGGAGACTTGGTGATTCTTACCGATCCAGGTTTTATATTTAATAATCGCAATTTGGTAAAAACTGGCGGTGTGCATGGTTATGATCCTTCAAAATCTAAAGAAATGCATGGAATTTTATATGCTCAAGGACCGCATATAACGAAAGGCATAAAAACTGAATCTTTAGAAAACGTGAATATATACCCGTTAATCACTAAAATTCTGGGTTTTGAAAATCCAGAAATCGATGGCGAATTTGAGAATATTAAAGATTTCTATAAGTCAGAATAGAAAATGCTTTAAGCTAATCTTAGCCGTTTTTTAAAATCTTTTTCTTCGTTGCGATCCAAATAGAAATCAACTTCAAGATCTCTATTCTTCTTGTTTAGAATACCAGTTTATTTCTAAGTTTTTTAATTGAAAAATTATGATTTTTATAAGATAACATATACTACTTTTAGCTATTCATTCTAATGATTAGAAATTATGGCAAAAGAAAAGTCACCCTCAAAAAATTCGGCAAAAAAAGAACCGGTTTTGAGTCTAAAAGAAAAGAGAGCGGCAAAAGCTGCGAAGAAGAAAAACAGAAGTTAGTAGGTTAGAAACAATAATTTCATCTCTAAAAATAAAAAGGAGCAAATTTGCTCCTTTTTCTATTTTTTTCTTCTTCTGTTGGCATTTTTATCGCCACGAGTTTTAGGCTTTTTATATTTTTTAGCAATTTCTCTTCTGTAGGAACCCCCAAGGTTTACTTTTTTATTTTTCTCTTTTTTCTCGTGAAATGCGGGTCCAGCTTCATCAATTTGTTTGTTAGGATTGTTAATCTCAATTTCTCGTGGACGTTCTTCAGGAATTAATTCATTAGAAATTTTAACTTCAGCAGGAATTTCCATGCTAGGAATTTCCATGTTCATTAAATCTTCGATGGCTTTTAAAGAATCCAATTCTTTTTCCGTAGTAAATAAAATGGCTTGTCCCTTTTTTTCAGCTCTTCCCGTTCTACCAATCCTGTGCATATAGTTTTCAGGATAATTTGGTGTGTCGAAATTTATTACCTGAGAAACATCTTCGATATCGAGACCACGGGCCATAACATCGGTTGCAATCATTATTCGGCTTAAACCTTCATTAAAATCACTTACGTTTTTAAGTCGGTAATTCTGACTTTTCCCGGTATGTACCAAGCTTACCTCTCCCGCAAATTTTTGTCCCAAACTTTCAAAAAGTCGATCTGCAATTCGCTTATCAGAGATGAAAATCAAAATTTTCTTATAGGTTTCTTTATCGGCAAGTAAATGTTTTAAAAGATTTGCTTTTGTATTAAAATTTGGAATAAGATATTTTTGCTGATCGATATTTTCAAGCGGAGTACCACTAACGGCTATCGAAATTTTCTCAGGAGATTTAAAATTTTCGCTGATCATCTGCTCTACAGTTTCCGTCATCGTTGCCGAAAACATAATACTTTGGCGATTGGCAGGAAGTAATTCTACAATATTATTTACCTGAAATTTGAATCCAAGATCCAACATTACATCAACTTCGTCTATCACAAATCGCTGAATAGATTTTAACTGCACCGCTCTTCGTAGAACCAAATCGTAAAGTCTACGAGGTGTGGCGACTACTATATCCAGGCCGCGCATTAACTCCTGTTGTTGTGTATTGATATTTACGCCACCGTAAATACCAGCAACTCTTACATTAATGTAAGCGGTTAACTTCTCAATTTCTTCTACAACCTGCACAACCAGTTCTCGCGTTGGTACCATTATTAGGATACGCGGATTCTTTTGTGTAGAAAACTTTAGCATTCTTAGCATAGGCAAAAGATACGCAAAGGTCTTTCCGGTTCCGGTTTGCGCGATACCAACCACATCTTTTCCAGACATAATAGGTGCGAATGCCTGTTCTTGGATTGGCGTAGGCTTTTGGAAGTTTAAATCTTCCAGCGCATTACGTAAAGGTGTATTTAAATTAAGATCTTGAAAACTCACAACGAGAGGTTTAATTTTTTGCAAAGGTAGGTTATGAATCCCAAAGTTTTAGCCCCTTTTGCAGTATAAATATTATGCAATGTTAATTTTATAGGTCGCGTTAAACTCCTTTTCGGCATCAAGCGCTATAATTCCTTCCTTAGTTTCGATGTTTTGATCGGTACCTTCTATATCTGCAACTCCTAACCAGGGTTCGATACAAACATAAGGAGCGCCAGGTTTTGCCCAAACTCCCAGATTTTTAAAGTCGCTATACGAAACGCTTAAAATTTCACCGTGATTACTACTTTTTAATCTTACTTTTTTAGAAGCTATATTCTTAAAAATTAAAGCATCTTCATTAAAAAGATCTTTGGTTAGCTGAATTTTATTATCGTTTTCGGTAATCGTTTTGGTTTGATCGCTTACCAGTCCGCTTTTTCCTAAAATGTAAGATTCCAGATTTAAATCTTGGTCGAACTCTAGATAGTAATCTTCGTAAGCTTCATTTTCAAAAAGAGGTGCGTTAAAAGCAGGATGTCCACCTACTTGAAAGTAGATTTTTTGATTATCTAGATTTTTCACTAAATGGTGAATTTCAATAGTTTTACCGTTCAGCGTAAAAGTCAGCTCAAATTCGAATTTAAAAGGATATATTTTTACAAGCTCTTCAGAACTTTTTAAAATAAAAGTAATAGAAGTTTCAGTTTGATTTTTCACTTCAAGATTGTCATTGTTTCTTACAAAGCCATGTTTGGGCATATCATAAAAACTCCCTTGAAATTTATATTTTCCATCTTTCAAAACACCAATAACCGGGAAAAGGTTAGGAGCGTGGCTTCCCCAAATTTCGGGATCTGCCTGCCACATATATTCTTTATTGTTTTCCAGGTTTTTAATGCTGCAAAGTTCTACGCCATTATGCTGAATACCAACTATTAATTGATCGTTTTTTAAAGTATACATTGTCTTTGGTTAGTTTAGGAGATAAATATAAAACCTCTATTTGGTTATTAAGAAGTATAAAACCATAAATATTTCTTATAATTAGGATAGAATGTTTCTTTTAAAAGCAATACGCCAGGTGCTATATTAAAAGTAAATTTGTGGTAGAAAAACAATATTATGAAACGTATACTAGGATTCGCAGGATCTAATAGCAGTAAATCCATAAATGCACAATTGGTGGCTAATTTATTAAATCGACTTTCGTCTGATTTTGAAACCAATCAAATTGATATTCGTGATTACGAATTGCCTTTTTATGGAGAAGATCTAGAGAACGAAAAAGGTATTCCTAATAAAGCACAAGATTTTGCTGCAGAGATCGAAAAGAACGATGCCGTTATAATCGCAATTAACGAGCATAACGGAAGTCTTTCAGCAGTTTTTAAAAACTTAATCGATTGGGTTTCTAGGCATAATCGTGGTTTTTTGAGCGATAAAAAAATACTGCTAATAGCAGCATCACCTGGCGGAAGTGGAGCCGCAACTGCAATGGCCTATGCTAAAACGGCTTTTGGGATTTTTGGAGGAGATGTAGTGGCAACGCTAAGTTTTCCAAACTTTTACGATAACTTTAAAGAAGGAGAAATAACCAATACTGCAATAGAATCTGAAATTACTTCAAAATTAAATACTTTTGCGCAACAAATTTAATGAGCGTGCGTACAAAAGCGATATTTGATATTTCAGATCCTCTTTTATTTAAACAACAATTGCTGTCTTGGGCATCCTGTTGCGAAGAATTGGTATGGTTAGACAGCAATGCTTATCCAGATACCTATCGACAGTACGATGCAGTTTTGGCAGTAGAAGCTTTTACGGCAATAAAGACCGATACACAAAATGCTTTTGAGAAACTGAAAGAATACCAGCAAACCACGGCCGATTGGATTTTTGGTTACCTTTCTTACGATTTAAAGAATGATACGGAATATTTGAAAAGTAAGAATAGCGACGGACTTCATTTTCCGGAGCTGTACTTTTTTCAGCCTCAAAAGTTATTTTTACTGAAAGGGAATAAGCTTGAAGTGCAGTATTTACGAATGGTTGATGATGAAATCGAACTAGATTTTACTGAAATTAACGAGATTGTAATTGCTGAAAAAGGTACTGAAAATCAACAAAAATCGGCTAATATTCAATCTAGGCTTTCTAAAGAAGCTTATCTGGAGAAAGTAGAAGCGATGCTGAAGCATATCCGTCGTGGTGATATTTACGAAGCTAATTTTTGTCAGGAGTTTTATGTTGAAAATATAGATTTAAATCCGATTCAGGTTTTTAATCAATTAAATGCGATTTCGAATCCGCCTTTTGCTAGTTTTCTAAAGTTAGAAGATTACTACGCAATGTGCACTTCACCGGAACGTTACCTTCAGAAAATAGGGAATCACGTTATTTCGCAACCTATTAAAGGAACTGCAGCGAGAGATAGCGATCCTAGAATTGATGCTTCAATTGCACAAAAGCTTTCTGAAGATGATAAGGAACGTTCAGAAAATATCATGATTGCAGATTTAGTGCGGAACGATCTTTCGAAAACAGCTTCAAGAGGAAGTGTAAAGGTAGAAGAGCTTTGTAAATTGTATTCATTCAAACAGGTACACCAGTTAATTTCGACAATTTCAGCAGAAATTTCAGAAGAGATTCCAGCTGTTGAAGTTTTAAAAACTACATTTCCTATGGGTAGTATGACGGGTGCTCCTAAAATTTCAGCAATGAAAATTATCGAAGATCTAGAAGAAACAAAACGTGGTTTATACAGTGGCGCAATTGGTTATTTTACGCCTGAATCCGACTTCGATTTTAATGTGGTAATTCGAAGTATTCTTTATAATGCTGAACGAAAGTATGCGTCATTTTCGGTAGGCGGTGCTATAACCGCGCAGTCTAATCCAGAAAAAGAATACAATGAATGTATGGTTAAAGCTAAAGCCATGCGACAGGTTTTAGAATCTCAAAGCTAATATTAGACCCAAAATAGTAAACTTTAAAATTTTGGCTTATCGATTTTCGTATCTTTGATTTATGGAAAAAGCCTTTAAAAATCATCTAAAATTAAACTTTCCTTATCTATTTAATTCCAAACTTATTCTTGCGGTAAGCGGGGGAGTAGATAGTATGGTTTTAATGCATCTTTGTAAAAAAGCCAAACTTGATTTTTCAGTGGCGCATTGTAATTTTAATCTGCGAAATAATGAAAGTGATAGCGACGAAGAATTTGTGGTAAGAGCGGTGCAAAACTTGAATATTAAAGTGCATATCCAAAACTTTAATACAAAAGCATTTGCTGAAGAACATAAGCTTTCCATACAAATGGCAGCGCGAGAGTTGCGTTATCAATGGTTTGAAGAATTACGATCTTCTGAAGGTGCCGATTATATTTTGGTGGCACATCATGCAAACGATTCTTTGGAAACTTTTCTAATAAATCTGGTTAGAAGTACCGGTCCTGAAGGCTTGGCAGGTATTAAAGAAGAAAATGAAAAAATACGACGCCCCTTATTAAATTTCAGTAGGGAAGAGATAGAAAATTATGCCAAAGAAAATAAAATTTTATGGCGAGAAGATAGTAGTAATGCTTCGACAAAATATCTACGGAATAAAATACGGCATCAGGTTATTCCTCTTTTAGAAGAAATGAATCCAAAGTTTTTGGAAGGTTTCAGTAATACTCAGGAATATCTGAGGCAACAACTTAACTTAGTAGAAGATTATACGGAGCTTATTTATAAAAAAGCAGTAAAAAAAGTAGCATATGGTTATGCTATCGATGTACTTTTTTTAGAGCGTCTTCCAAATAATAAAGCAGTTTTATATCAGCTTTTAAAAAGTTTTGGATTTACAGAATGGGATGATGTACATCATTTGCTTAAAGCACAATCGGGTAAAATGGTGTTTTCTAGTACCCATCGTTTAGTAAAAGATCGCGATGAACTGATTTTAACCAAAATCGACCAATCACACCTGAAAAAAACTTATGAAATTCAGCAGAATGAAGATAATTTTATGATCCCATCTGGTTCTTTTAGTTTTTCTGAAGTTGATAAAATACTGGAAAAAAATAATCATACGATTTATGTCGATTTAGAAAAATTGCAATATCCATTAACTCTTAGGCGATGGGAAGAAGGTGATGTTTTTTATCCTTTTGGAATGAAGGGGCGTAAAAAAATTAGCGATTTTTTTAAAGACAATAAGTTTTCTCTACCTGAAAAAGAAAACACCTGGCTTCTTTGTTCTGGCGATAAAATTGTGTGGGTTGTTAACCAACGGGCCGATAATCGTTTTGCGATTACTTCTAAAAGTAAAAGAATTTTAAAGATTGTTTCGCACTAAACAAAAGTAGCGTGAGGATATAAAAATCGCTGTGAATTTCAATTGTTATTTATTGCAAATGTGAAGATTAATATGGAATAAGTTAGAGTGATTAAACATTTTTTGAAATAACTATAGAACCATAATCTTCGAAAAATCAGCAGTAATTACTGATAGCACATAGCTAAGAAAGAAAATCCTTTATGATTTGGTGTGTAATTTCTATCTTTATGGATTAAAAAATAACAACTAACGAATGAATTTCTATCAGTGTTCACTGCTTTATACATTTTTACTTTTTATTGTATTTCATGTAACCGCACAAAACAGCAGCGATTACAACATTAAAGATCATTATACAAAAACTGAAGTAGATATTCCCATGCGGGATGGTACCAAACTTCACACCACTATCTATTCGCCAAAAGATACTTCTCAGGAATATCCAATGATTATGCAGCGCACGCCCTACAGCTCCAGACCTTATGGTGAAGGGCAAATGCGATCTAAGATTGGTCCGAACGAATATTTAATGAAAGAAGGCAATATTATTGTTTATCAGGATGTTCGTGGTCGCTGGATGAGCGAAGGAAAGTACGATAATATGCGTGCGTATATTCCAAACAAAAAAGGGAAGCAATTTGACGAATCTAGTGATACTTACGATACCATCGATTGGTTGGTTAAAAATGTAGATAACAATAACGGAAACGTTGGAATGTGGGGAATCTCTTACCCTGGTTTCTACTCTGTATATTCTTTAGTGGATTCACATCCAGCTTTAAAAGCGGTTTCTCCACAAGCAGGAATTTCAGATTTCTTTTTTGACGATTTTCATCATAATGGCGCTTACTTATTAAGTTATTGGAGAGTAACAGCACTTTTTGGATATCAAAAAGACACGCCAACTACAGAAAGTTGGTACGAACTTCCCGGACTTGGAACTCAGGATCAATATCAATTTTTCTTGGATCACACTCCTCTAAGTTCTTTAGATGAATATTATAAGGAAGACAACGAATTTTGGCAACAGCTAAAAGATCATCCTAATTATGACGAATTTTGGGAATCTAGAGGGATTATTCAGCACCTGGAAGATGTAAAACCAGCGGTAATGGTTGTTGGTGGCTTATTTGATGCCGAAGATCTTTACGGTCCTTTTAATGAATATAAAAAGATAGAGAAAACCAGCAATACCTATAATATTTTGGTTTACGGACCTTGGAGTCATGGCGATTGGGCTAGAGAAAGTGGAAGACAAGCAGTAGGAAATGTATATTTTGGAGATAGTATCTCTACTAGATTTCAGCAAGATTACGAAACAAAATTTTTCAATCATTTTTTAAAGCAAAACGGTAAAGGTGCGCTAGACTTAGCTGAAGCGCATATGTATGATACTGGAAAAAGAGAATGGACAGATTATAATCAATGGCCGCCTAAAAATACCGTTTCAAAAACTTTTTATTTAGGAGACAATCAGGAGTTAACTACCCAACCTGAAGATAGCAAGCAGGAATTTGTAAGTGATCCAGAAAAGCCTGTTTCTTATAATAACGAAATTAAAACGGTTTTTACTCCAAGGGAATATATGACGGGCGATCAACGTTTTGCTGCTCGAAGACCGGATGTCTTGGTTTATGAAACCGAGGTATTAGATGGAGATTTATCTGTAGTTGGTGAAATTGAAGCAATGTTAAAGGTCGCTACCACAGGAAGTGCAGCCGACTGGGTGGTGAAAGTAATCGATGTATATCCTCCAGACGCCGAGAATTATCCTGAAACTATGGATCATTTAAAAATGAGTAACTACCACATGATGGTGCGTAGCGAAGTGATGAGAGGTCGTTTTAGAAATGATTTCTCTAAGCCAGAACCATTTGAACCAAATAAAAAAACAGATGTAAATATTACGCTTCAGGGTGTAAACCATACCTTTAAGAAAGGTCACAAGATGCAGATTCAGATTCAAAGTACTTGGTTCCCACTAATAGATCTTAATCCTCAAACTTACGTGGATAATATTTTTAAGGCTGAAAAAGAAGATTTTCAGAAACAAACCCATACTGTTTTTGGTGATTCAGCTATTAAATTTTCGGTATTAAAAAAATAAGAACCAATGTTCAGAAATTTTAGATTTGCAGGAACTGTTTTGTTAGTCTTAGCGATTACTTCTTGTAATAACGAGAAACAGGGAGATTATTCTGAAAAAGAAATCGCAGAAGCATCCAGTAAACTGAATCGCTATTTTGAAGATCAGTTTGAGATCGAAGTTCAGGAATCCCCAATGATGCAAACCCAGCTGGGCAGAAAAACGAACTATGGCAAGTGGGATGATTTTTCTCATTTACGATACGCCGATGAATTAAAACAGGCAAGAGAGCGTAAAAATTATATCGATAATATAGATCCAAATTCGTTAAATCCAGAGACCAATCTTAGCTATAAACTATATAAGCAAAATGTAGAAAATGAAATTGAAGATTACGAATTTCGTTTTTACAATTATCCGGTAAACCAAATGTTTGGCTATCATGCCGATCTACCTGCTTTTCTTATCAATAATCACAGAATCGATTCGATTGCAGATGCCCAAGCCTATATTTCTAGATTAAAAGGATTTACAAAAGCTTTTGATGAAGTAATTGGCGGGATCAAAATTAGAGAACAAAATGGTATTGTTCCCCCCAAGTTTGTTTTCGAGAAAGTTATCGATGATAGTCGAAATATCATAAAAGGAAAGCCTTTCGAAAAATCTGAAAATGCCAGTACACTTTTAGCAGATTTTAAGAAGAAACTGGAAAAATTAGAAATTGAAAATAGCAAAAAGCAGCAATTGATTACTGAAGCAGAGAAAGCTTTAGTAGAACATGTTCAGCCGGCGTATTTGTCTTTAATCGATCTATTAGAAACTCAGCAAAAACGAGCCACTACACAAAATGGAGCCTGGAAGTTTCCGAAAGGAGATCAATTTTACGAGTTAGCGCTTAAAAGAACGACAACCACTAATATGTCTGCAGACGAAATTCATGAATACGGTCTTAGCGAAGTTGCAAGAATTCATGGAGAAATGGAAAACATCATGGATGAGGTTCAATTTGAAGGTTCGTTACAAGATTTCTTTGAATTTATGAGAACCGACGAGAAATTTTATTATGATAATACTCCAGAGGCAAAAGAAACTTATCTGTCAGACGCCAAGGGAATTATCAATAAAATGCGTGGTCGTTTAGACGATTTGTTTTTGACAAAACCAAAAGCAAAAATTAAAGTAAAAGCGGTGGAGACATTCCGTGAAAAAAGTGCCGGCAAAGCATTTTATCAACAACCAGCACCAGATGGATCTCGACCAGGAATTTTCTATGTTAATTTGTATGATATGCAGGCCATGCCAACCTATCAATTGGAAGCTCTGGCGTATCACGAGGGTATACCTGGGCATCACATGCAAATTGCCATTGCTCAGGAATTAGACAGTATTCCAAAATTTAGAAAATTTGGAGGTTATGGAGCTTATGTAGAAGGTTGGGGATTGTACAGTGAATATATTCCCAAAGAGATAGGTTTTTATAAAGATCCGTATTCGGATTTTGGTCGTTTGGCTATGGAATTATGGAGAGCATGTCGATTAGTAGTAGATACCGGAATTCATCATAAAAAGTGGACACGGGAAGAAGGAATCGAATACTACAAGGCGAATACACCAAATGCCGAAAGTGACTGTATTAAAATGGTAGAGCGCCATATAGTAATGCCGGGACAGGCCACTGCTTACAAAATAGGGATGAAAAAAATCCTGGATTTAAGAGAAAAAGCTAAAGCTTCCTTGGGCGATAAATTTAATATCAAAGAATTTCATGATGCAGTGCTTTTAGATGGGGCTTTGCCGCTTAATGTGTTAGAAACCAAAATAGATAACTGGATTGCAAACAACAAATAAATAAAAGATCGTTCTGCAAGTTTGTAGAACGATTTTTCTTTAAATAAAATAGGATTGGAAAATAAGACCGAGTTAAAAACTGTAAAATTGGTAAATGCTGCCAATACCGAAGTGAGCATCGTAAATTTTGGAGCTGCCATTGGTAGTATAAAGTTTTACGATAAAAATCAAAAAATGGTGAACGTTATTGTATCACCATTAATTGAAGATTTGCCATCGCCCCTAAATAAAGCTCATAATCAATGTTTTGGTGCTTCTATAGGAAGATATGCCGGAAGAATAACAGAAGGCAAATTTGAGTTGGACGGAAAAGAATTCAGTTTACATCAGGAAAATGGAGTGCATCTTCACGGTGGGGAAAATGGTTTTCACTATAAATACTGGGAGTTTGTAGAAGAAAATCACGACGAAAATCCATCGGTTAAATTAAAATATTTTAGCAAGCATAACGAAGAAGGATATCCTGGTAATCTCGAAGTATTTGTAACCTATACACTCCACGAGGATAATAATTTGGTAATAGAATACGAGGCCAAAACCGACAAAAAAACAGTAATAAACCTAACTAATCATGCCTATTTTAATCTAAACGGAGAAGGTAGTGTTAGTGATCACTTTCTAAAAATTAATGCCGATAAGATTCTCGAAATAGATGAGAAACAACTACCAACCGGCAATCTTAATAATCTTAGAGGGCACGCTAAAGATTTTGGTCATAATCGTTTGATTGGTAACAGAAATCTTGACGATACATTTGTATTGAATAGTGACGGAAACGAGTTAGCTGCTCAGCTTTTTGCACCGCTTACGGGAATTAAGCTGGATATGTCTACCAATCAGCCCGGCGTAGTGGTTTATGCTCCAGAAGCTTTGCCCGAAGATCTAACTTATCAAACAAGAATATCTGAATTTCCATCGATTTGTTTTGAAGGGCAAAACTTTCCTGATGCACCAAATTTTAGAAATTTCCCAAGTGCTGTTTTAGAACCAGGAGAAGATTATTATAACAGGATTAGCTTTAAATTCAGTGTAAAAAAATAGTAGAAATGACTATAACTGTATTTTTTACATTTATAAATTAAAAAAGTGATATCTTTAGCATAATATTGTGAAAATTTTATTTCATTTGATTTAAGGTGTGATTTTCTAAAATATGATAATTACATTGATGTATAAATAACACTCGATATTTTCTCAAAAAATAAATTAAACTAATTTTTATGGAATTTGAATTACTGGATGTAATAGTATTCGTTGCTTACGCGCTACTTATAATCGGTGTAGGATTATGGGTTTCTCGTGGAAAAGGGGATACTTCAGAAGATTATTTTTTGGCAAGTAAATCTTTGCCATGGTGGGCCATTGGAGCTTCCTTAATTGCAGCTAATATTTCCGCAGAACAATTTATAGGAATGTCGGGTTCTGGTTTTGCGCTGGGTCTGGCAATTGCCTCTTACGAATGGATGGCCGCGATAACTTTAATTGTTGTTGGTAAATTTTTCTTACCCATTTTTATAGAAAAGAAGCTGTATACTATTCCAGAATTTATTGAAGTTCGTTACAGTAAAAATCTAAAGACGATTTTAGCGATTTTTTGGATTTGCTTATTCATTTTTGTTAACCTTACCTCGGTTCTATATTTAGGAGCAACGGCTTTAGATACTATTATTGGTAGTGGAGACGGAGCCATTTTTATGGAATGCATTATAGGTCTTGCTCTGTTTGCAGCCGCATATTCACTTTATGGTGGTTTATCTGCTGTAGCATGGACAGATGTAGTTCAGGTAGTATTACTTGTAATAGGTGGTTTAATAACCACTTATATTGCGTTAGAACATGTTTCTAGTGATGGAAATATTTTCACTGGAATGACAGAAGTTTTTGAGCAGGTACCAGAAAAATTTTCTATGATCCTTGATAAAGGCGAAATTATTACACCAAACGGTAAAGATGCATGGTGGGATTTACCAGGAATCGCTGTTTTAGTTGGTGGTCTTTGGGTTGCTAACCTTTACTATTGGGGATTCAACCAGTATATTATTCAGAGAACGCTGGCGGCAAAAAGTTTAAAAGAATCTCAAAGAGGTATAGTACTTGCAGGATTTTTGAAAATTTTAATTCCGCTTATCACTGTAATCCCTGGAATTATTGCTTTTGTAATGAATACGGATGCTAGTGGTGCGATTACTGAAGGTGTTACCAGTGCTTCTTTCTTTGGCGAAAACGGCCAAATAATAAACGATAATGCAGCGCCATGGTTAATTAAAGAATTTGTTCCTGCAGGTCTAAAAGGTCTTGTTTTAGCAGCGCTAGCAGCAGCAATTGTTTCTTCTTTAGCTTCGATGTTAAACTCGACCGCTACGATCTTTACCATGGATATTTATAAACCTTTCTTTCAGGAAAAAGCAGGAACTTCAGAAAAAGGACTGGTAAATGTAGGTAGGGTGACCGCAACCATTGCTTTGATCATCGCGATTATTTTGGCACCGCAATTAAAGAGTTTAGGACAGGTATTTCAGTATATCCAAGAATATACCGGTGTTGTTAGTCCGGGAATCTTAGCGGTATTTATGCTTGGATTATTTTGGAGAAAAACTACAAATAATGCTGCAATTTGGGGAGTTTTAGTTTCTATTCCAATTGCACTTTATTTCAAAATAGGGCCTAATGGATGGATCGATTCTCCATTATTTATTACATGGCCTTTTATGCATCAAATGATGGCTACATGGATTCTTACCATGGTTATCATGGCAATTATCACTTATGCTGAAACCGGTGGTAAAATTCAGGAGAAATCAATTGTATTATCTAGAGGATTATTTAAAACAGGACCAATATTTAATATTGGAAGTTTTGTAATCATATTAATTGTTGCGATGCTTTATGCTATGTTCTGGTAAAAAATAGATCATTATAAAAGCAAAAATCCCGAAGTTTAAAACTTCGGGATTTTTTATTCTAGGAGGGTAAATACCCCGAGACTTGTCTCGTTAGTAAATTTTTAAAGTTTGAAAACGCGTTCAGCTAAAATGCTCCGTGGGCTTGCCCCGGAGAAACTTACTGGTGGTTAATTGGAAACTATTATTTACTCGATAATCGAGATTAAATGTTCTGAGGCTTGCCTAGAAATAATAAAAAATATTCTAATAACTACCTCATTGGTTTGTCCTTAGATAGTTTACTGTTTTAAATAATGTATCTCGCTTAGATTCTGTAATGTTTTTGCAGCCTGCTCTGCGGTGATATCACGTTGTGGGCCGGCAAACATTTCGTAACCTACCATAAACTTTTTAACCGTAGCCGAACGTAAAAGCGGTGGATAAAAACTCATATGCCAATGCCATTCTGGATAATCTGATCCATCAGTTGGGATTTGATGAATTCCGCTAGAATAGGGGAATGATGTTTCAAATAAGTTATCATATTTTATGGTCAATTTTTTAAGAATTTCAGCAAAAGCTTTTTCTTCTTCTTCGTTTAGCTGCCCAATATGTTGTTGATGTTTTTTTGGAGCGATCATAATTTCGTACGGCCAAACTGCCCAATACGGAACAAGTGCAACAAAATGCTCATTTTCAACAATAATTCTTTCTTTAGCTTCCAATTCCTGTGCAATGTAATCGCCTAGTAAGCTACTCTTGTTCTTATCCCAATATTCTTTAAAATGCTTTGATTTTTTTACAATTTCAGTTGGGATAGACATTTGCGACCAGATTTGCCCGTGTGGATGTGGATTACTACAACCCATAATGGCACCTTTATTTTCAAAGATCTGCACGTAATTGATATTTTCCTGGCTTCCTAACTCGGCATATTCCTTTTTCCATGTTTTCACCACTTTGGTAATATCTTTTTCTTCCATAAGAGGAAGCGTAAGCGAGTGATCTGGAGAAAAACAAACTACTTTACAGATGCCAACCTCAGTTTCAGCCTTCATCAATCCGTTTTCGTGAGTTTCAACCGGGCTATCGATTAAAAGGGCAGAGAAGTCATTAATAAAAGTGTATGGTTCTTTATAATCTGGATTTTTATCCCCTGTACTTCTTGTGTTCCCCGGGCATAAATAGCAGCTAGGATCGTAAGTTTCTTTTTTAGGCGTAGTATCCTTTTCGGTTTTTCCCTGCCATGGTCGTTTTGTACGATGCGGAGAACAAAGTATCCATTCGCCCGTTAAAATATTATATCGTCTATGAGGAATCGAATTAATATCCTGACTCATAATTTAAGTTTTCTATTAGTATTATACTTTTTCTACAATTGTCCCTTCACTTGGTGAAACGGCAATAGTATCTAATTTTATATTGAATTTTTTAAAGTAAGCTTCGGCAGCTTCGGCAACATATTCGTCGATCTTATCTGCTTCAATTAAATTAATGGTGCAACCGCCAAAACCACCACCCATCATGCGGGAACCATAGATGTAATCTTTATCTCTGGAGAATTCAACCAAAAAATCAAGTTCAGGACAACTTACTTCATAATTATACTGAAGTCCGTCGTGAGATCCATACATTAAATCACCAAATTCGTTAAGTTCACCAGCTTTTATGGCAGTAGTGGCATTTATTACACGCTCGTTTTCTTCGATAACATATTTAGCTCTTTGATACTGTTTTTCCTGTAATTGTTCTTTGAATTCTTTGAGCATTTCAAGATTTACATCACGTAAGCTTTTTACTTCCGGATATTTTTTCTGAATAACTTCAACGGCAGCCTCACATTCCTGTCTACGGGTATTATATTCGCTATCGGCAAGATTGTGGGAAACATTAGTATTTAGTAATAATAATTTGCAGGATTTAAAATCTGCCGGAATATATTCAGCATCTAAACTTTCACAATCCAGAAGTATAATATGATCTTTTTTGCTCATTACTGAAGCATATTGATCCATAATTCCGCATTTATTACCTACAAAATTATGTTCTGCTTTTTGAGATAATTTGGTAATTTCAGTTTTGCTTAATTCAAGATTAAAGAGCGCATTTAAGCCTGAGGCAAAACCACATTCTAGTGCTGCAGAAGAACTAATTCCTGCACCTGTAGACAAATCACTTTTTATAATGCAATCAAAACCTTTTAAAGATTTTCCTAAGGTAATAATCTCATTTGTTACACCTAAAACATAATTTTCCCAAGACTTGTTGCTTATAGCTAGCTTTTTAAGATCAAATTCTAGATAGGCATCGTATGTAGCACTAAAAACCCGGCAGGTACTATCGGTACCATTTTCTTTGAATTCGAAATAGATTTTTTTATCGATAGCCGTAGGCATTACAAATCCATTATTATAATCTGTATGTTCTCCTATTAGATTTATTCTTCCTGGTGAAGCGACTTTAATTTCAGGCTTAAAATTGGTAAAAGCTTCTGGTAAATTATGTGCGTTTGCTGAAGTACTCAATATGCTTATTTTTAATGAAAATTATAAATCAAATATAATAAACGTAAAATTTACATTCATCTTTTTAATAGATTATTTTTCAACTATTTCCCTATATTTATGTAAAAATTGTATAAAATACGCTTATGACCCCAGCTTTAAAAGATCAATATGTTCAAAAAGACAAAATGTATGTGGCAACCGACTGTATTATCTTCGGTTTTGATGCAGGCAAATTAAAACTACTTGTTTTTAAGCGCCGGGTTGCTCCATTTCTAGGAACTTGGTCTTTAATAGGAAGTTTTGTGAAAATGGAAGAGGATGTGAGCAACGCAGCAAAACGTGTACTTACCGAGATTACCGGTTTAGATAATGTTTTTATGGAGCAGCTTAAAGCTTATGGGCTAGCAGATCGTGATCCCGGTTATCGTTGTGTTTCTATTGCTCAATATGCTCTAATAAGAATCGATGAATACGACAAAGAATTAACCGAAAAGCATGGCGCGCACTGGTTTGAGTTAGAAGAATTGCCCGATCTAGTGCTCGATCACAACCAAATGGTTATCGATGCCATGGCCAGATTAAAACGAAAAGCCAGATATCAACCTATAGGATTTGAGTTACTTCCTGAAAAATTTACGATTCCGCAGCTACAAAGTTTATACGAAGCGATTTATCAGAAAAAGCTTGATGATCGCAATTTTCGGAAAAAACTGATGAGTCTTGGATTGCTAATTAAATTGAATGAGAAAGATAAATCGGGTTCTAGGCGTGGGGCTTTTCTTTATAAATTTGATTATACCAATTACCAAAAATTAGCAAAATCTGGGTATAATTTTGAAATTGCTTAATATATTTTCTATTATATGGTTATTTCATTATAAATATAATTTTTTTAAAAGTGATTTAATTTAGAATTCTTAATTTACATAGATTTTTAAATTTGATAAAATGAGCAAAACGAATCGAAGATTAGCTATTAAAACCATTACGCTTGGAGCCGGGGCTTTGGGTTTAAGTTCGTTTTCTGCTTTACAAGCAGAAACTAAGCGAACCGCTTTAAATGTAAAGCGCTTAAACAACAACATTAAGCATTCAGCATGCCGATGGTGCTACCAGAATATTCCTTTAGATGAGTTTGCTAAAAAAGCTGCAGAAATTGGATTAACAGGAATAGATCTTTTAAGACCCGAAGAATGGGATACGGTCGAAAAATATGGATTACAATGTTCGATGGCTACCGATAGTTTTGCAGATATTCAAAACGGATTTAATGAGGTTGAAAATCATAAACAATTACAAGCATCTTATAAAACTTTAATTGAAAAGGCGGGTAAGCGTGGTATCAAAAACGTCATTGTTTTCTCTGGGAATCGTAGAGGAATGGATGATGAAACCGGATTTAAAAATTGTGTTATTGGTTTAAGACCATTGTTGGAAATTGCTCAAGAATACAATGTAAATTTAGTGATGGAGCTTTTAAATAGTAAAGTAAATCATCCCGATTACATGTGCGATCATACCGAATGGGGTGTGGAACTGGCAAAACGCACAGAAATGCCAAATTTTAAATTGTTATATGATATTTACCATATGCAAGTTATGGAAGGTGACGTTATTGCAACTATAAAAAAGCATCACAAATACATTAATCATTATCATACCGGCGGAGTGCCAGGTAGAAATGAGATTAATGAATCTCAAGAATTATTTTATCCTGCGATTGTAAAAGCTATTGTAGAAACTGGCTTTGACGGTTATCTTGCTCAAGAATTTGTTCCTACCTATGATGATAAGCTTGCCGCTTTGAAAGAAGGAATCAAAATATGTGATGTGTAATATATCAATCACACATCACATATTTCAACTATTTATTTTTTATTAGTTTGCTTCGGAATCTTTTTTAGAGAGCTTGGTGGCCCAAAAAAGATTTTTACTGCTTCTTTAAAACTATCTGCATGTCGCATATTTCTAAAAATATCTACCCAAACATGAAATACATGCTTCACTGGATTAAAGTGTTTAGGCTGATCTATAATTCCGTAAATAGATTTCTCTCTTTCAGGCTCAAAAGTGCCAAATAAACGATCCCAAATTATAAATGTAGAGCCGTAATTTTTATCTAAATATTGTTCATTACGACCATGGTGCACGCGATGGTGAGAAGGTGTAACAAAGAAAAAGCTAAACCATTTAGGCATTCTGTCAATTAATTCTGTATGAATCCAAAACTGGTATAACACTGCAATTTGGTGACAGATAAAAAACACAATAGGGTTGAATCCTAAAAAACTAATAGGAATAAAGAATATTACTTTTATTTGTTGCGTCCAGGATAATCTAAAAGAAGTCGATAAGTTATACTTTTCAGAATTATGATGCGTCACATGGGTGGCCCATAAAAAATTTATTTCGTGGCCATAGCGATGGGCCCAATATCTGCAGAAGTCTAAAATAACGAAACATAAAATGCTCGTAAACCAATTTGTTGGAATGCTCCAAGGGACAATATTATAAACCCACAGCACTAATCCAAACATAATAGATTTGGTTACAAGTCCCTGTAGGACATATACCAAACCTATACTTAGTGATGTGAGAAAGTCTTTTTTCTCGTACCATTCTCGCTTTGTTTTCCAGCTGTAGTAAAATTCTAAAAGTGCCAAGCCAATCATTAGCGGGGCGGCATATAAAATTAAATCGGGGGCACTGGAAACAACACTGTCTAATGTGATTTCCTTTTTCATGGGGGTAATTTTTATTTTATGAATGATAATAGAAATTATCCCCATCAACAAATTTTAAATCACAAGATTTTTAAATTTTAACAATTGGCGATAAGGTACCTTCTAATCTGGCTTCAGCATGTTTCCAAACCAAGAATAACCTATAGATAAATTTACAGAATATCCATTTAAATCTTCATAAAAATCATTCTTAGAAACGAATAATTTCGCTCTAATTGCGCTAAAAGAAATATCTTTTCTACCCAGAAACAAATTAGGAATGGTATTGATATGAGTTCTAAGTTTAAAATCGGCACTTAACCCAAATAGAAAATTAAAATCAGTCATAATTAGATCGTGTTCTTCACCATCATAATTTATTTCTGAAAATTCTGTAATTGCCAAACCGGCAAAAGGAGTTAATTTCAATTTCGAATTGTCAATAATGGCGTAACCGTAAGAAATATCTATCAAAGCCACCGAAAATCGTTCTCTTTGTTCCCAATAAATGTTCCCTAGATATTCATCTTCTACGCGTCCTCCAGATATTGCTCCGTTAATATTCAAAATCGAATTTTTAAATGCTAAATCGAATCCAAACAAAAAACTTATAGAATTACCGAAATGCTCTTTAACCTCGCCGTTACGAAAGCTATAGAGCGCGCCTACGTTAAATCCCAGTCCGAAGTTTGCTTTCTCGTACTCCGGCAATTTATTATTATTGTAAATATCCAGCCGGTCTTCGATATTGGGTTTCCATTGTAGTATTACAGCATAGTTTCTTCCGTAGTCACTTTGTTTTTGGAACATGGCAACTTCATCATTTAAGTTCTGATAAATGTTCTGAAAAACGGTTTCAGCTGAATAATAAGAGCCTAATCTATCTAGTTCGTATTGTAATTTTCTTCTGTATAATTCAGCAATATCAAATATAATCTGATTGTACTCTAGGTTTTCTTCAGTTTTAAAATCTGGATGCACCCAGGATATCTGCGGATCGATGTAACAAAATGATTGTAATCTTAAAATTACCGTATCCTTGCGTTTCTGTTTTTCCGTAGTATACCCAATGGTATATTTTAATTCTGAAATAGAATGTTCAAAAGCAATTTCACGTTCCTGAAAATCATTCCAGGTTAAATTTCCTTCATTCCAGTCTTTTCTGGAAACCTGACTGTGTACCCCTACAAAAGCGAAGTAGATGATGATACAAAAATGTTTAATTTTCATTAATGATAATGGATTGCAGAATCCAAAAAGTAAGTTTAATCGATATATTTTGTGATTTAATAATGAATAAAAAATTATTTATAAATAACGGTTAAATGTATATAATTTTCTTGATATACAATTATAAAAAAAAAGTGCTAAATATTAAATTTTCAGAAGGTTAGGGGGAGTGAACCAAAAACAAAAAGAGCCGCCATTAGGCAGCTCTTTTATAACTTAACTTTTTAGTTGTTTATCCACATTTGGAAGAACCACAATCTTTACAGGTTAGGCAGCCTTCCTGATAGATAAGATTCGAAGAATTACAATTGCTACATTTTTCTTTTTTCGCAACGGTACCATCTTCGATAAAGCGTTTTAAGGCTCTCGCGACTCCGTTTTTCCAGGTATTAATAGATTCGGTATCCAACTGCAAGCTATTTACAAGATTTACCACGTTATCGATCGCCATACCATGTCTTAGTGTACTGGAAATAAGTTTTGCATAATTCCAGAATTCTGGATTAAACTTATGTGATAAGCCTTCTATGGTTGTTTTATAACCTCTTTTATTTTTATACTGAAAATCGTAGCGTGAAGAACCGTCTTCATTTCTATTTTTAATAATTAATCCTTCGTTTACCCAGCGAGGAATAAGAATACCGTCTTCATCATCTGAAAATCCGGTAAAAATTTCATAAGGTCTGCCATCGATCAAACCAATAAAGGCGATCCATTTATCTTTATTATTCTGGAAACGTACAACGTCAGCTTCTAAAACCTGAGGACGCTTAGTGGGGAATATTCCTTGAGTATCATTTTTTTCTTCTTTTTTGTCTTCATTAGAAATTAATACTCCAGAGCGGGAACCATCACGATAAACCGTAACACCTTTACATCCCGCTTCCCATGCTTCCAGATATAATTTGCCTACAAGTTCTTCGCTTACATCATTAGGTAAATTAATTGTAACACTTATTGAATGGTCTACCCATTTTTGTACAGCTCCTTGCATTCTTACTTTACTTAACCAATCTACGTCGTTACTGGTAGCTTGGTAGTAAGGAGAAGCTTTTACCAATTCATCTAACTCGGTATTAGAATAGTTTTTATCAATGTCGTGCCCATTAATTTTCATCCATTCTTTAAAACGATGGTGAAAAACCACATATTCTTCCCAGCTATCGCCAACTTCATCTACAAAATCAACGCGAGAATCCTTATCATTAGGATTTACTTTTCTTCGGCGTTTGTAAACTGGTAAGAAAACAGGTTCTATTCCTGAAGTTGTTTGCGTCATTAAACTAGTAGTACCAGTTGGTGCAATGGTTAGCAATGCGATATTTCTACGACCATGTTCCAACATATCGTAGTATAATTTTTCATCAGCTTCTTTTAATCGAAGTATAAATGGATTTTCTTTTTCTCTTTCAGAATCGAAAATAGTAAAAGCACCCCTTTCTTTTGCAGCATCTACAGAAGCACGATAAGCAGCAAGTGCGATATTTTTATGAATTTCGGTCGAAAAAGCAACACCTTCTTCGCTGCCATATCTTATTCCTAAACCGGCGAGCATATCACCTTCAGCAGTAATCCCAATACCAGTTCTTCTTCCTTCTTGTGCCTTCTTTTTAATATTTAACCAAAGATTGCGCTCTACTCCTTTAACCTCTTCGCTTTCAGGATCGGCTTCAATTTTCTCAAGAATGGCGTCAATTTTTTCTAATTCAAGATCGATAATATCGTCCATGATTCGTTGAGCTGCGCTAATATGTTTTTTGAAAAGCTCGTAGTTAAATTTCGCTTTCTCTGTAAATGGATCTTCAACGTAAGAAAATAAATTGATGGCTAACAATCGGCAAGAATCGTAAGGACAGAGCGGAATTTCGCCACATGGGTTTGTCGAAACAGTTTTATAACCTAGATCGGCATAACAATCGGGTACCGATTCGTTAATTACCGTGTCCCAGAATAAAATCCCTGGTTCAGCAGATTTCCAGGCATTATGCACAATTTTTTTCCAAAGTTTTTCTGCTTCAATCTCTTTACTGAATTTAGGCGTTTCACTAAAAACCGGATATTTTTGAGTGTAAGCTGTTTGATTTTTTACAGCTTTCATAAATTCATCATCAATTCTCACAGAAACATTTGCTCCGGTAACTTTACCCTGTTCCATTTTAGCATCGATAAAATCTTCTGAATCGGGATGATTAATCGATACGGAAAGCATTAAAGCACCACGGCGGCCATCTTGCGCTACTTCACGAGTAGAATTAGAATAGCGTTCCATAAAAGGGACAATGCCTGTTGAAGTTAAGGCTGAATTTTTTACCGGTGAACTTTTTGGTCGAATATGCGATAAGTCGTGGCCTACACCACCACGGCGTTTCATCAGCTGAACCTGCTCTTGGTCTATCTTCATGATTCCGCCATAAGAATCTGAGCTTCCATCATTACCAATAACAAAACAATTTGATAGCGATGCAATTTGGTGAGGATTTCCTATACCGGCCATAGGGCTGCCTTGGGGTACTATATATTTGAAATCTTTTATAAGATCGAAAACTTCATCTTCAGACATCGCATTGGGATAGCGTTGCTCTACTCTTGCAATCTCTTTTGCAATTCTGCGATGCATATCGTTTGGCGTAAGCTCATAAATATTTCCATCAGAATCTTTTAGAGCATATTTGTTTACCCAAACACGGGCAGCAAGATCGTCTCCTTTAAAATATTCTAGAGAAGCTTTAAAAGCTTCGTCTTGAGTGTAAGTAGTAGCTTTTTTGGGTGTTGTATCTACAGGCATAAAATCGCTTCGGTTAAATGAAAAAACTAAAATTTAAGAGCGATAAAAGTAAATAAATATTAAGGATTTTTTGTTCTTCTGGTTGATAAAAGTTATCAAAAATAAGTTGTTAATAAATTGTTTTTCAGTTATTTATTTGTTTTTGAATAAAGGAGAAGTGAACAAAAAACATCTATTTTTTGCTTTATGTAGAGGAGGTATTTAATAGATTCGTTATTAACGAATGTTGAGATTGCAAAAGTACTTTTTTGAATGAAAATACTATGAATTTTAACAAAAAAATCCGACTTAAAATATGTCGGATTTTTTTCTACTTCAGCTTCAATTTGAAGTTTTTAAATTTTGCCAATTTTTAATTTATTTCATAATAGACCAAACAGCATAAGAATTTGCAGGAGCTTCTATACTCACGTTTCCTGAATTTTCTGATTTGGGTTGAAAAGCAGAATTGCCGGTATAATCCATTAAAATCGTATTTTCCCAATCTGAAGCTACAATTCGGCGCTTATTATTAGCGCTAGTGTTGATGTATAAAATTAGACCTGGATTTTCTGCATTTCCGTTTCGTTTCATGATGTACTCGTCATCATCTACATGTAAAATTGTGACATCACCTATGGCTAAGCTATTGTGAATTTTAATCAGTTCCTGAATAGGTTGCTGGAACGCTTCATTTTTGTAATCGGAATAAAAAATACAAGGATAGCCGGGGTGCGTTAAAATATAAGCATAGGCTTTCAATTTATTTTCGGCAGCAATTACGTTGTTCTCGTCATCATCCTTTTCGGTATCATGATTTGCAGTAAAGGTGACGGCTTTATCGGCATTTGTTTTCCATAGCATATCATTCTCTAAAATTTGCAGATCGTCATTTCTATCAAATGCTTCTTCTAATTTATAGAATGTTGAAAAATCGAATACACTACTGCCAGTTTCGTCTATAAATTTTCGCAGCACATCTGGATTGCCGTCCCAAAGTTCACTTACTGCAAAACCGCCAACTTCATCTAACCAGTTTTTAATTACAAAAGGTTCAAAACCTAGCACATAATCAAAACGCCAGCCATCAAATCCCATCACGTTTTTATAGTATTTAGCAACAGAATTCTCATTCTTCCATAACCAGTCCTTAACGCGCTCTCTGTGATGATCTAAGTTTGTTTCTTGATAAAATAAACTTGGCGGATCGTACTCGCTTACGCTATTAGGATAAAAATCTTCGTAATTTCTATTAAACATTCCTGAAGCATTGCCATGAGTTTCGTCGAAAAGCGTGTATGTATCTCTTTCACGATAAGGATTGTATTCTAAACCACCACCAGAATTATGATTTAAAACGATATCGGCAATTACTTGCAGATTATTTTCATGCGCTTCAGCAATTAAGCTTTCTAAATCTTCACGAGTTCCAAATCGCGTAGGTATCGTACTATGTTGATTATATTCTCCAAAATCAAAATAATCGGAAGGATCGTAGCCCATAGAATATCCGCCTGATTGCCCTTTACTTGCTGGCGGTAACCAAATACGATCTACCCCATTTTCAGACCAATCGCTAATTTGTTCTGCGATGGTATTCCACCATTCAAATCTTGGTTCTACATCCCAGTAAAATGCCTGCATCATTACTCGAGATCCATTATCGTAATCTGATAAGTTCAATGCTGAAACTGTTTCGGGTTGCTCTACATCGTTATCATTTTCTGAATCTAGAACCATATCATCATCTGAAGAACAACTAAATATAAGAGCCAAAATCAGAAAATAGAGTAGAGGAATACTTGTAATTTTTTTCATAAGAAAAGAAGTTAAAAAAGGCTGCCATCGCAGCCTTTTTATTAGTAGTTTTTATTCTTCAACCTGTGGAATTAATAAGTAGCGTCCATCTAGATCATTAAACCAGATATTATAGGTCCCTGGAGCTGCAGTAATATTCTCACCTCCTAAATTAGTTTCTCCACTAATTGCTGCTGAAGCGATACCCCAACTTACATCCCATGCATCGTTGGCTCTAAATTTAAACTCACCATCGTTAAGCACGAAATCTTTTATATACCATATATGAGGATTAAATTCAGATTGCGTCATATCGGTATCGGCATCCCATCCACCTGGTGTTGAGTCACCAATGATTCCTATGCTTGTGTAACTAGGTGCATCATTAGTTGCAAGAGTTTCCATAGAATAAGTGCCATCTGAAACATTTACGATTAAACTATAGTAGGTATCCTCATTAACTTTAAATGCATTAGGATCGCCACCTAAAACCTCGCTGCTGGTTACTAATTCTTCTGAAATTCCCCATTGTGGCTGCCATTGGCCTAAATTTTCTAAAAGTTTAAATCCTTCAACATCGGCACCTCCTGCGAATCTTCCTTCAAAATAATAGATGTCATCATTTTCAGCATCTCTAAAAAGAGGGGTGTTATTATTGTCATTACTCCATCCTGCAGCAGTAGCATCACCAACCAAATAAAGTTCTCTTTTTAGTTCTAAAGCATCAGTATTTTCCGGAAGCATTACCATAACACTTAAGGTATCTGAATATTGCTCCACTAAGTTGCCGCCACCATTACTGCCGGCATAGGCCCGAACTCTAAAATAAAGTTCGCCAGAGTTTGGTGCTTCTGTATCTGGATCGTTATCTAAACCGGCATCTTTTGCCAGTTCTAACATGTTTTTAACCGTAACTGCTGCATTAGTACTTTTACCATCACTTATTGCAGCTATGGTATCGAAAGTAGAAGAAGTAGCTCCCTGTAGTTCATAATTAATAGGTGTTTGAACACCAAAATCTACTGCATTCCAAACAAAACGTTCTGCCAGATTGTTAGCGTTATTTGTTTCTAAAGTATAAACTTCAGCAGCGGAATTGGTAAATAAAATTCCGTTAGGATCTTCTTTTGCGACAAATGTAAAATCATCATCGTCTGAGCAAGAAAAAGTAGTGAAGATTCCTAAAAATGCGATTAAAAGGTATTTAAAATTTCTCATAGTTTTAAATATTTTAGTATCCTGAGTTTTGTGTAAGATTTGGATTTATGGAAATGATATTGCTTGGAAGGGGAAATATTTCTCTATATTCTGAAACTGAAGTTCCCGGGCGAATACCACCTTTAAATGGCCACAAGTAATTGGCAGAGGTGAATTTATTGAAACGTATTAAATCTGTTCTACGCTGTCCTTCCCAATATAATTCTCGAGCTCTTTCGTTTAAAATAAGGTCTAAATTAACATCTGAAGAAGAAATATTTCCGGTGTTATTACCAAAAGCACGTTCTCTTAACTCATTAATATAATTAGTAGCGGTTTGTAAATCTCCACCCGAACCACCGCGTGTAACAGCTTCAGCATATACCAAATAAATATCAGCTAATCTAATTAAAGGTAGATCGGTATCTGTGAAATTACCTGCTTCGTCACTACCACTATTTCCCTGGCTGTCTATATTGCTGAATTTTACTACGGCATAACCATCACTAAAAGTATTTGCAATGGTATTAATTTCAAGGTTTTGACCATCGGTATAGAACATAGCTCTTTTATCGTTCCAGGCTATAGGATTACCATCTTCATCGGTCTCGGTGATCGCATAATCAAACTTAGATACTAATGCTTTAGTAGTTCTTAAACCTTCCCAACCACCGTTAACACCATAGTCTGAGGCTGTCATCGATCCGCCAATAGCAGCATGTACTAAAAAGCTTGTGCCGCCATAGGTTCTAGAGTTATTTCCATCAAAATTCAATACAAAGATGAATTCTTTTTGGGCGCCATTACTATTGTTGTCTGCAAGAAACAATTCGTCATAAGCAGATCCGTTTCCGTTAGCATCTGTTGTGTTTATAGCGTAAGAAGAATTTATGGTTTGTTTGGCATAAGCTATAGCATCGGTATATCTGTCTTCATTCACCCATGTTTCAGCATTTAAATATAATTTAGAAAGTAAAGCCCATGCTGCAACGCGATCTACTCTGCCATATTCGTTAGCACCGCTTTCTTTTAATTGATCTTGAATATCTAATAATTCAGATTCCACAAAATCAAACACCTCTTCTCTAGAATTTTGGGCAGGAAGAGCAGTAGAAACTTCAGTTACTATTGGAATATTCGCATATAAATCAATAAGGTTATAATAGGCAAAGGCACGTAAAAAACGAGCTTCTGCAATGTAGTACCCAACTTCGCTATTATCGCTTAAACTTTCTGCATTATTAATAAACGAATTACAAAAAGAAACTTCTTGTGCTAATCGATAGTACATTGCGGTGGTAAAAATGTTTCCCGCTTCCCAGTTCATGGCGTGAAGGTCTGGTAAACCTGGATCTCCCCAACTAACCACAGCATTATCTGTAGTTAATTCATTCAGATTAAAAAGCATTCTGGAATATTGTGAAGTACCTTCATCGATACTTGTAATATCAGGTTTTCCAGAAGGGCCTTCCTGGCCGGTTAATGCTAAACTTGCATACAATTTGGCTATTGCACCTCTTGCTTCATCTGCATTTGCGAAAACATCATTTTCAGTAAAATTATTAGGATCTATTTTAGGATCTTGATCCAGATCGTCATGACAGGATACCAGCAGCGTAATAGGTAGGGCCAGCATCAATTTTTTTATCAAGTTTATCGTTTTCATAAGTCTTTTTTAAAAATTAAGAGATACACCTATAGTATATATTCGTGGTCTTGGGTAGAAATTATTATCGATACCCGTGGTTGGAAAATCACCACCTATATAAATTTCAGGATCCAAACCATCGTAATCGGTAACGGTAAGCACATTTTGAGCAGAACCATAAACGCGTAGATTAGAATCTTCAAAAATTTGATTGAAAGTATAACCAAGGGTAATATTATCGAGCTTAAAGAAGGATGCATCCTGAACGTAGTAATCGCTTCTTAAATTAGTATCGGTTAAGGATTTGAAACCTGTTGAATAATAATCACGATGTAGATTACTTAAAATTCCATTTATTGTGGCTTTCGTTTCATAAGCACGGCTAGAAGCCATGTTGTTGTATGCATAATTTCCTAAACTAGCTCTTGTAACCACTGCCAAGTCCCAATTTTTGTAATTCAGGTTGGTATTGAAGCCCATGGTAATATCTGCAAACGGATCTTTATATAAGTATTTATCTTTTTCTGTAATCTGATTGTCCCCATTACGATCTACATAGGCACCTTCGATAGGTTTCCCGTCTTCATTATAAACTTGTTTATACACCCAGAAACTGAACGGTGAATAGCCTTCTTTATGAAGTTGAACCGTGTTACCAGTACCGCCATCTATACCACCAACCTCAACTTGATCTGGTAAATTGGTAATTTCGTTCTTATTTAAAGCCATGTTGAAGCCAATATTCCACGTAAAATCTTCAGTTTGAATAGGAATGGCATTTAATTCAAATTCAATCCCCTTATTTTCCATGTCGCCAATATTGCTTTCAATTCTGTTTGAAAAATTAGTGAAAGGATCTACTGTTACATTACTAATTAAATCTTGAGTTGTTTTGATATACGCGTTAATAGATCCTGAAATGCGGCTATTAAAAAAAGCATAATCAATCCCGGCATTTAGCGTATTTCCTACTTCCCAACGTAAATTTTTATTGATAGGTTCTGGTCGATAGGTTTGATAATAATTGTCACCTAGTTGATAATCGGCCCCGGCAATACTTTTGTTATAACGAGTTAAATACTTGTAATCGCCCAAACCATTTACATTCCCAATTTCCCCGTAACCTATGCGCAGTTTTAATTGATTGATCTTTTCAGTATTGAAAAGGTTCTCATTACTTATATTCCAGGCTAAAGCTACTGAAGGAAAATAGCCCCATCTGTCATCAGGATTTAATTTAGAAGAAGCATCTGCTCGTAAAGTGGCGGTAACTAGATATTTATCGTCATAATTATAATTAGCGCGACCAAAATACGATAATAGAACACTTTTATATTTAGTTATGGTATTAGGATTTAATCCGTCTTTTTCGCGTAAACTATTATAATCGAATTTATGCGTTTCAAAGCTCTGGTAAGAGTATCCTCCAACTAATTTAAGATTGTTTTTATCGTTAAAATCTTTATCGTAAGTAAGATATGCATCTAATAATTTGTTGGTAGATTCATTTTCGTAATTGGTAAAAGAACCTTCCCAGTCGGTATTTGAAGATGGCATCTCTTCAGAAGTAATTACGCGACCATGGCTGTTGGTTTTATCTAAACCAATGTTTATGGTAGCGGTTAATTCAGGTAAAAAATGAAGACGATAATCTACTTTGGTATTGCCTATAAATCTTCTAATTTCTGAAGTATCGTCTTTAAAGCGTAACAAAGCTACAGGATTGGTGGGAGCCAGGTTTTGCTGATAACCTTCAGAGTTTAGCCATGTATAGTAACCACCAAATGGAGAAGCTTCGTCATAAATTGGCTGAGTAGGATCGAAATCTACTGAAGCACCAATAGCATCTTTATTTGCAAAAGTATTTTCAGTATACATTCCTCTGGCATTTACTTCTACTTTTAGGTGACCATCCATAAATGAAGGGCGTAAACTTAACGAAGCAGTTGTTCTGGAGAAATTATCAGAATCTAATATTCCATCCTGATCTGTATAACCAACAGAAGCCCGGGTTGGCATAAAACCACCTATATTACCGGTAGTACTGAAATTATGCTCAAAACCTATTGCGTCTTTATAAATTTGATCTTGCCAATTTGTGTTTGCGTCTCCTAATAATTCGATAGCCGATTCGCTACCAATCTGGGTTACAAGTTCTCTAAAGTCACCTGCATTTAAAACATCAACATAATCGGTAGGACGATACAAGGTAGTAGCGCTAGAATAATTGAATTTAAACTCTTGGCCTTTCCCTTTTTTAGTGGTAATCATAATTACACCGTTAGCAGCCCTAGATCCATAGATTGCTGTAGCAGAGGCATCTTTTAAAACCGTCATGCTTTCAATATCATTAGGATTTATAAAGTCTAATGGATTTCTGGATCCTCCTATGCTTTCATTATTTAATGGAATTCCATCTACAACAAATAATGGCGAACTATTTAAAGAAATAGAACCAATACCTCTAATATTAATATTTTGACCTTCACCTGGCGCACCACCACCAGAAGTTACATTTACACCAGCAATTTTACCGGTTATTAACTGGCTTGCGGTGTTAACCTGTCCTTTATTAAAATCTTCAGTAGAAATTTGATTCACCGCCCCAGTTGCATCTTTTTTACGAATGGTACCATAACCTACAACTACCACTTCGTCTAATTGAGACTGATTTTCTTTTAGTAACACGTTAATTTCGTTCTGTCCGGTAAATTCAATTTCTTCGGTTTCAAAGCCAAGAAAAGAATAGGCAATGGTATCTCCAACTACAAGGTTTTCGATAGTGTATAAACCGTCAAAATCGGTCATCGTTCCGTTAGAGGTTCCTTTCACTATCACGTTTGCACCGGGAACAGGCATTCCTGTAGCGGCTTCTGTAACTGTTCCCGAGACTTGCTCCTGAGCAAAAAACTGGATAGGCAACAAGCAAAGTAAACCTAGTATTCCTTTAGTAATCGTTTTCATAAATTTCAATATCTAATTTTACTTGTTAGATCTTATATTTTTACTTCCTGTGGTTAAAATTATATAAATTTTATCTTCTTTTTTTGAGGATATGTCAATGAAAGTACACTACAACGTTGTAGTGTTGAAAACTTTTCTCTTTTACGCCCGGAAAATCTCTAAATCGTAAAAGAAACTATGATTTTATAGTATTTTTGGAATATTGGAAGAGCGCAAATCATGTAGATTTAATATTATGAGGCCAAAACTTACTTTAAAGCAAATTGCAAGAGAATTAGATGTTTCAATTTCAACCGTATCAAAATCCTTAAGGGATAGTCCTGAAATTGGGGAAGATACCAGAAAAAAAGTACAGGCATTTGCCAAATTATATAATTATAAACCTAATAATATTGCGCTAAGTCTTAAAAATCGAAAAACAAAAACCATAGGTGTTGTTATTCCAGAGATCATTCATCATTTTTTTACTACGGTTATTAGCGGAATTGAGCATGTGGCAAATGAGCGTGGTTATAGTGTTATTATTTGCCTTTCAGACAACAGTTTTGATAAAGAAGTATTGAATATGGAAATGCTGGCCAATGGTAGTATCGATGGTTTTATAGTTTCTGTGGCTAAAGAAACCATGCAAAAAGAGGATTATCATCATTTAACCGAAGTGGTTAATCAGGGAATGCCTTTAGTGCTTTTTGATCGTTCGGTAGAACAAATTCCGTCAGACAAGGTTATCATTGATGATATAAAAGGAGCGAAAAAGGCAGTTCAATGTCTTATTGATAAAGGAGCCAAAAATATAGGGATTATCTCTACCGTAGATTATATTAGTGTGGGTAAATTAAGAACTCAGGGATATACCGATGCGCTTAAAGAAAATGGATTTGATGTAATTGAAAGAAATATTCTGAAAATAGAGAATATGGAAGAGGTAGAGCAGGAAATTTCAGCTTTTATAAAAGAAGGAGATTTTGATGCGCTCTTTGCCGTAAACGAACATTTTGCAGCAGATGCTGTACGTGCGGTTCAGGAAAAAGGACAAAAAGTTCCTGATGATGTTCAGGTTATCGGTTTTACTGATGGTGAATTGTCGAAACGTTTTATTCCCAGTTTAACCACTATTAGTCAGCATGGGAGTAGAATGGGAGAGGAAGCAGCAAGATTATTAATTGAAAAATTAGAAAAATCACCTAACGAAGAAGAAAGTTATAAAACTATCATCGTAGATACAGGTTTAATAGAACGCGAATCAACAAAGTAGTGATTTAATGCAGCAATTTTTAAATTATTAATTATATTTATCCCCAAATTAGTTAATTTATCAAAGCTTATATTTTTACTTCCTACCTAAATTAAGTTTTGATAAGTCTTAGTGCTTATCGTAACCATTTAAAATTACGATATGCAGAAACGCAAATTAAGTTTCTGGGAAATTTGGAATATGACGTTCGGTTTTCTAGGAATTCAAATGGGCTTTGCATTGCAAAATGCTAACGCAAGCCGTATTCTTCAGGTTTTTGGTGCAGAGGTCGAACATCTTTCATGGTTTTGGATCGTCGCTCCTGTTACCGGTTTGATCGTTCAACCTATCATTGGTTATTATAGCGATCGCACTTGGACCAAATTGGGTAGACGCCGACCGTTTTTCTTAACAGGTGGAATATTGGCCGCCATTGGTTTGGTTTTAATGCCAAATGCCGATTTATTTACCGCAATTATGCCATCCTTATGGGTTGGTGCCGGCATGTTAATGATAATGGATGCGTCTTTTAACGTAGCCATGGAGCCATTTAGAGCATTAGTGGCCGATAACCTTCCAAGTGATCAACGAACCTTAGGTTTTAGTATTCAAACAGTACTAATTGGAATTGGAGCTGTAGTAGGCTCATGGTTACCTTATGTATTAACCAATTGGTTTGGATTTACAAATAGAGCTGCGGAAGGGGAGATTCCTTTAAATCTTCTTTTATCTTTTATTATTGGTGCTGTGGTTTTAATTGTAAGCATCTTAATTACAGTATGTACAACTAAAGAATACAGCCCAGAAGAATTAGAGCATTTTCACGCTCAGGAAGATAAACCAGATGAAGTAGTTCCAGATGAAGAGAAATCTAAGATCACCGATATTTTTACCGATTTTGTAAAAATGCCACACACGATGCGTCAGCTAAGCTGGGTGCAATTTTTTTCTTGGTTTGGATTGTTTGGAATGTGGGTATTTGCTACCCCGGCAATTGCGCATCATATCTATGGTTTGCCACTTTCAGATTCTAGTAGTGAGACGTATCAGGATGCAGCGGATTGGGTTGGTATCTTATTTGGAGTTTATAATGCCGTTTCTGCAGTTTTTGCGTTTTTCTTACCGGTAATTGCCAAAAAAGTAGGCCGTAAAAAAACACATATTATTTCATTACTTATTGGTGGAGCAGGTTTGCTTTCTATCTATGTAATGCCAGATGAAAATTGGGTGATCTTAAGCATGGTTGGTATTGGTATTGCCTGGGCTAGTATTCTGGCGATGCCTTATGCTATTTTAGCCGGAGCGATACCACCTCGAAAAATGGGTGTTTATATGGGGATTTTTAACTTCTTTATTGTGGTGCCGCAGATAATAAATGCGCTTATAGGTGGTCCAATGGTAAAATACCTTTATGGCGGTGATCCTATTTATGCGCTAATGATGAGTGGTGTTGCCTTTATTATTGCCGCGATTCTAACCCTTAGAATAGACGACGATGACGAAGAAGTCTCATCTAATATTGCTACTAACTAAGAATTCAAGAAACATTAAAATGAGTGAAAAAGCTATCATATTCGATCTTGATGGTGTAATCGTAGATACTGCAAAATTCCATTTTTTAGCCTGGAAAAAACTGGCTAATGATTTGGGTTTCGATTTTACCAAAGAGCAGAATGAAGAATTAAAAGGAGTGAGCCGGGTAGATTCGCTAAAAAAGATACTGAACTGGGGAAATAAACAACTTTCAGAAGAAGAGTTTAATCGCCAAATGCAGTTAAAGAACGAGAATTACCTGTCTTATGTAAATAAGATGGATAAAGGAGAGGTGCTCCCGGGAGTGCAAAAAGTTTTGGATTATTTAGAAGAAAATAACATTCCGTATGCATTAGGATCGGCGAGTAAAAATGCACGTCATATTTTAGAAAAAATAGACTTAAAGGATGGATTTGCTGCAATTGTAGATGGTACAGACGTAAGCAAAGCGAAACCAGATCCTGAAGTTTTCTTAATTGCTGCTGAAAAACTGAATATCGCTCCGCAAAACTGTATCGTTTTTGAAGATTCGGTGGCCGGAGTACAGGCAGCGAACAAAGGTGAAATGATAAGCATTGGGATTGGCGAAGAAAAAACACTTTATGAAGCCGATTATATCTTCATTGATTTTACAGAGATCTCGATTGAATTTTTAAAAAATCTACTCCAAAATAAATAAAATAACGAATGAATCAGGATTATATTAAACCAGATGCATGGTCCATTATAGAAGAGGGTTTTGATGCCACGCGCGTCGAATCTTCAGAAAGTTTATTCAGTATTGGTAACGGCGCCATGGGGCAACGTGCCAATTTTGAAGAGCAATATTCTGGCGACACCTTTCAGGGAAATTATATCGCCGGTGTTTTTTATCCCGATAAAACAAAAGTGGGTTGGTGGAAAAACGGCTATCCCGAATATTTTGCTAAGGTTTTAAATGCCCCAAATTGGATAGGAATTAATGTTGCTATAAACGAAGAAGCTTTAGATCTTAATACCTGTAAAGCGGTAAAAGATTTTGTGCGCGAATTAAATATGAAAGAAGGCTATCACCAACGAAGTTTTGTTGCGGTGATGCCAAACGATCTTGAAGTAAAAGTAATCGCAACTCGTTTCCTTTCTATTGTCGACGACGAGTTAGGTGCTATAAACTACGAAGTTGAGGTGCTAAATGCCGATGCGGTAGTAAAATTTACGCCTTATCTGGATGGCGGGATCACCAACCGTGACGCTAACTGGGAAGAGCGTTTTTGGCAGACTTTAGAAGTTAAGGCTATAAATGATCAGGCGTTTGTAGTCTCTAAAACCCTAAAAACCGAATATCATGTTGGCACTTATATGCAATCTGAAATCACTTTGAATGGTGAAAAACTTCAGATTGAAGGTGAAGTAGAAAAAGCCGAAGATCAGGTAAGTATTTCATATTCTGTTAAAGTAAATAAAGGTGAAAAAATTACGCTTCAAAAATATGCCGGTTATGTAACCGATATGAATCATAAGCAAGATTCGTTAATTGAAGCGGCAAAAAATGTATTGCAAAAAGCGACAACTTCAGGTTTTGCAAAATTACTTCAGGAGCAAAAAGAAGCCTGGGCAAGAATCTGGGAAATGGCCGATATCACCATCGATGGTGATGTAAAGGCGCAACAGGGAATTCGGTTTAATATTTTTCAACTAAATCAAACTTATTTAGGAAAAGACGAACGATTAAATATTGGTCCTAAAGGATTTACCGGCGAGAAATATGGCGGTAGCACCTATTGGGATACCGAGGCGTATTGTATTCCGTTTTATATGGCAACCAAAGATCAGCAGGTGGCTAGAAACCTGTTGACGTATCGCTACAATCATTTAGAAAAGGCAATAGAAAATGCACTAAAATTAGGCTTTACTAATGGAGCGGCGCTTTACCCGATGGTAACCATGAATGGAGAAGAGAGCCATAACGAATGGGAAATTACTTTTGAAGAAATCCACCGTAACGGAGCCATGGTTTTTGCCATTTATAACTATGTTCGATTTACAGGAGATTACAGTTATGTGCCAGAAATGGGGCTGGAAGTAATGATCGCGATTGCAAGATTTTGGCAGCAACGCGCAAACTTCAGTAAAAACAAAAATAAATATGTAATTCTTGGCGTTACCGGACCAAACGAATACGAAAATAATGTAAACAATAACTGGTACACTAATTATTTAGCGAAATGGTGTATCGAATATTGTATCGAAAATATCGAGAAAATTAAAGCGGAATATGCGGATGATCATGCTCGAATTTTAGCCAAAACTAATTTAAATTCAGAAGAAATTGCGAAGTGGAAAGATGTAGCTGATAATATGTATTTCCCGTATTCTGAAGAATTTGGCGTGTATCTTCAACAAGATGGTTTTTTAGATAAAGAAATTGAGCCGGTTAGCAAGCTTACAAAAAACCAGCGTCCAATTAACCAAAATTGGAGTTGGGATCGCATTCTAAGAAGTTGCTACATCAAACAGGCCGATGTGCTTCAGGGATTCTATTTCTTTGAAGATCATTTTTCCGAAGAAAACCTAGAAAAGCACTTCGATTTCTACGAACCTATTACTGTTCACGAATCTTCGTTATCGCCTTGTGTACATAGTATTCAGGCCGCAAAACTGGGTAGAATGGAACAGGCCTATACTTTTTATTTACGGACTTCTCGATTAGATTTAGACGATTATAATCACGAAGTAAAAGAAGGTTGCCACATTACGAGCATGGCGGGAACCTGGATGAGTATTGTAGAAGGTTTTGGAGGAATGCGTGTTGTGGATGGAAAATTATCGTTTACCCCAAAATTGCCGAAACAATGGAAAAGCTTTAGTTTTAAAGTGAATTTCAGAAATCAGATTGTAACCATTAATATTGGTCAAAAACAGACCACATTTTTGGTTGAAGGAAATAAACCATTAAGCATTTTGCTTAATGGAAAAGAAATAAATGTCCAAAACACCTAAGTATATAATTATGAGAAATTTTTTAGTAGTAGTAAGTATTTTTTTGGCCTCGGCGCTAGGGATGTCGCAAGAATTATCGTCGCCGGACGATAATTTTAAAATGAAATTTAATTTGAAGGATGATGGTTCTCCTACCTACCAACTTTTTTATAAAGGCAAGGAAGTTATAAAACCCAGCAAATTAGGTTTAGAACTTAAAGATGATAAAACATCATTAGTAAACTCTTTTGAAGTTACCAATACAGAAACGTCAACTTTTGATGAAACCTGGAAACCGGTTTGGGGTGAACAATCTGAAATTCGAAATCAGTATAACGAGTTGGCAGTGACGTTAAATCAGCCATTAGAAGATCGAAAAATGATTATTCGGTTCCGGTTATTTAACGATGGTTTAGGTTTTCGATATGAATTTCCTCAGCAAGAAAATTTAGTGTATTTTGTGATTAAAGAAGAGCATACACAATTTGCTATGACGGGCGATCATACCGCTTTTTGGATTCCCGGAGATTACGATACGCAGGAGTATGATTATACAAAATCCAAATTAACCGAAATACGCGATAAGTTTGATGGAGCAGTGACTTCTAATGCTTCGCAAACACAGTTTTCTAAAACCGGAGTACAAACTGCTTTAATGATGAAAACTAAAGAGGGTTTGTATATTAATTTACATGAAGCTGCTTTAAAAGAGTATTCGTTAATGAGTTTAAACTTAGATGATAAAAATTTAATTTTTGAATCTTGGTTAACTCCAGACGCACAAGGTAACAAAGGGTATATTCAAGCACCGGCAGTTTCGCCTTGGCGAACCATTATGGTGAGCGATGATGCACGAGATATTTTAGCATCTAATATTACCTTAAATTTAAACGAACCTAATAAAATTGATGATACTTCTTGGATAAAACCGATTAAATATATTGGTGTTTGGTGGGAAATGATTACCGGTAAAAGTAGTTGGAATTATACCAATGAGCTGCCATCGGTAAAATTAGGAGAAACCGATTTTTCTAAAGTAGAACCTAATAAAACTCATGGAGCGAATACTAAACACGTAAAAGAATATATAGATTTTGCTGCTGAAAATGGTTTTGATGCCGTTTTAGTTGAAGGATGGAATGAAGGTTGGGAAGATTGGTTTGGAAAATCGAAAGATTATGTATTCGATTTTGTAACCCCATACCCAGATTTTGATGTAGAAGAAATTCAAGAATACGCTGAATCGAAAGGTGTAGAAATGATGATGCATCATGAAACTTCGAGTTCGGTAAGAAACTACGAACGTCATTTAGATACAGCATACCAGTTTATGAAAAAATATGGATACAATTCGGTTAAAAGCGGTTATGTAGGCGATATTATCCCACGTGGAGAATTCCATTACGGTCAGTGGATGGTTAATCACTATTTGTATGCGGTTAAAAAAGCAGCTGATTATAAAATTATGGTAAATGCCCACGAAGCTGCTCGACCTACCGGATTACGTAGAACCTGGCCAAATTTAATAGGAAACGAGTCGGCTAGGGGAACCGAATATCAAGCTTTTGGTGGTTCTAATCCTAATCACGTTACTATTTTACCATTCACACGTTTAATTGGCGGTCCTATGGATTATACACCGGGTATTTTTGAAATGGATATTAGTAAATTAAATCCTGATAACAATTCTCATTTAAATGCTACCATTGCCAATCAATTAGCCTTGTATGTAACCATGTACAGTCCGTTACAAATGGCTGCTGATCTTCCTGAAAATTATAAACGTTTTCCAGATGCTTTCCAGTTTATAAAGGATGTTGCGGTAGATTGGGATAAGAGTTTGTATTTAGAAGCTGAACCGGGTGATTATATTACGATTGCTAGGAAAGCAAAAGGAACCGGAAATTGGTTTGTAGGAAATGTGAATGGAAATGAATCAAGAACTTCAAAAATCAAACTTGATTTCTTAGAAAATGGTAAAAAATATGAAGCCATTATTTATGCCGATGCTAAGAATGCGCATTATAAAACCAATCCACAAGCCTACAAAATCACTAAAAAAACAGTGACCAACCGAACTACTTTAAAACTGACTTCTGCACCGGGCGGAGGTTATGCCATAAGTATTTTCGAGAAAGAATAGTCTTTTTAAAATATAAGTTTTCAAAAAATAAAATTAGAAAAATACTATCCCGGGCTTGCTCCGGGATAGTGCTTTAAAAACGATTTATTTTAAGAGAATTTATACGATCTACAAATTGCTTAAATGTATAAACCGAAGTTTAGGAAGAAAAAATGCTAGCTAAAACGTAAATAATGAAAAAAAATATAAGCCTTAGTCTTGTTGCACTCTTGCTATTATTTTCAGGAGTAATACAAGCGCAAATCGATAAAATGGAACCACCTTTTTGGTGGAGCGATATGAAGCTGCAAGAACTTCAGATCATGTTCTACGGAAAAAATATCGGTACGTACGAAGTTACTTCAGAAGATGAAGTAGTCATCAATACTATTCGCAAAACCGAAAATTTAAATTATGTGTTTGTAACCATCAATTCAGGCGATATTGCTGCTGGAGATTACGAATTTACCTTCAGTAAAAAAGGAAAAAAAACCATCACAAAAACTTTTGAATTAAAACAACGAGCCGAAGGTTCAGCTTTGCGAGAAGGTTTTGATGCCAGCGATGCGATTTATTTAATTATGCCCGATCGTTTTGCTAATGGAAATCCAGAAAATGATTCTTCAGTACAAATGCAGGAAAAAGCCGATCGTTCTAAGCAAGGTGGGCGCCATGGTGGCGATATTCAGGGTATTATCGATCATTTAGATTATTTAGATGATCTTGGTGTTACAGCACTTTGGAGTACGCCTTTATTAGCTGACGATGATGCCGGATATTCATATCACACTTACGCGCAAAGCGATGTTTATAAAATCGATCCTCGTTACGGAACCAATGCAGATTATAAACGCTTAGCTGATGAACTTCATCAAAAAGATATGAAGTTAATTATGGATTATGTAACCAACCACTGGGGCAGCGAGCATTGGATGATTAAAGATTTGCCAACTTACGATTGGATACATCAATTTCCGGGTTACGAAAACTCAAATTATAGAATCACCACACAATACGATCCGCATAAGTCGGAACGTGATTTTACCTATTGTGTGGATGGTTGGTTTACCGGTACAATGCCAGATTTGAATCAGAGTAATCCGTTAGTGTTAAATTATTTGATTCAGAATGCAATCTGGTGGATCGAATATTCAGGATTAGACGGTTTTCGGGTAGATACCTATTCGTATAATGATAAAAAAGGTATTGCAAAATGGACAAAAGCGATTATGGATGAATATCCATATTTTAATATTGTTGGAGAAGTTTGGATGCACGATCAGGCGCAAATTAGTTACTGGCAAAAAGATAGCCCGATTGGTGCGATTCAGGATTACAATTCTAATTTACCATCGGTAATGGATTTTACCTTGCATGATGCGATGACGTCGATGTTTAATGAACCAGACGCCAGCTGGGATCGGGGAATGATAAAGGCTTACGAGAATTTTGTAAACGACTTTTTATATGCTGATACCGATAATTTAATGGTTTTTATGGGGAATCACGATACCGGTAGATTTAATGAAATTTCTGAGGGTAATTTCCAGAAATACAAAATGGCGATAACAATGATTGCTACCGTAAGAGGGACGCCGCAATTGTATTATGGAGATGAAATAGGAATGCGTGGCGATAAAGCTAAAGGTGATGGTGCGATTCGACAAGATTTTCCCGGTGGTTGGGAAGGCGATGAGCAATCTGCTTTTACTGCGGAAGGAAGAACAGAAATTCAAAATCGATATTTTGACTTCACTTCAAAATTGTTGAATTTCAGAAAAGAAAATGAAGTGCTGCAATTTGGAAAGATGCTTCAGTTCTTACCTGAAAAAAATGTCTACATATATTTCAGATATAATGATGAAAACAGTGTAATGGTGATAATCAATAACAGTGCTGAAGACCAGATTTTAGATCTTAAAAACTATGCTGAAGGAATCCAAGATTCGACATCTGGGAAGGAAATTATTTCCGGAGAAAACATTCAGCTAAATGAAACTTTACGCATTAAGGCTCAGGACGCCATGTTAATTCAATTACAATAAATAATAGGGATCAATATTGAGTGAGGATAAGTTTAATTATTAAATTTTTAAAGAAAATCTTCAAACTCAATCCTCACGTTTACAAACTATAATTGCCAAAGAATTTTAAATATTTGGAAAGCGAAAAAGTTTTCGGATTGTAAAAAATCCTATAATATGGGATATTTACCTTAGTAATATAAAATTTTAATAAACTGATAATAAAATTCACAAAATCCTAAAAACAGTCTCATTTTGAGACTATTTTTATTAGTTATTAACCGCAATCGATTTAGTTATGATTGAAATTAGGTTATAATTAAGATTTAAAATAGATTTGAGGTGATGGCAAATAAAATAAAAAAAATTGGTGTCTTAACATCTGGAGGTGATGCTCCCGGAATGAACGCCGCAATACGAGCGGTCGTTAGAGCTTGTTCTTTTTATAAAATTGACTGCGTTGGAGTTTATCGTGGCTATCAGGGCTTAATGGAAGGAGACTTCGAAGAGCTGAATGCCAGGTCTGTACGTAACGTCATAAATAAAGGTGGTACTTTCCTTAAATCTGCCCGCTCTATGGAATTTAAAACCAAAGAGGGTAGAAAACGAGCTTACGAGCAATTAACAAAAAATAACATTGACGCTTTGGTTGTTATAGGCGGAGATGGTACTTTTACTGGTGGAATATATTTTAGCCAGGAATTTGATCTTCCAATAGTAGGTATTCCGGCCACAATTGATAATGATATAAGTGGTACAGATTTTACTTTAGGTTACGATACAGCTTTAAATACTGTTGTTGAAGCTATAGATAAAATTAGAGATACAGCAAGTTCTCATAATAGATTATTCTTTATCGAAGTTATGGGAAGAGACGCCGGCGATATTGCACTAAATAGTGGAATTGGAGCAGGAGCAGAGGAAATTCTAATTCCTGAAGAAGATGAAGGCTTGGAGCGAATGCTCGAATCGCTTAGAAAAAGTAAAATGTCCGGCAAACTTTCTAGTATTATCGTTGTCGCTGAAGGTGAAAAGAGTGGAAAAAATATTTTTCAGCTCGCAGAACATGTAGAAGAGCAGCTAGAGGGTTACGACATAAGAGTATCTGTTTTAGGACATATTCAGCGAGGTGGTAGGCCAAGTTGTTTTGATCGTGTTCTGGCAAGTAAATTAGGAGTAGGAGCTGTAGAAGCTTTAATAGACGGCGACTCTAAGGTAATGATTGGTTTAAGCCATCAAAAAGTTGTTCGCGTTCCACTTACCACCGCTATCAACGGTGAAGCAAAATATGATAAAGAATTAAGGAGGGTGGCAGACATCACTTCAGTTTAAATTTTAAAAATAGAAAAATGAGTACAAAAATTGGAATTAACGGTTTTGGCCGTATAGGGCGTATTGCTTTTAGAATAGCAGCTCAAAGTGAGAAAGTAGAAGTAGTAGCTATCAACGATTTATTAGATGTAGATCATTTGGCTTATCTTTTAAAATATGATTCTGTACACGGTAAATTTAAAGGCTCTGTTGAAGTTAAAGACGGAAGTCTTATCGTAGACGGAAAAACAATTAGAGTAACTTCTGAAAAAAATCCAGCAGACCTTAAGTGGAAAGATGCAGGAGTAGAAGTTGTTTTAGACTGTACTGGTATCTTTACAGATTTAGATAACGCAAAAGCTCACCTTGAAGCAGGCGCTAGAAAAGTTGTAATTTCTGCACCTTCTAAAACTGCTCCAATGTTTGTAATGGGAGTAAATCACAACGAAGTTACTGCAGATCAGGATATCGTATCTAACGCTTCTTGTACTACTAACTGTCTTGCACCACTTGCAAAAGTGATTGATGATGAGTTTGGTTTAGTAGAAGGATTAATGACAACTGTACACGCATCTACTTCAACTCAATTTACTGTAGATTCTCCATCTAAGAAAAACTTTAGATTAGGCCGTAGTGCTATGGCTAACATTATCCCTAGTTCTACTGGTGCTGCTGTTGCTGTAACTAAAGTAATTCCTTCGCTTAAAGGAAAACTTACCGGGATGGCTTTTAGAGTTCCAACTACAGATGTTTCTGTTGTGGATCTTACAGTGAAAACTGAAAAAGCTACTTCTTACGAAGAAATTAAAGCAGCTTTCAAAAAAGCAGCTGATGGAGATTACAAAGGTGTGATTTCTTATACAGATGAGGCTGTAGTAAGCCAGGATTATGTATCAGATGCTCATACGTGTAACTTTGATGCTGAAGCTGGTATCGCACTTAATGATAACTTCTTCAAGTTAATCGCATGGTACGATAATGAGTATGGATACTCTTCAAAACTTATCGATTTAGCTGCTCACGTAGCTTCTCTATAATTAACTAATTTTAAGCCTGAAAAGTTATGCGTTAATTCAGAATTTTGAATTTGCATAGTTTTTCAGGCTTTTTTATCTCTAATCAATACCTAAACAAATGATACTAATAGCAGATGGTGGCTCTACAAAGTGCGACTGGATTTTGATGGACGCTTCCGGAGAAAAGATATTTAAAACCAGAACTAAAGGATTAAATCCGGCTGTATTTCCAGAAATAGTATTAGAACAACGTATAGAAGAAAATGCAGACCTAAGGGAAGTAAAAGACAAAGTACAACGAGTTCACTTTTTTGGTGCTGGATGTGGTACTGCAAAGCCAAGTGCGCTATTAGCAGGAATTATTGGTAATTTCTTTACCAATGCAGATGATGTAATGGTAAAAGAAGATATGGTCGCTGCTGTTTACGCTGCTACTACAGAACCTGGTATCGTTTGTATTCTAGGAACGGGATCTAACTCTTGTTATTTTGATGGAGAGAATATTCATCAATCTGTGGCGTCTTTAGGATACATTTTGATGGATGAAGCTAGTGGTAACTACTTCGGAAAAAGATTGATCCGTGACTATTACTATAAAAGAATGCCCCCTGAATTGGCGGTTAAATTTGAAGAAAAATTTGACTTAACCAGTGATGAAATTAAGAAAAATATCTACCAGAAGGACAATCCAAATACTTATTTGGCCTCTTTTGCAGAATTCATTTTTGCTAATGAAAGAAATGGATATTTTTACAAACTAGTACACGAAGGATTAACCGATTTTATACATTCTAGAGTTCTTTGTTATCCAGAATGTCGTACAACACCGGTACATTTTATTGGTACTATCGCTTATTTTAGCGAGGATATTATTAAAGCCGTGCTTCAACCTTACGGTATAGAAGTGGGGAATATCGTTAGACGTCCTATCGATGCTTTAGTAGAACATTATCGTAAAAATGTGTTAACTGCTTAAATAACAGTTTGCTAAAAAGAATATTTTACTAGATTTAAAGAAACTTTCTTTAAATGCTGGTAAAAGTTTATGGTAGTGCTGTTTTTGGAGTAGAAGCAACAACTGTTGCAGTTGAAGTAAATATAGACAAAGGCATAGGCTACCATTTAGTAGGATTGCCAGATAATGCTGTGAAGGAAAGCAGTTTTAGAATTGCCGCAGCATTACAAAATAACGGATTTAAATTTCCGGGAAAAAAGATTATAGTGAATATGGCTCCGGCCGATCTTCGAAAAGAAGGATCGGCTTACGATCTTACTTTTGCTATCGGTATTTTGGCAGCTTCTGGTCAAATTAAAGCCGAAAATATTTCAGAATACATAATAATGGGAGAATTATCCCTTGATGGAAGTTTACAACCCATCAAGGGAGCACTTCCTATTGCCATAAAGGCAAAACAAGAAGGTTTTAAAAACTTTATCTTACCGCAGCAAAATGCCAAGGAAGCGGCGATAGTTTCAGATATTAAAGTCTTTGGCGTCAATAATATTAAAGAAGTTTGCGATCACTTTGATAAAGCTACAGAATTACCTGAAACCACAATCAACACTCGAGAAGAGTTCTATAATCACTTAGATCATCCCGAGCATGATTTTGCCGATGTAAAAGGACAGGAATCTATCAAACGATGTATGGAAATTGCCGCAGCCGGAGGGCACAATATCATTTTAATTGGCCCACCGGGAGCCGGTAAAACCATGCTTGCTAAAAGATTACCAAGCATTTTACCACCTATGACTTTACATGAAGCATTAGAAACGACTAAAATCCATAGTGTTGTCGGTAAAATAAAAGATCATGGTTTAATGGCGCAGCGACCTTTTAGAAGTCCACATCATACAATTTCAGATGTCGCACTTGTTGGAGGTGGCGCTTATCCGCAGCCGGGAGAGATTTCACTTTCACATAACGGAGTTTTATTTTTAGATGAATTACCCGAATTTAAACGTAGTGTTTTAGAAGTGATGCGACAGCCTTTAGAAGATCGCGAGGTTACCATTTCTAGAGCTAGGTTTACAGTAACTTATCCTTCCAGTTTTATGTTGGTTGCTAGTATGAATCCCAGCCCAGGAGGTTATTTTAATGATCCAGATGCCCCGGTAACTTCTTCACCAGCCGAAATGCAACGCTATTTAAGTAAAATAAGCGGTCCTCTTTTGGATCGAATAGACATTCACATTGAAGTTACTCCGGTTCCATTCGATAAACTTAGCGAAGAAAGAAAAGGAGAAAACAGTATCGATATTAGAAAACGAGTAACTAAAGCCAGAGAACTACAGACTCAAAGATTTCTAGAGTACGAAAATATACATTATAATTCGCAAATGGGAACTAAGCAAATATCAAGATTTTGTCGTTTGGATTCGGCTTCAAAAGATTTATTAAAATCGGCAATGGAGCGCTTAAATCTTTCTGCAAGAGCTTATGATCGAATATTAAAGGTCTCCAGAACAATAGCCGATTTAGAAGCTTCCGAAGAAATTAAAGCAATGCACATAAGCGAAGCCATTCAATATCGAAGTTTAGATAGAGAGGGTTGGTTGGGCTAAATCTTTTTTCTTTTTAGCAAGACCTTTAAATTTTTGTAATTAATTTTTGATAAATTGTTCCTGAATTTTCAATCCATTTCGATTCATGAAAAAAATAGTGCTTGTTTTTGCAGCTTTTAGTCTTTTTTCCTGCAAAAAAGAAACAGCTAGTGATCCAGAGCAAAAAGAGGAAACCTCATCTGATTCTTTAATTGATGTAGAGGCAATTACAGAAACTATAAACCCTGAAACTACTGTCGAATTTACGCTAGAAGAAGCAAATCGTCTTGCTGAACTTCCGTTAGAATGTGTTGAAACACAATATCCTAATAAATTAAGCCAAACGCTGGAAAATGCCGAAGCTATGGGAGAACCTAAAGAATTGCATCCTGCATTTTTTGGTTGTTTCGATTGGCATAGTTCTGTACATGGACATTGGTCTTTAGTGGCACTTTTAAAACGTTTTCCTAATCTTGATAAAGCAGACGAAATTCGCGAAAAATTAAAAGCATCATTAACATCCGAGAATATCAAAGCTGAAGTCGATTACTTTAAAAGACCTCAGGCTTTGAGTTATGAGCGTACTTACGGCTGGGCTTGGTTATTGAAACTTGCAGAAGAATTAAAAACCTGGGATGATCCGATGGCAACTCAACTCGACAAAAATTTGCAACCGCTTACCGACTTAATTGTTTCAAGATATTTAGAATTTTTACCAAAATTAAATTATCCAATTAGGGTAGGAGAGCACACAAACACTGCTTTTGGTTTAGGTTTCGCTTATGACTATGCGTTAGCTGCTAACAATAGAGACCTGCAAGAAATTATTTCCAAAAGGGCCAAAGATTTTTATTTGAAAGATGATAATTGCCCCATTGCTTGGGAGCCTAGTGGGTATGATTTTTTTTCGCCCTGTTTGGAAGAGGTAGATATTATGAGAAGAATTATGCCTAAAAATGCATTTTTTCTATGGATAGAGGATTTTATGCCAGAACTGATGGAAAAAGATTTTTCTATTGAAGTAGGAGAAGTTTCTGATAGGAGTGATGGTAAGCTTGTACACTTAGATGGCTTAAACTTTAGTCGCGCCTGGGTTTTTAATGGTTTAGCCGATACTTATCCAGAAAAATTTGGGCATTTAAGCTCGCTTGCGGAAAATCATTTATCTTATTCTTTTCCTAATTTGGTAGGAGATTCTTACGAAGGTGGACACTGGTTAGGAACTTTTGCAATTTATGCTTTAAGCAGAGATAAATAATAATTTGAAGAATTATCTCAAAGAACTAGGTCCGGGAGTCTTAGTTTCTGCGGCTTTTATAGGACCAGGAACTGTAACGGCCTGTACATTGGCAGGTGTTAACTTTGGCTATTCTTTACTTTGGGCATTATTACTTTCCATTTTTTCATGTATCATCTTGCAGGAAATGGCGGCCAGGTTGGGTGTAGTTTCTCAAAAAGGATTAAGCGATAATATTCGAGCCGAGATTAAAAATCCTTTATCGCGATTCCTTGCTCTTGCTTTAATTTTTTCAGCAATTGTTATTGGTAACGCAGCTTACGAAGCCGGTAATATTACCGGAGCTGTTTTGGGATTAGAGGCCGTTTTTGGTGAGCAACATGTAAGTTTATTAAATTTTGAAGTAAATCTTTGGAGTCTCGCTATAGGAGCGGTAGCTTTTGCAATTCTTTGGGTAGGAAGTTATAAAGTTTTAGAGAAGATTTTTATCGCGTTGGTCATATTAATGAGCCTCGCATTTATTATTACCTCTATATTCATAAAACCTGATATTACTGAAATTTTAAATGGATTTATACCTAATAATATTTCTACCGGAATTTTAGGGGTCATCGCTTTGGTAGGAACTACTGTAGTGCCTTACAATTTGTTTTTGCACGCTTCGTTGGTTAGTGAAAAATGGAAAGGAAAAAAGTATCTTAAAACAGCTAAAATCGAATTGATCATTGCGATAGTTTTGGGCGGAATCGTTTCTATGGCGATCTTAATTTGCGGTGGAGCTTCTGGATTAAAAGGCGTAAACAATGCGGTAGATCTGGCCGAAGGTTTAAAACCTGTTTTTGGAGATTTTGCCTCCTGGTTTATGGCTATTGGTCTATTATCCGCCGGGATTACCTCTTCGATCACAGCGCCACTTGCGGCCGCTTATGTGGTAAAAGGTTGTTTGGGATGGCAAACTAATCTTAAGTCGGGTAAATTTAAGGTAGTCTGGGCAAGTGTGGTCATTTTGGGCGTATTTTGCTCGTCTTTAAAGATTCAGCCAATACAATTAATTCAGTTTGCACAAATTGCTAACGGAATATTACTTCCGGTCATTGCGATTTTCCTATTTTGGGTAGTGAATAAAACCTCAGTATTAGGTGATTACAAAAATACACTTACTCAAAACATTTTTGGTTTTATCGTGATTGCTATAGCTGTATTTTTGGGAGCAAAATCAATCTACACAGTTTTATAAAATAGCCTTATAAACTTCAAATCTTAGCAAGATTCAAGGCTTATCATTTCTTTTGCACTTTTCTACGGAAAAAACTTTATATTAAAATCCTAGCAAAATAAGACCATGAAAGAAATAGATATTAATTGCGATCTTGGTGAGGGTGGCGATTACGATCATTTGTTAATGCCATTAATTTCCAGTTGTAATATTGCCTGCGGTGGCCACGCTGGTGATCTAAGTATAATGGAAAAAACATTAGATCTTGCCATAGCAAATAAAACTAATATTGGTGCACATCCATCTTATCCTGATAAGAAAAATTTTGGAAGAAGATCGATAGCTATTTCTGCGGAAGCTCTAAAAAAAAGTATTCAGGATCAGGTCACTGCTTTACAACATATTGTTGAAGAAAAAGGAGCGAAACTACATCATGTAAAACCTCATGGAGCACTTTATAATGATGCAGCAAAAGATGAAAAAATAGCACAAATTGTAGTGGAAAGTTTGCTGGAAATCGATACTGATTTTAGTCTTTTTGTACCACTTAATTCTGTTATTTCTGAAGTTGCAAAAGGTAAAATAAATATGATTTTTGAAGCTTTTGCAGATCGAAATTATGAAGCCGATTACTCATTGGTAAGTAGGTCTAAATCGAATGCCGTAATCGAACAAAAAGAGGCTATTTTTAATCATGTTTTAGGCATGTTTCAGGAGCAAAAAATTACAGCAAAAAACGGTGAAATTTTGCCCTGTAAAGCAACTACGTTTTGCCTGCACAGCGACACCAAAAATTCAGTTGAAATTATACGATTTTTACATGAAAAATTTTCCGAAGAAAATATAAAGATTAAAAACACATGAGTAAGGAATTACCGCAAATTTCTTTGTTAGGCGATAGCGCAATTTTGGTTCAGTTTGACCAAATTATAAGCGAGAAACTACTAGAAAAAGTATTGTTTTATAAAAGATTGATTCAGCAGCTTTATGTTAAACAAAAAGTTGAAGTAATCAATACATATAACTCGATATTAATTAATTACTTTGTTGCTATAGAAGATGCTTATAGTGACCTAGAAGCCGTTAAAGAGGTTTTTCAGCATAACAATAATACAAAAAATATAGATAGTCGTGTTTTTGAAATTCCCGTGTGTTACGATCTTGATTTTGGTATCGACCTTGAACTTATTGCAAAAGAGAAAAACCTGGAAGTTTCAGAAATAATTTCACTGCATACAAAGCCAGAATATCGAGTTTATTTTATGGGTTTTTTACCCGGATTTTTATACCTGGGTGGGCTTGATAAAAAACTTCAGATTTCAAGAAAATCACAACCCCGAATGAAGATCGAAAAAGGGGCTGTGGGAATCGGTGAAAATCAAACAGGAATTTACCCAAAAGTGAGCCCCGGTGGTTGGCAAATTATTGGTAATTGTCCGCTTACTTTCTTTGATAAAAATGAAGATATTCCTACGCAAATTTTGTCGGGAGATTGCATCAAATTTAAGAGTATAGATAAGCAAGAATATAGACAAATAAAGGAGCAGATTAAACACGGGAATTTTCAACTTAAAAAACTAGAGCGAAATGGGTAAAATGAAAGTTTTACAACCGGGACTTTTTAGTAGCATTCAGGATTATGGAAGATTTGGGAACATGAAATATGGCGTTCCTGCAAGCGGAGTAATGGATCGATATGCTGCAAGAACTGCTAACCTTATGTTGCGAAATGATGCGAATGATGCAGTTTTGGAAATTACCATGATGGGGCCTAAACTAGAATTTACCGCCGCAACAAAGATCGTAATTTCAGGAGCTTTTCTTAGTCCGAAATTGAATGATAATGAACTTGAAAATAATACAGTCATAGAAATTTCTAATGGCGATATTCTAAGTTTTGGAAGAAGACTTTCTGGATGCAGGGCTTACGTGGCAATTTCTGGTGGTTTTGCTACGGAAGAAATTTTAGGAAGTAAAAGCTGGTATGAAGGAATTAGCGAACACCAAAAGTTACAAAAGGGAATGGAAATTCCTTTTACTGAAGATGCACTAAGTAAAATTGAAACCTTTGCAGCTTTAAAGTTTGATGATAAGTATTTAAGATCTTCGAAGATTGAAGTCTATAAAGGCCCAGAATTCGATTTTCTTTCAGAAGAACAAAAATCCCAATTGGAAGCTTCAGAATTTAGTATCGATCAAAACAATAGCAGAATGGCGATACAGTTGCAAGAAGAATTATCAAATGAGCTCGATCCTATAATAACAGGACCGGTAATTCCCGGTACGGTGCAATTAACACCTTCAGGAAAATTAATTGTCTTAATGAGAGATTGTCAAACTACTGGAGGTTATCCAAGAGTTTTGCAGTTAACAAGTGAGGGTATAAGAACTATTGCGCAAAAATTAACGAACGAGAAGATTAAATTTTTGATTCAGGAATCGCTGTAAAATAAAAAAGTGCCGACTAGATGTTTAACGAAGTAATAAAGACCCTACTCAGAATTACTTCACAATCTATCGACACTTTTTTGCCCCAAAACACCTTAGCTAACTAAAATGATATTTCAAATGTAGTTTAAAAGATTCGCATAACAAAGGGGAAAAAGCCCCATTTTCGTTAAAAATTCTTTGTTAGGGCAATATATACGTTCAAAATAGCCTTTAAAACTACTTTTTTTATCAAAAACGTTAAACTAAATTTTTTAAGCGTTAATTCTTAAAACGCTCTAACATAGTAAAATGATGGGAAAAGTAGATTATGAGAATAAATAAATTCAATTCCTTCGTCATTAATTTTTAAATTTTATAGTTGAAAGTAGATCAATTAAAAATTTTTATGCTAAAATATTAATGTTCTTATGAAAGGTATTTTCAACTTATTAAATCGAAGAAAGAAGCTATACAATTCAAATTTTAGCTTTTATTATTTTAAACAATAGGATTTTGAAATTTAGGTAAGCGTTAAATTTCTTTTGTAGCTTTTTCACTTCCCTATCTTTGCACTATCCAAAGCAAACCTAATTAGTATAATGAGCAAATCGATAGTTATTGTTGATGATCATACACTTTTTGGCCAATCCCTAAAGATTCTGATTAATTCCTTTAAAGATTATCGTGTAAAAGCGGTTTATAAGAACGGAAAAGAACTGCAGGATAATCTTAGAATGATGGATCTGCGTCCCGACATTATTCTGTTGGACGTGCGTATGCCAGTGATGGATGGGCTAGAAACAATGCAGTGGTTAAAACAAGAATTTCCGAAGCAAAAAGCTATGGCACTAACCATGGAAGATGACGAAGATACGCTACTAAGAATGTTAAGTTATGGGTGTAGGGGTTATCTTTTAAAAGATATAGATCCAGATAAATTCAAGCAGGCTTTAGATCATGTGATAACTACTGGTTATTATGTAGATAATGAGTCAACGGCTCAGCTAGCGAAAAAAGAATCTCTCAAAAATGTGTTTTCTGAACGGGAAATAGAACTGCTTAAGTATGTTTGTTCTGAAATGACCTATAAAGAAATTGCTTCAGTAATGCATCTTAGTCCAAAAACCATTGATGGATATCGTGAAAGCCTATTTACTAAACTAAATATAAAGAGTAGAGTAGGTCTTGCCGTTTATGCAATTAAAAATAACTTTTATACGATTTAATATTCCCTGTTTTTAGCTTCATTTTTTGAAAATCTAAAGTTTTTGATAGTATCTTCGTTACGCAATAAAACATGCGTTTATAGAAGATGGAGACACCTACGATCGAGCTAAGAAACCTAAAAGTTCAGGATTATAAAGAGCTTAAACTTTCGATGATTAAGAGCTACAGCGGGATGCCAGAGGATTACTGGAGCGAAGCTGAAATAAAAACCTTAGTAACAAAATTTCCCGACGGTCAGTTTTGTATCGTTATCGATAACAAAATTGCTGGTTGCGCCCTTTCTATAATCGTAGATTACGAAAAATTTGATGAGAATCATACTTATGATGACATTATAGGAGGTGATAATTTTTCTACCCATTCCAAAAAAGGAAATGTATTGTACGGGATTGATGTTTTTATACATCCAGAATATCGAGGCAAACGTTTAGGAAGACGTTTATATGAAGCTCGAAAAGAACTCTGCGAACAACTTAACCTGAAGTCGATTGTGTTTGGTGGGCGTATCCCAAATTATGCGAAATATGCCAAAGAGCTAACACCAAAAAAATATATCGAAAAGGTGAAATTACAGGAGATTCATGATCCTGTTCTTTCTTTTCAGCTCTCCAACGATTTTCATGTTAAGAAAGTCATTAAAGGATATCTTTCTGGAGATCATGAAAGCAAAGAGTATGCAGTTTTAATGGAGTGGAATAATATTTATTATACCAAAGCTCAAAAACTTATAGAAAGTAAGAAGACTGTTGTAAGATTAGGGCTGGTACAATGGCAGATGCGTTTATTTAAAGATTTTGATGCGCTGGTTTCGCAAATTGAATTTTTTGTAGATGCTGTAAGTGATTATCAAAGCGATTTTATTCTTTTTCCTGAATTGTTTAATGCACCGCTAATGGCAGAGTTTAATCATTTAAATGAAGCTGAAGCAATTCGAGGACTATCAACTTATACTGAAAGATTATTAGAAGTTTTTATCGATTTTGCGATAAATTATAATATCAATATTATCACCGGTAGTATGCCTCAGGTAATTGGTGAGCATATGTATAATGTAGGATTTTTGTGTCGTCGCGACGGAAGTTATGAGCGCTACGAAAAACTGCATATCACTCCGGCAGAAGAATCTGCCTGGGGAATGAAAGGCGGAAGCAAATTACAAACTTTCGATACCGATTGTGGTAAGATTGGGGTGCTAATATGTTACGATGTAGAATTTCCAGAATTACCAAGACTTTTAGCCGAAGAAGGAATGAATATTCTATTTGTACCATTTATGACTGATACTCAAAATGGATATTCTCGAGTAAGAATTTGCGCGCAATCGCGAGCTGTGGAAAATGAATGTTATGTTGCGATTGCAGGCTCTGTAGGAAACTTGCCGAAAGTGAATAATATGGATATTCAATATTCGCAAAGTGCCGTATTAACACCGTCTGACTTTGCTTTTCCGGTAAACGGTGTTAAGGCTGAAGCTACACCAAACACTGAAAGTACCTTACTTGCAGATGTTGATTTGGATTTACTTAAAGAACTCCACAATTTTGGAAGCGTTCGAAATTTGAAAGATCGCAGAAAGGATCTTTATTCCATAAAACTTAAAAAATAGGATAAAACTTAATCTACTAAAAAAATAATACTTAAGTTTACCATATGAATTACAAAAACGAACGCCTTATTTCTTCAATTATTGAAGTCATTTTCATTTTGAAAAGCTGACAATAGGAGAAGATGTATACGATTTATATAAAAAAAAGCCATCTCTCGAGATGGCTTTTTTTATGCTTTGTCTAAAGTACTAATTCGACTACATTTTTTTTAAAGCTGTTGTTTTTCCTTTAAAACTAACGGTGTTTTAAGGATAATAATGTTGTTGATGTTAAATCAGTGAAAAATTGTATGTTTTTTGAATGTTTCAGCAATCGTAATGCTAAAGGTTTTAAATGTTTAATTATCAAGTGATTATAAAACAAAATCTCCGCTTGAAGACAATTAAGTAAACTAGGCTAAAATATAGAGGCATTTAGAAGACGGTAATTTTATCTAACCAGAAGAGAAAATTAGTAATGAATAATAAGTATAGTAGTATTTTAACTCAAAGTGACTCCCAACCGGCGTCACAGGCCATGCTTCATGCGATAGGCTTAACTAAGGAAGATTTCAATAAACCTTTTGTAGGAATTGCCAGTACAGGATACGAGGGCAATCCTTGTAATATGCATTTAAATGATCTCGCTAAATTGGTAAAAGAAGGAACTCTTTCTGCCGATCTTGTAGGATTAATTTTTAATACTATCGGAGTAAGTGATGGTATTTCTATGGGAACTCCGGGAATGCGTTTTTCACTACCCTCAAGAGATATTATAGCAGATTCTATGGAAACTGTGGTGAATGCTATGTCTTACGATGGTTTAGTTACAGTAGTAGGTTGTGATAAAAATATGCCGGGAGCTTTAATGGCCATGTTAAGAATAAATAGGCCTTCGGTTTTAGTGTATGGTGGTACTATTGCTTCGGGATGTCATAACGGTAAAAAACTGGATGTTGTTTCAGCATTTGAAGCTTGGGGAGCTAAAGTTAGTGGCGATATAGATAAAGAAGAGTATGATAGTGTAATTGAGAAAGCCTGTCCTGGTGCAGGAGCTTGTGGTGGCATGTATACTGCAAATACTATGGCTTCAGCAATAGAAACTTTAGGAATGTCTTTACCTTACAATAGCTCGAATCCTGCAGTAGGAGAAGAGAAAAAGACTGAAAGTGTAAGGGCAGGAGAAGCTATGAAACTTCTTATAGAGAAAGATTTAAAGCCCAGAGATATCGTAACTAAAAAATCTTTGGAAAATGCAATTCGCTTGCTAACGCTTTTGGGAGGTTCTACCAATGCAGTATTGCACTTTTTGGCTATCGCACGTTCAGCAGAAATTGATCTTGGAATCGAAGAATTTGGGAAAATCGTAGACAGTACGCCATTTTTAGCCAATTTGAAGCCAAGCGGCAAATACGCAATGGAAGATATTCATAGAATTGGTGGTATCCCCGCGGTGCAAAAATATATGCTTAAACACGGCTTGTTACATGGTGATTGTATGACGGTTACCGGAAAAACTCTAGCTGAAAATCTTGAAAATGTGCCTGATTTGGAAGAAGGTCAGGATGTAATATATCCAATCGATCAGCCAATCAAAAAGACAGGACATATTAGAATTCTCCACGGAAATTTAGCTGAAGAAGGATCTGTTGCTAAAATTACCGGAAAAGAGGGAATGAGCTTTACTGGAACAGCAAAAGTTTTTGAAAGCGAATATGAAGCAAATGACGGGATTTCTGAAGGTAAAGTAAAGAAAGGCGATGTTGTTGTGATTCGATATGAAGGTCCAAAAGGAGGTCCTGGTATGCCAGAAATGCTCAAACCAACTTCCGCAATTATGGGGGCAAAACTAGGTAAAGATGTTGCTCTTATTACAGATGGTAGATTTTCTGGTGGTACACATGGTTTTGTAGTGGGACACATTACTCCTGAAGCCCAGGAAGGCGGAATGATCGCTTTACTAAAAGATGGAGATAAAATTACAATTAGTGCAGAAGACGATTCTATACAGGTAGATCTTACTGATGCAGAGATTGAAGAAAGAAGAAAAAACTGGAAAGCACCTGCTTTAAAATTTAGCAAAGGTGTTTTATATAAATATGCGAGAACAGTTTCATCGGCATCAAAAGGATGCGTAACTGATGAGTTTTAATTTGGTGAATTATGGAAGTAAAAACAGCTAGTTTCGAAAAGACATCGGCAGATACTTCAACTACTGTTTCTGGAGCAGAAGCGGTAATTAAGTGTTTGTTAGAAGAAGGCGTAGAGACAATATATGGCTACCCAGGCGGAGCCATTATGCCGGTGTATGATGAATTGTACAAATACCAAGATAAAATTCACCACGTCCTTACTAGGCATGAGCAGGGAGCTACTCATGCTGCACAGGGATATGCGCGCGTAAGCGGTAAAGTTGGGGTTGCTGTAGCAACTTCTGGCCCTGGCGCCACTAATCTGGTTACCGGAATTGCAGATGCTCAAATAGATTCGACCCCTATGGTATGTATTACCGGGCAGGTTGGCTCGCACTTACTTGGTAGTGATGCTTTTCAGGAAACTGATATTGTAGGTATTTCTACACCAATTACTAAATGGAATTATCAGGTTACACGTGCTGAGGAAATTCCTGAAGTTATAGCAAAGGCATTTTATATAGCAAAATCTGGTCGTCCAGGGCCTGTTTTAGTCGATATTACTAAAGATGCGCAATTCGCTTCATTAGAATTCAATTATAAAAAATGTAAAGGAATTCGTAGTTATAAGCCAAACCCAGAGGTTGATTCTTCCCAGATAGAAAAAGCTGCAGAAGCTATAAATTCAGCAAAAAAGCCTTTAATCGTATATGGTCAGGGAGTAATTCTTGGTGAAGCAGAATCTCTTTTTCAGGAATTTGTAGAAAAAACAGGGATTCCTGCAGCCTGGACAATTTTAGGTGTTTCAGCATTAGGGACTAAACATCCTTTAAATGTAGGTATGGTAGGAATGCATGGAAATTATGCACCTAACGTTCTAACCAACGAATGTGATGTACTTATTGCTATTGGGATGCGTTTTGATGATAGGGTAACCGGTAATTTAGAACATTATGCTAAACAGGCCAAAGTTATCCATATGGAAATCGATCCTGCGGAAATAGATAAGAATGTAAAAGCTGATTTTCCTGTATTAGGTAATGTAAAAGAAACGCTGAAGTCACTTTTAGAATTGGTTCAGCCTAAAGAGCATAAAGAATGGCATAATAAGTTTAAAGAATTATATAAAATTGAATACGATAAAGTCATAAGCCTTAACCTTGATGTTAATAAGAAAGACATGGGCATGGCTGAAGTTATTCAGGAGATAAATAGAAATACAGATGGAAAGGCGGTAATCGTTTCAGATGTAGGACAGCATCAAATGGCGGCGTGTCGATATGCCGAATTTAAACAAACACGAAGCAATGTTACAAGTGGCGGTTTAGGAACTATGGGATTTGCCCTTCCTGCTGCTATTGGTGCAAAAATGGGAGCGCCAGAAAGAGAAGTTGTTGCCGTAATTGGAGATGGTGGTTACCAAATGACCATTCAGGAATTAGGAACAATCTTTCAAACAAAAGTTCCGGTTAAAATTGTGGTTTTAAACAACGGATTTTTAGGAATGGTGCGCCAGTGGCAACAATTATTTTTTGATCGCAGGTATGCTTCAACTGAAATGACTAATCCAGATTTTGTGACGATTGCTAAAGGATATCATATAAAAGCTAATCGCGTAACAGATCGATCTCAGCTGAAAGATGCTATTGCAGAAATGATCGATTCAAAAGAATCGTATTTCCTTGAAGTAAAAGTAGAGCAGGAAGAAAATGTATTTCCAATGGTTCCAACAGGAGCTTCTGTTTCAGATATAATTTTAGAATAATGGAAAAGAAAAATTTCACCGTTTCGATATATACCGAAAATAACCTGGGCCTGTTAAGCCGAATTGCAGCTATTTTCTTAAAAAGACATATTAATATAGAAAGTATTACCGCGTCACCCAGTGAAGTGCCAGAAGTAATGCGTTTTATTATAGTTGTTGAGGTAACCGAAGAGCAAATCAAAAAGATTGTTGGTCAGATCGAAAAGCAAATCGAAGTGATCAAAGCATTTTATCATACTGCTGAAGAGATGATCTATCAGGAAACTGCTTTATACAAAATTAAATCTTCAGACTTTTTAGATGATTTGGATGTACAGGCGTTCATAAAAGCAACAAATGCTCGCATTGTAACGGTTACACAAAAATTCTTTGTAATAGAAAAAACCGGAAAGAGGCACGAAGTAAACGAATTGTACGAAACACTTAAGCCTTATGGTTTGATGCAGTTTGTACGTTCAGGTACCATCGCGGTAACGAAAAACGAAATGCCAATAACAGGAATATTAGAACAATTTAATACTACAAATTCAATATCATGACAAACTATTTTAACAGCCTTTCTTTACGAGAAAAATTAGCCCAGCTAGGGACGTGTAGGTTTATGGAACTAGATGAGTTTAGCGATGGAGTGGCTGCATTAAAAGATAAAAAAATAGTTATTGTAGGATGTGGATCTCAAGGCCTTAATCAGGGATTAAACATGAGAGATAGTGGTCTTGATATTTCTTACGCGCTTAGAGAAGGAGCGATTAGGGAAAAAAGACAGTCTTACAAAAATGCAACTGAAAACAATTTTACAGTTGGAACTTACGAAGAGTTAATTCCATCGGCAGATTTGGTGATTAATCTTACTCCAGATAAGCAACATACAGGAGTGATTAATGCGATTATGCCACATATTAAAAAAGACGGAGTGCTATCGTATTCTCATGGTTTTAATATTGTTGAAGAAGGGATGCAAATTAGAGAGGATATTACCGTAATTATGGTAGCTCCAAAGTGTCCTGGTAGTGAAGTAAGAGAAGAATACAAAAGAGGTTTTGGGGTACCAACATTAATTGCTGTACATCCAGAGAATGACCATTTAGGTATTGGTTTAGAATGGGCTAAAGCTTATGCTTACGGTACTGGTGGTCATAGAGCAGGAGTGCTACAATCTTCATTTGTTGCTGAGGTAAAATCAGATTTAATGGGTGAGCAAACCATTCTTTGCGGATTGCTTCAAACAGGATCTATACTTAGTTTCGACAAAATGGTTGCAGATGGAGTAGAACCTTCTTATGCTGCAAAATTAATTCAGTATGGATGGGAAACTATTACAGAAGCACTTAAGCATGGCGGTATTACCAACATGATGGATCGTCTATCTAATCCTGCAAAAATTAAAGCTTTTGAAATTTCAGAAGAATTAAAAGAAATCATGCGTCCGCTTTTTCAAAAACATATGGACGATATTATTTCTGGAGAATTTAGTTCTAGAATGATGAAAGATTGGGCGAATGACGATAAAGAATTATTAGAATGGAGAGCAGCTACCGGTGAAACTGCATTTGAAAAAACCGAAGCTTCTGAAGAAGAAATTTCAGAACAGGAATATTTCGATAAAGGTGTGCTAATGGTAGCCATGGTGAAATCTGGTGTAGAACTGGCTTTTGAAACTATGGTTGAAGCTGGTATTATTGCAGAGTCTGCTTACTACGAATCTTTACACGAAACTCCGCTTATCGCAAATACAATCGCCAGAAAGAAATTGTTCGAAATGAACAGAATTATTTCTGATACTGCAGAATATGGTTGTTACCTTTTTGATCATTCCTGTAAACCACTTATCAAAGATTATGTAAATGCTTTAGATAAAGATTTAATTGGTCATAATTTTGGAACAGAAGAAACTGGAGTAGATAACCTTGAATTAATTGCGGTAAATGATGCTTTAAGACAACATCCTGTAGAAAAAGTAGGAGGTACGCTTAGAAAAGCCATGACTGCAATGAAAAGAATATATGAATAAATGATGGATACTACTGCATTGGCACAAATATATAAACCGAGTATAGAAGCTGTTAGACAGGCGTCTGAAAGAATATCTAAAGTTGTAGTTCATACTCCCTTAGCCGAATCCTTTACATACAGTAATCGTTTTGGTGCGAATATTATGTTTAAAAGGGAAGATTTACAGCAAGTACGCTCTTACAAAATTAGAGGAGCGTATAACAAGATAGCCAGTTTGCCTAAAGACCAGCTAGAGAAAGGGGTAATTTGTGCCAGTGCGGGAAACCATGCACAAGGCGTAGCATTTGCCTGCAACAAGCTAAAAGCTAGAGGTGTAATTTATATGCCAAGTACGACGCCAAGCCAAAAAGTAGCCCAAACAAAAATGTTTGGCGGAGAATGGGTAGAGGTTGCTTTAGAAGGTGATACTTTCGATGATTCCTTTAAAAATGCGACGATAAGAGCAGGAGAAGAGGATCTTGTTTTTATACATCCTTTTGACGATGAAAAAGTGATTGAAGGACAGGCAACAATAGGATTGGAGATTTTGCAACAATCCAAAGAGTCTATAGATTATGTTTTCGCACCATTAGGAGGTGGAGGTTTATTAGCTGGTGTTTCTTCAGTTTTCAAAGAATTATCTCCTAATACTAAGATTATCGGTGTAGAGCCAGAAGGAGCTCCTTCGATGTCTGCTTCTTTAAAAGAAGGGAAATTGATAGAGTTGGAAAAGATCGAACGTTTTGTAGATGGTGCAGCCGTGCAAAAAGTAGGAAGTCGAAATTTTGAAATTTGTAAGCAAAATCTAGATAAAATGGTTACGATTCCGGAAGGTAAAATATGCCAGACGATCTTAGATCTTTACAACCAGGATGCAATCGTGGTAGAACCCGCGGGAGCGATGTCGATTTCTGTTTTAGATTTTTTTGCTGAAGAAATTAAAGGCAAGAATGTGGTGTGTATCGTAAGCGGAAGCAACAACGATATTACCCGTACAGCTGAAATTAAAGAAAGAGCCTTACTTTATGCTGGTTTAAAACACTATTTCGTAGTGACTTTCCCTCAAAGAGCAGGGGCTCTACGAGAGTTTTTGGACAAGGTTTTAGGGCCAACAGATGATATTACACATTTTGAGTATTCAAAAAAGCACGAAAGGGAAAATGGACCTGCTGTGGTAGGGATCGAACTTAAGGATAAAACTGATTTTCAACCGCTGTTGAAGAGGATGAAAGACCGAAATTTTTATGGTAGATATCTTAACGATACTCCAGATTTATTTCAATTTATTATTTAGTGAAAAAAGTTTTTGAAAGTCCGTTTATAAAACCTACATTTACGTTGTGAATACACAAAATCAAATAATATTAACTGATAATCAATACCCCATGCGCCGCATGTGGTAATGTTTACATTAATCCTTTTAATTAATATTATTTGAAATCTTTACTTTGAAAAAAACACTAAACATACAGCAAATATTAGAAAGCCTTAAAAAAGGTTTACAAGATTGGATTGCCCGTTTTAACAGGCCATCAACTCCTGCTGTTGTTCTTGTTCCCGTACGCCGTCGCCGCTTTCCCCGCCGCACGTCAGTGCGTGTATAATTTTATGGAACTTAGGTGAGTCCGGTTCCCCTTTCAGTCAGAATTTCAATTTATTTTTTCAATCTTAATAATTGTTTAGCAAATGAAAATTGTCATTGCTAATAAATCTCATGCAAAATTCGCTGAGGTTATTTGTACAACTATAGAAGAATCTGCCAAAATTCGTGGCACAGGAATCGCACGTCGTACGCCAGAATATGTGATTACCAAAATGGAAAATGGTAACGCTATTATCGCTTTGGATGGTGAAAAATTTGCTGGTTTCTGTTATATAGAAACATGGAGTCACGAAAAGTACGTAGCAAACTCAGGATTAATCGTACACCCCAATTACAGAAATCAGGGACTGGCGAAAGATATCAAGAAAGCAGTTTTTGATTATTCCAGAAAAAAGTATCCAAACGCCAAGATTTTTGGTATCACTACAGGCTTAGCCGTGATGAAAATAAATTACGAATTAGGTTATCAACCTGTTACTTTTTCTGAACTCACCGATGATGACGCGTTTTGGAAAGGTTGCCAAACCTGTAAAAATTACGATATACTAACCCGTACCGAGCGTAAAATGTGTTTGTGTACAGGTATGCTTTACGATCCTGAGAAGAAGAAAAAAGAGAAAAATAAGCACGATCTCAACGAAAAAACATTTACTCGTTTAAAAAATATCAAACAAAGTCTTTTCTACAAAAAAGAAAAAAATAACCAAGATTAAAACCTACCCAAAAATGAAAAAAGTAGTTATTGCCTACAGCGGCGGATTAGATACTTCATATTGTGCAAAATCACTATCTAATGAAGGTTTCGAAGTTCATGCAGTAAGTGTGAATACCGGAGGATTTTCAAATGAAGAAGTTCAACATATCGGAGAAAACGCCAAGAAAATTGGAGCAACCACCTATAAAAATATTGATGCAGTTTCTTCATTTTATGACAAAGTAGTAAAATATTTAATTTTTGGGAATGTTTTAAAAAATAATACTTACCCGCTTTCGGTGAGTGCTGAACGAATTGTACAAGCCATCGAAATTATTAATTACGCCAAAGAGATTGGCGCTAAATATATTGCTCATGGTAGTACCGGTGCGGGTAACGATCAGGTGAGATTCGATATGATTTTCCAGATTATCGCTCCAGAAATCGAAATTATAACTCCAATTCGAGATAAACAATTAAGCCGACAGGAAGAAATTGAATATTTAAAAGCGAACGGAGTAGAAATGAACTGGGAAAAGTCTAAATATTCAGTAAACAAAGGACTTTGGGGAACTAGTGTTGGTGGTGCTGAAACTTTAACTTCTCATGAAGCTTTGCCAGAATCTGCATTTCCATCGCAACTTTCAGAAACAGAAGTTGGAAAAATTAGTCTGAGTTTTACCAAAGGTGAGCTTACCGCTATCAATGATAAAGAAGATTCACCGGAAAATAATATTCAGGTTCTTGAAGAAATCGCTAAGAAATATGCTATAGGAAGAGATATTCATGTTGGCGACACCATTATTGGAATTAAAGGAAGAGTAGGTTTTGAAGCCGCTTCAGCAACAATCATTATTAAAGCACATCATTTATTAGAAAAGCATACGCTTAGTAAATGGCAATTACAACATAAAGATTATGTGGCGAATTGGTACGGAACGCATTTACATGAAGGCCAATATTTAGATCCTGTAATGCGAGATTTTGAGGCTTTATTGCAAAGTTCTCAGGAACGAGTAACCGGGAAAGTTTTTGTGAGCCTGCATCCTTATAGATTTAATTTAGACGGAATTTCATCTCCTTACGATTTAATGAACAGCAATTTTGGTAATTATGGCGAAGAAAATAAAGCCTGGACAGCCAGCGATGCTAAAGGATTTATCAAGATTTTATCGAATGCTGGTAAGATTTACCAATCAGTAGAAAATAACTAATCGAAAAATTGGCAAACCATGATTAAAGCAGGAATTATTGGCGGTGCAGGATATACAGCAGGAGAATTGGTAAGAATTTTAACGTATCATCCAGAAGTTGAACTCGATTTTGTGTACAGTACTTCCAGGCCCGGAACTCCGGTTTCAGGAGTACACCAAGATCTAATTGGGGAAATTGATCTATTATTTTCAGGAGAAATTAATACGGAAGTTGATGTAGTTTTTCTATGTCTAGGACATGGAAATTCAGTGAAGTTTTTAGCTGAAAATACATTTTCTGCGCAAACAAAAATCGTTGATTTAAGTACCGATTTTAGAATGAAGGGTGATCACGATTTTGTTTATGGTTTACCTGAATTTAAAAAAGAAGAAATCAAAAAAGCTAATTTTATTGCGAATCCCGGCTGTTTTGCTACCGCAATAAGTCTGGCGATACTTCCGCTGGCAAAAGCAAAAAAAGTAACAGACGAATGGCATGTTAATGCAGTTACCGGAGCCACGGGAGCGGGAGTTTCACTTTCAGCAACCACACATTTTACCTGGAGAGATAATAATTTTTCGGCTTATAAATCTTTTGAACATCAGCATTTAAATGAAATAGGACAAAGTTTACAATCGCTGCAACCCTATTTTGACGCGACCGTAAATTTTATTCCGAATCGAGGAAATTTTTCACGCGGAATTCATGCAACAGCCTATACCAAGTTTTTAGGAAGTTTGGAAGAGGCTAAAGAGATTTATAACGACCAATATCAAGATGCAGCTTTTACGTTTGTAACAGAGGAAAATATTCATTTAAAGCAAGTGGTAAATACCAATAAAGCATTACTGAAATTAGAGAAATTCGACGATAAATTATTAATTACCAGTGTGATCGATAATTTATTAAAAGGAGCGTCAGGACAGGCAGTACAGAATATGAATTTACTATTTGGTTTTCCGGAAACTTCAGGATTGCATCTTAAAGCCAGTTACTTTTAGAACCAACCTCTAAAAACTAAAACCATGAAAATAGCGATTATCGGTGCAGGAAATTTAGGAAAGTCGATTGCTAAAGGACTTATCGTAAACAATGCATTTACCACACTTTATTTAACCAAGCGCGATACTGGAGCCATTAAATCTTACGAAGAATATTCGAAAGTTACGGTGACTTCAGATAACCAAGAAGCCGTTAAAAATTCAGACATCTTGATTTTTGCGGTTCAACCCCAGCAATTAGAGCGAATTCTCGAAGAAATTAAAGATCTATTAACCGAAAAACATGTATTAATTTCAACAATTACCGGTTTTAAAATTAATAGAATTGAAGCCATTATTGGCGCAGATCAGTTTATTATTCGAGCCATGCCAAATACAGCAATTGCAGTGGGCAAATCAATGACCTGCATGTGCAGTAATGAAAAAGGAGTAAAGCGAATCGCCATTGCCGAAGCTATTTTTAATCGTTTAGGTACAAGTATCATAATTAACGAAAATAAAATGCAAGCCGCTACTGTAATTTGTGCCAGCGGTATCGCTTTTTGGATGCGATTAATTCGTGCCACCACTCAGGGTGCCGTACAACTTGGTTTTGATGCTAAGGATGCTCAGGAATTAGCAATGAATACCTGTTTAGGTGCGGCAAGTTTGCTGGTAGAATCTGGGAAACATCCCGAAGAAGAAATTGATAAGGTAACCACACCAAAAGGTTGTACGATAGAAGGATTAAACGAGATGGAACACAATGGTTTAAGTTCTTCTCTAATTAAAGGTTTACAAGCCTCTTTCAAAAAAATAAATAACATTTCAGAACAATAAATATGGAGCTTTTTGATGTTTATCCATTATTTGATATCACTCCCGTAAAAGGCGAAGGCACTTATGTTTTCGATAACGACGGTAAAAAATATCTTGATCTTTACGGCGGGCATGCCGTGATTTCTATAGGACATTCGCATCCTGCTTATGTTAATGCAATTTCTAATCAAGTTCGTAAGCTTGGATTTTATTCGAATTCAATTAAAAATCCGTTACAGGTAGAACTGGCAGAAAAACTAGGCAAGTTATCAGGTTGCCAAGATTATCAATTATTTCTATGTAATTCAGGTGCCGAGGCGAACGAAAATGCTTTGAAAGTAGCTTCGTTTGCTACCGGAAAAGATCGCGTGATCTATTTTGATAATGCTTTCCACGGAAGAACATCTGGAGTGGTTGCGGTAACCGATAACGAGAATATTAAAGCACCATTTAATAAGGGTCATAAAATTACCAAAATCGCTTTTAATGACGCTGAAGCTTTAGCTGCGGAATTACAAAAAGGAGATGTTGCTGCTGTTATTTTTGAAGTGATTCAGGGTGTTGGTGGTTTGGATGAAGCAACGACTGAATTCTATCAGCAAATAGAAAAACTTGCCAAAGAAAACGGAGCAATAATTATTGCAGACGAAGTTCAGGCAGGTTATGGTAGAACTGGAGATTTTTTTGCCTTTCAGAAACATCATATTCATCCAGATATCATTTCGATTGCGAAAGGAATGGGAAACGGATTTCCGATAGGTGGCGTTTTAATCGATAAAAATATCGCTCCAAAATATGGAATGTTGGGAACTACTTTTGGTGGAAATCATTTAGCATGTGCAGCTGGATTGGCAGTGCTGAACATTCTAGAAAAGGAAAATCTGATGCAAAATGCTTCAGCGATGTTCGATTATGTTCAGGAGAAAGCAAAAGAAATTCCGCAGATAAAAAATATCAAAGGTCGCGGATTAATGATTGGTTTAGAATTCGATTTTGAAATAGCAAATCTTAGAAAGGATATGTTATATGTGCATCAGATTTTTACCGGCTCGGCTGCTAACAAAAACTTATTAAGAATATTACCGCCGCTAAATATCGAAAAACAACATTTTGATGCCTTTTTTAAAGCTTTGAAAATCAGTTTAGCTAACCAAAAAGCTCATTAATAATAAAAGATTCGTCACTCTGAACTTGATGCAGTGGCATATTCAGTAATCTTTGAATTGAAAGTCATGATGAGATTCCGTGTCATGCAAGGAATGACGAAATGGGATAAATTAGTAGATAAATATAACTCAAGAGAAAAATAAAATATTTCAATGAGACATTATACAAGCGTTCACGATATCGAAAACCTTGATGAATTAATACAAGAAGCCATTCAGCTTAAAAAAGAGAACTCGGCTGCTAACTTAGGAAAAGGCAAAACCTTAGGTTTATTATTTTTCAATTCTAGTTTACGTACACGTTTAAGTACAGAAAAAGCGGGCCGACTTTTAGGAATGGAAGTGCTTACGATGAATGTGGGAGCCGATGGATGGGCATTGGAGTTTGAAGATGGAGCGATAATGAATTCAGATAAAGCGGAACATATTAAAGAAGCCGCTGCGGTATTGTCGCAATATTGTGATGTTATTGGAGTTCGTGCTTTTCCTGGGCTAAAAGACAAAGAAAAAGATGAAGAGGAACAGGTGATTAACTCGTTTAAAAAATTTGCCAGCGTTCCTGTCGTGAATTTAGAGAGTTCAACAGGGCATCCATTACAGGCGTTGACTGATGCGATTTCGATAACTGAATTAAAAAAGAAAGATAAGCTGAAAGTAGTGTTAAGCTGGGCGCCGCATCCTAAAGCGTTGCCACAATCGGTACCCAATTCTTTTGCTGAAATGATGCAGAAAATGGATGTAGATTTTTGCGTAGCAAATCCTGAAGGTTACGATCTTAGTGATCGTGTTTTAAACGGAACGAAAGTTTATCATAACCAAGACGAAGCTTTGAAAGATGCCGATTTTGTTTATGTGAAAAATTGGAGTAGTTACGAGAAATACGGAGAAATATTGTCTACAGATCCAAATTGGACGTTTTCGAAGGAAAAATTAGCATTAACTAACGATGCTAAAGTGATGCATTGTCTACCGGTTCGACGAAATGTGATAATTTCAGATGAAGTTTTAGATAGTGAAAATTCCGCTGTAATTCATCAGGCAAATAACAGAACTTACGCAGCACAAGCTGTTTTAAAGCAAATATTGGAAGGCTTAAGTTAATCTGATGATTTGTTGATGCGTTAATTTGATAATGCGATGATTAGAATCAAGAAAATAGAAGATATATTAGAGAGTTGCTATTTTGCTATAAATCTTGAATTCTCAAATCTAATTACTAACTACTAACCACTAAAAAAATGAAACCACTAAAAGTTGTAAAAATAGGAGGGAAGTTAATCGAAGATAAAGCTAAATTCGATGAATTTCTGAAAGATTTTAAAAATCTGGAAGGGCATAAAATTCTGGTGCATGGTGGTGGAAATATGGCGACTGAGGTTTCAGAAAAATTAGGTTACGAAACCAAAATGGTAGATGGCCGGCGGGTGACAGATGCAGATACGGTGAAAGTGATTACCATGGTTTATGGCGGACTGATTAACAAAAATATTGTAGCAAAATTGCAGTCGATGGATACCAATGCGATCGGACTTTGTGGTGCAGATGGGAAAAGTATTTTATCAGTAAAAAGACCGGTTGCAGATATCGATTATGGATTTGTAGGCGATATAGAAAAAGTAAATGCTGAATTTATCGATTCATTATTGAACGATGGAGTTGTTCCCGTTTTTTCGGCGATTTCTTGTACGAAAGAAGGAGTTTTACTGAATACGAATGCCGATTCTATTGCTTCTGAAATTGCTCGCGCCATGAGTAAGTCCTACGAAACCGAATTGTATTATTGTTTTGAGAAAAAAGGAGTTTTAGCCAATGCTGAAGATGATGAATCGATAATTAAAGAAATTGACTTTTTAGAATACAAAACCTTAGTTGAAAAAAAGGTAATAACTGATGGTATGTTACCCAAACTTCAGAATTGTTTTGAAGCCTTAGAAAATGGTGTTCAGAAAATTCATTTAGGAAATCATCAGTCTTTAAAAGAAAATACAACGCATACTAAAATCATTCAATAATGGAAATAAAAGCACTTCAGCAAGAAGCACTTCAATTACTTCAAGATTTAATTGAAACGCAGTCATTTTCAGGAGAAGAAGATCAAACAGCACAGCTATTAGAACAATGGTTCGTTCAGCATAAAATTCAATATAAAAGACACTTAAATAATGTTTGGGCAACAAATCATGCTTTTGATGAAGCAAAACCTACTTTGCTCTTAAATTCGCATCACGACACGGTAAAACCAAACGCAGCCTATACTAAAGATCCATTTAAAGCAGAAATTACCGAGGGTAAATTATTCGGATTAGGAAGTAATGATGCCGGTGGTTGCTTGGTTTCTTTACTAGCGACTTTTACTTATTTTTATGATAGAAATGGTTTAAATTATAACATTATTTTTGCAGGAACGGCGGAAGAGGAAACCAATGGTAAAAACGGAATTGCCTGTATGCTACCAATAATGCCAAAAGTTGATGTGGCCATTGTAGGCGAACCAACATTGATGGATTTGGCGGTTGCTGAAAAAGGTTTGGTGGTTTTTGATGCTGTGGTAAAAGGAACGCCATCACATGCGGCGCATCCAAATATTGACAATGCGATCTATAAAACTGCGGAAGTATTGAAGTGGTTTGAAGCTGTTAAATTCCCAGAAGTTTCTAAGCAATTAGGCGAAGTGAAATTAACGGTAACCCAAATCAAAGCCGGTTCGCAGCATAATGTGGTGCCTGCAAAAGTGGATTTGGTGATAGATGTTCGGGTAAATGATTGTTATTCTAATCAAGATATTAGCGATTTTTTACAGAAAAATGCACCGGTAGATAGTATCGAACCACGCTCGTTACGATTAAATTCATCGAATATTCCGTTAGATCATGATTTGGTAAAAGCCGGTTTAGATTTAGGAATGAAAACCTACGGATCACCAACATTATCAGACCAGGCGATGCTGAAATGTTCTTCGTTGAAATTAGGCCCAGGTGATAGCAGGCGTTCCCATTCGGCAGACGAATTTATTTATGTGAACGAAGTAGAAGAGGGAATAGAAAAATATATAGTCTTATTGGAAAAGGCTTTGAAATAGCGTTGAATGGGCTGGAAAACAATAATGATCCAGTAATCGTCATGCCGGGCTCGATCCGGCATCTCATCCAAATCGTGTGAGATCCTGAATCAAGTTCAGGATGACTTCAACTTGTTTTCAAGAAATTAAACCTAATTATTTATTGATTGGGAAAACTTAAAGAATTACGAAATGAAACTTTGGGATAAAGGAATAAGCATCGATAAGAAAATTGAAAAGTTTACGGTTGGTAATGATCGTGAACTCGATATGTATCTTGCCGAATATGATATTAGAGCTTCTAAAGCACATGCTAAAATGTTAGGTGAAATTGGCATTTTGGAAAAAGATGAGGTTCCTGCTTTGTTAGCCGAATTGGATAAGCTTCAAAAACAAGTCGAAAATGGCGAATTTGTAATTGAAGAAGAATTTGAAGATGTGCATTCTAAAATAGAATATGAACTCACCAAAGTTCTGGGAGATACCGGTAAAAAAATTCATACGGCAAGATCACGAAACGATCAGGTCTTGGTGGCAATGCAATTATATTTCAAGGAAAATCTAATTGAAATTCATCAAAAAACAGAAGGATTAATTGATATCCTTTTAGGATTAGCTGAACAATATAAAGATAAATTACTGCCTGGATATACGCATTTACAGGTAGCGATGCCATCTTCTTTTGGCTTGTGGTTTTCAGCCTATGCTGAAATTTTAATCGATGATTTATATCAATTAGAAGCTGCCTTAAAAGTAGCCGATCAAAATCCTTTGGGTTCAGCGGCAGGTTACGGTTCTTCTTTCCCCATAGATCGTGAATTTACGACCAAAGAATTAGGCTTTAAAACCTTAAAATATAACTCGGTTGCTGCGCAAATGAGTCGGGGTAAATGTGAACGTACGGTAACTTCAGCAATTGCCGGCTTAGCCAATACACTGGCACGTTTTGCGATGGATATTTGTTTGTATATGAGTCAGAATTTCGGTTTTATCAGCTTTCCGGATGAGTTAACTACCGGAAGTTCCATTATGCCGCATAAAAAGAATCCAGATGTGTTTGAATTGATACGCGGAAAATCGAATAAACTCCAGGCAATTTCAACTGAAATGGTTTTAATTACTAATAATTTGCCGAGTGGTTATCATAGAGATTATCAGTTAATCAAAGAAAACAGTATAACTTCCGTAGAAGGAATAAAAGAGATCCTGGATATATTCTCCTATTCAATTTCGCAGATCATCGTTAGAGATATTAATCTTGATGACGAGAAATATAAATACCTGTTTACGGTAGATAGTATTAACGATTTGGTGATCGATGGTGCGAGTTTTAGAGATGCTTATAAAGAAATAGGAGGGCAGGTGCAAAATGGCACGTATAAACCGGGAGAAGGCAGAAAACACAGACATTTGGGAAGCAAGGATAATCTAGCTTTAGATAAAATTGCAGCCAAGAAAAAACTTTAAAATTGATCGATTTTAGCCTTCAGTTAGCCAACGAACAGATTCTTCTAAGACCTATGGAACCTGAAGATTTTGATGCAATTTCAAAACTGACTCAGGATCCGGCCATGTGGTATTATTTCACTTCAGATTTATCGAATATTGCGATTTTGAAGAATTGGATTGATGCTGCGGTGGAAGAGCGAAAAGATCAAAAGCGCTTAGCTTTTACCATCATTGAAAAATCTTCTGGAAAGATCATAGGATCAACCAGTTTAGGAAATTATTCTGAAAGAGATAAGCGTATCGAAATTGGTTGGACTTGGCTGGGAAAGGAATTCCAAGGTATAGGTTATAATTTTCAGGCTAAACATTTACTTTTAGAATACTGTTTTAAAAGTTTGAAATTAGAGCGAGTAGAATCCAAAACGGATATAATGAATGAGGCAGCTAAAAATTCGTTAGCAAAATCTGGTTTTACTGAAGAAGGAATTTTACGCAGTCACACATTAATGACCAATAATAGGCGGAGAGATACCGTCTATATTAGTGTCTTAAGAGAGGAATATTTGAATAATTACCGCTAAAAATTAACGAACGTATTAAGTACTTTTATTTATATTTGAGTTAGGGAAGTAGTAAAATTTTTGAATTAAAGAGTTAGGAAGAAAGAGGAGTGGAAAAGACCATTTTGAATAAATGGGGATTACTTGGTCTACCGCGTTTAGGGAAGATTATATGTATTGGCAGAAAAGCGAGAAGAAAATAATGAAACGGACAAATGGAGCTTATAAAAAGTGCTAAACATTAGCCAAAAAATAGTCAAGTTCTAACAAATCATTTGTTGTTTGAAAGATCAAATGCTAGTCTCATTATTTTCAATTAATTATTATTTCCGGTGATAAATGACATCAAAGAATATTAATTATCGTATTTATTTTAAAACCCAATACTTCTGATTACCCCAGTTATGAAAAATTTTACTTTGCGATCACTGCTATTTGCAGTTACACTTCTATTGTCTTCCTGTCAGAAAGATGATAATTTTCCTCAAACCAATTATTCCATAGAATCCGATGATTTTTTCCAGATCATCAGTAAACATCCCAATGGCTGGATCAAAGAGGCTAAACATGGTTTGGACAATCCATACGACAGTTTTGAATATTATGAGAACGGATATATAAAATCTGCTAAAATCTATTCCAGTTATCCACAACAGCATTTATATATGGAAGTGAGCCGTAGTGAAGACAATAAACCACTTTGGTCTAAATATTATACTTCTGAAGGTGATTTATGGTTTGAGACCGTATATGAGAATGGCTGGGCTTCAGAGAAAAAGATTTATAGTGAAAAAGGCACCTCAATTTATAGTTATGAGGAAGGAGATCTGATTTCCGTAGATTTCACCAGAGCTGATAATAGCGGAAAAAGCTCTACTGTTTTTAATAAAACTGAAGGAACCAGGACCGTTACGATTAAAAAAGACGGCGAAATTATTCTGGAAGCATTGTATCCATACACTGAAAATACTGGCGCCGCAATGCTAACAAACAACCAAGTTCCTCTGGGCAATCCCTTTGCTAATCACGATGAAAACTATCGTAAAATTAATGAAGATTTTTTTCATAATGCTACCTGGCAGTATAATGCCGATCCTAGTGAAGATATACCTCCTTTTCGTAATTTCTATGAATGGAATTGGTATGTTCCCAATAACATATTTGCCACTAAATTTGCGGTTAATTCAGAACTTTACCAATCCATTATTGAACAATATCCCATTACTGAAGATCAAGTACTTACTTTAAATCTCATACATGAAGAGGGTGTAAGAGGCTTCAGGCCTTCTTACGAAGAGAGTTTGTCCCTTACTGAAGAAATGGAAAAAGATCCTTCTCTTTTCGAATTAAAGTACGGCAATGAATATGTTGAAGCAATTTATTATGGTAAAATAATATATGTTGTAGGGGCGCTACGTCATATGCCTACCGATAAAAATACTGCTGATGAAGTTAAACATCTAGCTCAAAAGAAAATGAATTGGATAGTTGATTGGAATAATCCGCTAACTGCTGAAGAACAAGAAGTATTAGATAAAGTGTGGTTTGAAGTGAAGTTCTTCTCTACATTGAAACAACATCGAAACGGAATTGTATTAAATAACGCGGAAGATTTTGCTACGCTTTCGCAGGATGTTGAAAATTCAGAATCTTCAATAATTCAAATGGATTATGCAGCATTTGAACATCTTACAGGGAATTAATAAATGTAAAATTACCTTTTAAAAATTTCAGCTAGTTTAAAAAGTGACCTATTCTGAAATAAAAAAGCAAATTTACTGGCTACAGTTTAAATAGAAAATATTGCTAAAAATAAAAAAGGAGCTGAAATTATCGAATTTCAGCTCCTTTTTAAATATATAAACTAAGATTTTTCTTTGTTCTTCACATCCCGATATATCGGGAAAGTATCTCATATTTTCTTATAAGATTTTGAAACGGGTTCAGGATGACAATTATTATTTTTTAAATAATCGTCATTTGACCAAAATTAAGGTTTTCATCGTTGATATTATTTTCAGATTCACTAATTAAACCTTCTAAGAAGTCACCTACTTTTTCAGTACTGTAAGGATTATCTTTATTTATATCTTCAGTACAAACATTTAAATTGATGCTTACGGCAACGGCTTTTCTAATTACGTCTCCTTCTTCAGTTAGACCAAAATGATCCAAAAGCATTGCTGCAGAAAGGATCGAAGCTACGGGATTGGCAATTCCTTTACCGGTGGCTTGTGGATAAGAACCATGAATAGGCTCGAACATCGCATTATCACCACCAACAGAAGCTGAAGCTAATAAACCAATACTTCCACCAATTACACTTGCTTCATCAGAAATAATATCGCCAAACATATTTTCAGTAAGAATTACATCAAATTGTTTAGGATTTAAGATCATTTGCATTGCGGCGTTATCTACGAATAAGAAATCTAATGCTACATCCTGATAATCTTCAGCAATTTTTTTAACCGTTTTTCTCCAAAGTCGGGAAGTTTCTAAAACATTGGCTTTATCAACCAAAGTTAGCTTCTTACGACGTTGCTGTGCAGCTTTAAAAGCCAAATGCGCCATTCTTTCGATTTCTTCAACAGAATAGGTGCAAATATCTGTAGCGCTTTGTCCGTCTTCGCTAACACTTTTCTCTCCGAAATAAATTCCGCCGGTCAGTTCTCTAAAAATGGTTAGATCTGCCCCTTGAATTCTTTCTGGACGAAGGGGTGACTGGTCGATCAATTTCGCATAGGTAGTTACCGGGCGAATATTCGCAAAAAGGCCAAGTTCTTTTCTAAGTTTTAAAAGTCCTTGCTCTGGTCTTACTTTTGCATCTGGATTATTGTCGTATTTAGGATGCCCAATCGCGCCAAATAAAACAGCGTCAGATTTTTTACAAAGATCTAAAGTTGCTTCTGGAAGTGGGTTATCTAATAAGTCTATTGCAGCAGCACCTACAATGGCATCTTCGAATTCAAATTCGTGATCAAAACGATCTGCGATAGCTTTAAGTACTTTTATAGATTGCTGGGTGATTTCTGGACCAATTCCGTCTCCGGCTAATACGGCTATTTTTAATTTCATAATGTTCTTTCTCTAAAAGTTATAGATTCAGTTTTAATTACTGAATCGCAGCTTCACGCATTTGCGTTTGTTTCTCTTCAAATTTCTTAATGGCGTCTAATTTACTCACTAAAAAGTCGATATCGTCAAAACCATTTATTAAACAGGTCTTTTTATAAGCGTCGATGGCAAAATTTTCAGATTTACCACTGCTTAAAATTTCTATTTTTTGATTTTCAAGATCAACTTTAAAACTTTCTTTGTTGTCTTTTCGAATCGCAAGGAAGAGTTCGTCTAAAAATTCTGGAGAAACCTGAACAGGTAGTAAACCATTGTTAAGTGCATTTCCTTTAAAAATATCGGCAAAATAGCTGGAAACAACAACTTTAAAGCCATAAGCTTTCAGTGCCCATGCTGCGTGCTCTCTACTAGAACCACAACCAAAGTTATTTCCGGCAATTAAAATTTGTCCCGAATATTGATCTTGGTTTAAAGTAAAATCTTCAACCGGTTTTCCATCTTTGTCAAAACGCCAGTCTTTAAATAAATTCTCTCCAAATCCTGCTTTATCGGTTGCTTTAAGGAAGCGTGCAGGGATAATTTGATCGGTATCTATATTTTCGACCTCTAAAGGGACGGCTGTATCTTGTAATGTGGTAAACTTTTCCATTAATTCAAACTTTTTGTAAAGTCGGTTATTTTTCCGGCTACGGCGGTTGCTGCTGCGGTTAGCGGGCTGGCTAAGATGGTTCTTGACCCTTGTCCCTGTCTTCCTTCAAAATTTCTATTACTGGTAGAAACGCAATATTCGCCTTCCGGAATTTTATCATCGTTCATGGCCAGACAGGCAGAGCATCCGGGCTGTCTAAGCTTAAATCCTGCTTCTTCAAACACTTTATCCAAACCTTCTTGTTGAATTTGAGCGGCAACCTGTCTACTTCCCGGAACGATCAAAGCATTTACATTTTCAGCTTTTTTCTTTCCTTTAATGTAGCTTGCTGCCATTCTGAAATCTTCGATACGGCTATTGGTACAACTACCAATAAAAATGTAATTTATTGGCTTGTCAATTAAACTTTCACCAGGTTTGAAGCCCATATAACTTAATGCTTTTGCATCACTTTTACCACCTTCAACCGGGATTGCTCCTGTGATCTTAATTCCCATTCCAGGATTGGTTCCGTAGGTGATCATTGGCTCAATATCTTCAGCATCAAAAGAGTATTCCTGGTCAAACTCGGCACCTTCATCGGTTTTTAAAGTTTCCCAGTAGGCTTTCAGTTTATCGAATTCTTCTCCTTTAGGCGCAAATTCTCTTCCTTCAACATAATCGTAAGTGGTTTGATCTGGCGCTATAAGTCCGCCACGAGCTCCCATTTCGATACTCATGTTGCAAACCGTCATACGGCCTTCCATAGACATGTTTTCAAAAACATCTCCGGCATACTCACAAAAATAGCCAGTACCCGAATTGGTTCCCAGTTTGCTGATTACATAAAGAATGACATCTTTTGGAGTTACTCCTTTCTTAAGATCTCCATTTACATTTACACGTAATCTTTTTGGTTTCTCTACCAATAAACATTGGGAAGCAAAAACTTGTGTTACCTGGCTGGTGCCTATCCCAAAAGCAATAGCACCAAAAGCCCCATGAGTAGAAGTATGGCTATCGCCACAAACCATAGTCTTTCCTGGTTGTGTGATACCAAGTTCAGGCGCCATTACGTGAACGATCCCGTTATAAGGATGGCCTAAACCATAAAGTGTAATATTATTTTCTTCGCAGTTTTGCGAAAGTTCTTTTAATTGTTTTCTAGATAGCAAATCCTTTACCGGTAAATGCTGATTTTCTGTTGGGGTGTTGTGATCTGCCGTAGCAACGATCTTATTTGGTCGAAAAACCGGGATATCGCGTTCCTTCAGTTCGTTAAAAGCCTGCGGACTCGTAACTTCGTGAATTAAATGTTGATCGATATATAAAATATCCGGACCATCCGGAATCGACTCTACCACGTGGGCATCCCAAATTTTATCGAAAAGGGTCTTCTTCATTTCTTTAAATTTTTAAACACAGCACGAGGGCTGTGTTTTTCTGAATTCTAATAAAATTCAGTATTTTATGTTAGGCAATAGCTTTAAATTTCTTTTTTGAGATTTGCATGATTTCGTGAATATCATCATCCAAAACTTCTTTTTTCATATCTGCATAATTAAGAAATTCTGCGTAAACCGTGTCTAGTTCTAATTTTGTAAGATTATAACCTACTTTTTTAGCTCTATAAGCTAAAGCTGCCCGCCCGCTACGAGCTGTCAAAACAATAGCAGATTCGGTTACCCCAACATCTGCTGGATCAATAATTTCGTAAGTTTCACGATTTTTGATGAATCCGTCCTGATGTATTCCCGAGCTGTGTGCAAAAGCATTTGCACCAACAATTGCTTTATTTGGTTGTACAAACATTCCCATCTCTTTAGAAACCATCGTACTTAATTCATACAATAGTTTAGGGTTGATGTCTGTATTTAAATTTAATGTAGGATGTTGGCGAAGAATCATTACAACTTCTTCTAAAGCCGTATTACCGGCACGTTCACCAATACCGTTAATGGTACATTCTATTTGGCGCGCTCCATTAGTTATTCCCGCAATGGCATTTGCTGTGGCCAAACCTAGATCGTTATGGCAATGGCAAGAGATAATTGCATTATCTATGCCTACTACATGATCTTTTAAATATTTGATTTTCTTACCATATTCTTCAGGAAGACAATATCCTGTAGTATCTGGAATATTTAAAACTGTTGCACCTGCGTTGACGACTTCCTGGCAGACCTGCGCCAAAAAATCATTATCTGTTCTACCTGCGTCTTCAGCATAAAATTCAACATCGTCTGCAAAATTTTTCGCATAGGAAACTGCATTTACAGCACGCTCGATAATTTGCTCTCTGGTTGCATTAAACTTATATTTAATATGCGATTCTGAAGTACCAATACCCGTATGAATACGAGGTTTTTTTGCATATTTTAAAGCTTCAGCAGCCACCTCAATGTCTTTTTTTACAGCTCTGGTGAGTCCACAAACGGCAGCGTTTTTTGCAATTTTTGAAATTTCGGTAACCGATCTAAAATCACCAGGGCTAGAAACAGGAAAACCAGCCTCGATAACATCTACACCCAGTTCGTCCAGTTTTGCGGCAATCTTAACTTTCTGTTCTGTATTTAATTTACAGCCCGGAACTTGCTCTCCGTCTCTCAAAGTTGTGTCAAAAATTTCTACCTTTTCTGCGCTCATAAGAGTTTTTTTTTGCTTTATCTTTAACTAAAGTATTATAAAGCATATTGCTTTACTATCGGGCAGTGTAAAGTGTTACGATAATTAAATCAGTTATATTTCTTTAATATGTCTGATTATCAGTTAATTAAAAACTATCTTGTTACAATGACTAACGATTTAACGGATAACCTTTTTTCTTTAATTAAATCATTATCTCCTTCGGAAAAGCGCCAGTTTTCGCTGTATGTAGGAAGAATTGGAGTAAATTCTGATAGCAAATTTTTGAACCTTTTTAAGGTTTTATCAAAACAGAAGAAATATGACGAAGAATTTGTGCTTAAAAATACCAATATCAGTAAGCAGCAATTGTCGAATATTAAAGCGCACTTATATAAGCAAATTTTAATTAGTTTACGCTTAAATCCCGCCCACCAAAGTATACCAATTCAGATTCGAGAACAATTAGATTTTGCTATTATTTTATATAGAAAAGGTCTTTATAAGCAAAGTTTGAAACTTTTGGATAAAACAAAAGCTACGGCTTTGGCCTATGAAGAAAAAAATCTTGCCTATGAGATTTTAGAATTAGAAAAGATTATAGAATCACAATACATTACACGTAGTATTGAAAATAGGGCCGAAACCTTAATAAAACAAACGGAAGAGCTTACGCGCCTAAGTGAAATCTCCAGTAAATTATCAAATCTGTCCCTTCAGTTATATGGTATTTTTTTAAAAATGGGATATGCACGTACTGAAGAGGAGGCCGAAGCAATTCGGCATTATTTTGATACAAATTTACCCGATTATAAATTTTCAGATTTAGGGTTTAAAGAGAAATTATGGTTATATCAGACGCATTTATGGTTCAGTTTTATTACACAAAATTTTTTAAACGCGTTTAAATATTCCTCTAAATGGATAGATTTATTTAATGATAATGAACATTTAATACCGGTGCATCCGGTCTTCTATTTAAAAGGGAATCATTATTTATTAGAATCTCTGTTCTATTTAAACCATACCACAACTTTCGAGAAAGTATTACATCGTTTTGAGGATACACTGAAAAATCCTAAAATCCCTGATGATGATAATATTGCCTCGTTGTCCTTTCTATATTTATATGAAAATAAGCTGAATCTTAAGTTTATGAAAGGAGAGTTTGATGGCGGCGAAAACTTAGTCGAAAAAATAGAACAAAAAATTAAGCGATATAAAGGCAAAATCGATGAACATCATATCATGGTGTTTTATTACAAAATAGCGTCCTTATACTTTGGAAGTGGAAACAATAAAAAATGCATCGAATACTTGCGAAAAATTATATATAATAAATCTCTAGAGATGCGTGAAGATTTGATGTGTTTCTCCAGAATTTTAAGTTTAGTTGCCCATTACGAAGCCGGGATGGATTACCATTTAGAACGATTAATTAAAACGACCTATAAGTTTTTGATCAAAATGAACGATTTGCATGAGGTGCAAAAAGAAATGATCAAATTTCTAAGAAATCTGCCAGATGTTAGTCCGCTTGATATTAAAAATGAATTTAAAAAACTTCACGCTACGTTAAAGCAATACGAAGATCATCCATTTGAGCGTCGTGCTTTTTTATATTTAGACATTATCTCTTGGCTGGAAAGTAAAATTGAAAATCGCCCGGTAGCCGATATAATTAAAGAAAAGGTAAATGAATATGCACGCTAAAATGATTGAATTTGGTTGAAAAAAAAGCCGACTTAAAACATATTCTTCAGCTTAATCTCGCGGTCATCATTATAAGCACCTCGGGTACGCTTGGAAGATATATCGAGCTAAGCCCATTCTTAATCATTTTTCTGCGATCATTTATTGCGATTTGCGCGCTTGTAATATTCTGTAAGATTAGAGGTTTTAAGCTCAGTTTTTCTAACAAGAAGGATTTATTAAAGGTTCTTTTCGCCGGCGTTTTAATGTGTATTCACTGGCTTACCTACTTTCAATCTTTAAAATTATCCAGCGTAGCCATTGGTATGCTATCTATTTATACTTACCCGGTAATAACAACCTTTTTAGAACCGCTCATCAGGAAAACAAGTTTTAGTAAAATACACTTGATTTTAGGAATTCTGGTTTTATTGGGGGTGTATTTTTTAGTTCCCGAATTTAGTCTCGATAATCAACAAACCATTGCGGTCTGTTTTGGCGTAGGTTCAGCATTTTTCTATTCTATTCGGAATATTTTAATGAAGCAGGAATCGGCTAAATATAATGGTTCAGTTTTGATGTTATACCAAATGTTTGTGGTAAGTACATTACTTATTCCGGTTCTGTTTATTTTTGATTTATCTAATGTACCTTCTCAAATTGCACCGGTTTTAGCCTTGGGCTTATTAACAACATCAGTAGGACATACATTACTGGTAAGCAGTTTTAAATATTTTTCGGCCACCACAGCGAGTATTATTAGTAGCGCGCAGCCTATCTACGGAATTTTGCTTGGTTATTTTTTACTGAATGAAATTCCTGCCACCAATACAATAATCGGTGGTTTTTTGATCGCTACTGCCGTTTTTACTGAAATTTTTAGAAGTTTTAAAAAGTAGCTGAAATTATAGAATATTAAGCATTATTCTTTCTGTCCATTTTTTTGTTGAGTTCTAAGCAGGCATTAATAAGTGCCAAATGAGTTAAAGCCTGCGGAAAGTTGCCCACCTGCTCACCACTTTTACTAATTTGCTCGCTAAATAATCTAAGGGAATTTCCGTAGCCTAAGATTCGTGAAAAATTTTCAGCAGCTTCATCTACGTGATCCATAAGTGCCAGGCATTCAATATACCAAAATGAACACATGGTAAAGGTTCCTTCTTCGCCCTCTAGACCATCTGTTTCGGTTTCAGCGGCTCTATAACGGTAAATTAAAACATCATATTTTAATTCTCGTTCAACAGCTTCAAGAGTTTTTTTCCATTTTTCATCATGTTTGTCAATAAAGTGAAGAATAGGCATTAACATGACCGAGGCATCAATTTCATCGGTTTCACTATGTTGTACAAAAGCTTCTTTTTTTTCATTCCAAAAATCAGAATAGATACTGTCTTTAATTGCTGTTCTTACCTTTTCCCATTTTTCCTTTGGATAATCTAAATCATTATTCTCAGCGAGTTTTATGCCGCGGTCTAATGCAATCCAGCAGGTTAAGCGAGAATGTAAAAATTCTTTCTTGTCCCCTCTAATTTCCCAAATGCCGCGATCTTTATCTTTCCAGTGGTCACAAACATATTCTACATATCGTTTAATATTTTTCCAGAAACTCTTTTTAATGCTACCATCATGTAGATTGTAAACATATACAGCATCTATAAGTTCTCCATAAATATCAAGTTGTTTTTGATTTTTCGCATCGTTCCCCACACGAACAGGTTTACTGTTTTTATAACCATTAAAATGTTCTAATGTAGTTTCATCGGGCGGCGTTTTACCGTCGTAAGTATAAACCAAATCCATTTTTTCCTGAAAACAATATTTTTCTACCCATTTAAAAAATGCACTGGCTTCTTCTTTAAAACCAAGTTTCATAAAAGCATACATGGCAAAAGCTGCATCTCTAATCCAGGTATAGCGATGATCCCAATTGCGCTCGCCACCTATCTTTTCGGGTAATCCAAAGGTTGGAGCCGCAATAATACTTCCTTCTTTATGAGAGGTAAGGAGTTTTAAAGTTATAGCAGATCTTATTATTGTTTCTATCCACCTGCCTTTATAGGTAGTTTTGCTAATCCACTTTTTCCAGTAATCTTGACTTTCCCAATGATACTGCTCACCAAATGAAGGCATACTTTCTTTGTTTTCTTCTGAAAGATGAAAATCTGTTAAAATAAAATAGCAGGATTCTTTTTCATCTAATTTGAATTCAGAATACGCATCATCACGAGAAATATATAAATCCCGACAACTATTCAGACAAAGAAATTTATCATCATCTGTAGTGAAAGTGATTTCATTCTGGTGCTGCTTAGCGGTGTGTCTTGCCTTCGCATTATCAAATCTGGGTTTGCATTTAACTCTGAAGGAGATGTTGCCATGATTAGAGGATACTTTTCGTAATAATTTAAATTTATGGTCTTTTTCATCTATAACCATCGTGTCAGAAATTTCTCCAACGCCTTTTTCAGAAGTAAAACGGGTAATTAAAGTTGCTGTATCGGTTATATAGAATTGTGTATACTTTAAGTTTTCTATGAGTGGTTCTATAGAAAAACAACCGCCTTTATCTCCGTCTAGAATTGTAGCAAAAACACTAGGAGAATCAAAATTGGGAAAACACATAAAATCAATATCGCCTTGTTGCGATACCAATGCTGTGGTTTGTAAGTTTCCTATAAAGCCGTAATTATTTATTTTTGTAAATCTATTTTTTATCATTCTATTTTATAGTCAGAAGGAAATTTTCAACTCAATATTTTCATTTTTATTAATTATTTAATTGATCAAAAATCTCTTATTGAATTATAGTATTTCATTTGTATCACAAAATAGATTATCAAGAACAGACCTTCAAATTATTGGCATAGCATTGGCAAATAATTAATACTTTATTTAAGTATTACAGATACTTTACAATTTTAATTCACTTTAGATCTTATATCGATTGATAGAACCGATACGATAATTTCACAAATTTTTAATTCTTTTATTATCGTAGTAAGCCTCTGAAATTCATAATATAGCGTTTCTAAAACTAGGTTATGAAATGGAAAGATAGGAGACAAAGTTCTAATGTTGACGATCGCAGAGGAATGTCGACAAAAGGCAAAACGATTGCCGGCGGAGGTATCGTTGCAGTTATTGTAATAGCGCTTCAATTATTTACAGGAGTAGATCTTAGCCAAATAATATCTGAAGAACCATCGAGCGTTGCAACTGAAAAAGCTCGAGAGCTTTCTGAAACTGAAATAGAGGAGGGAGAATTTGCAGCCACCATATTAGCAGATACCGAAGATATTTGGACTTCCATTTTTTCAAAAAATGAAATGACTTACCCAAAACCAGGGATGGTGTTGTTTGATGATGCTGTAAATTCTGGATGTGGTAGAGCTTCTGCCGCGATGGGTCCGTTTTATTGCCCTGCAGATCAAAAGTTATATTTGGATCTTCGCTTCTTTGACGAATTGCATAATAAATTTGGCGCAGAAAAAGGTGATTTTGCTACTGCCTATGTTATTGCACACGAGGTAGGACATCATATACAAACCGTTTTAGGAACTTCTCAAAAAGTTAGACAATTACAGCAAAGTAAACCTCAAGATCAGGCAAATGAACTTTCTGTTGCCTTAGAACTTCAAGCCGATTTCTACGCAGGAGTTTGGGCCAATCATAATCAAGAATATCTTCAAGAAGGCGATATTCAGGAGGCATTAAGTGCAGCAAACGCGGTAGGAGATGATGCTATCCAGCGTCGTATAAACGGAACTGTAAATCCAGATTCTTTTACTCACGGAACCTCTGCTCAAAGAATGGAGTGGTTTATGAAAGGTTACCGTAGCGGGGATATTAGTAAAGGAAATACATTTCAGGCACTTTTAAATTAGGTGCAGGCTTGCCAAAGCGGTTCGTTCGGGACTTCAGCAATTATTCTTATAGGCTCCTTTTTTACCGGATGGATAAATTCTAATTTACGAGCATGTAAATGAATTCCCGCATCTTTATTACTGCGATCAAAACCATATTTTAAATCTCCTTTTATAGGGCATCCAATAGCTGAAAGCTGACTACGAATCTGGTGATGTCTCCCGGTTTGTAAATCGATTTCCAACAAAAAATAATTGTTCAATTCTTTCAAAATTCGATATTCTAGGATCGCTTTTTTACTTTCTGGAACTTCTTTTTTATGCGCGAAAGATTTGTTTTGCTTTGGATTGCGTTTTAAATAATGTATCAAAATATCATTATCCTTTGGTGGTCTGTTTTTTACTACCGCCCAATAGGTTTTTTTAGCGTCTTTTTCCTGAAATAATTTGTTTAATCTCGGAAGTGCTTTAGAAGTCTTTGAAAATAAAACAATACCGCTAGTTGGGCGGTCCAAACGATGTACCACACCCAAATACACATTCCCCGGTTTATTATACTTTTCTTTAATGTAGGACTTTACAACATCACTTAAGGGCTTATCACCGGTTTTATCGCCCTGTACAATATCACCAACGCGTTTATTCACGATGATTATATGATTATCCTCGTGTAGTATTTGTAAATTATTTTTATTAGAAAGTAATTTTTCTGGCAAAATAGAAATATTAAAATGGAATTATTAATTTTTAGTAAAATACCTCAGCGCAAGCCATAAGGCATTTATCAAAAAATCATTTATTATTTCGAGGCGAGCCTCTGAGCATTTAATCTCGATTATCGAGTAAATTCAGCGATTATTTTATCATGCTGCGGAAATTCTGTGGTAAGATTATTTCTTTCTGCTAATGTGAAATCTTCAAAATCAAATCCCGGTGCCACTGTGCAACCCACAAAAGAAAAATGATCTGGCTGAATAACCTTTGCTGCAAACCAGTAATTTCTAGGCACTACAAATTGAGGTTTTTCGTTCTTATCCAGATCTCTCCCAATTTTTATTTCTGAAAGCTCTCCGGAAGGTGAAATCATATATAAAAGTAGAGGAGAGCCGTCATAAAAATGCCAGATCTCCTCTTGATTTATTTTATGAAATGCTGAAAAATTTTCTGAAGTGAGTAAAAAATAAATACTGGTAGAATAGTTGCGTTCTGTTTTAAAAGCTTCAGGTAATGCCTCCGCCTTGATAACATCGTCGCTTCGATAAACTTCTTTAAAGTAACCACCTTCAGGATGCGATTGTAGCTTCAGTTTTTCAATAATTGCTTCCGCATTATTCATTCAGCAAAAATATTTTTAGAAAAATTAATATTGTTCATCTTCCGAAGGAAAATCACCACTTTTTACATCTTCAGCATAGCGTTGGAACGCCCCTGTCATTTCAGTATAAAGATCTAAGTATCTTCTTAAGAATCTAGGATTAAATTCTTTGGTCATTCCCAGCATATCGTGAACCACCAACACCTGGCCGTCACAACCGTTACCTGCACCAATTCCTATAACAGGAATACTTACACTTTCAGCAACCTCCTTCGCTAATTTTGCCGGTACTTTTTCTAAAACTACAGCAAAACATCCTAATCTTTCTAAAAGTTTAGCATCAGATTTTAGTTTTTCAGCTTCTTCTTCGTCTTTTGCTCTAACCGTATAGGTTCCGAATTTATAAATAGATTGCGGAGTTAATCCCAAATGGCCCATCACCGGAATACCAGCATGTAAGATTCGTTTAATTGACTCTTTAATTTCTTTGCCACCTTCAAGTTTAATGGCATGTGCGCCGCTTTCTTTCATAATTCTTATGGAAGATCTCAAAGCTTCCTTAGGATCACTTTGGTAGGTTCCAAAAGGTAGATCGACTACTACCAAAGAACGGTTAATAGCGTTTACCACACTCGTCGCGTGATAGATCATATGATCTAGCGTCATTGGGAGCGTAGTTTCATATCCAGCCATTACGTTACTGGCTGAATCGCCAACAAGGATCACATCGATCCCGGCGCCATCCATGATTTTAGCCATTGAATAATCGTAAGCAGTTAACATAGAGATTTTTTCTCCACGTTTTTTCATGTCAACTAAAGACTTTACAGTAATTCTTTTATATTCTTTTTTAGCAACAGACATTAATTTAAATTTTGGTATGCGTAAAAATAAGGTTTTAATGAGAGACTAATTAAGATTCCCTCAAGAAATTGGGGATTCTTTAGTTTTATAATTTTCGAATTGAGATTTTAGAAATGCTTTTTTCAGCCCAATTTATTTTTTTAGTACTGTTTCTAGATTTTAACTAGTTTACTTTTAGAACATAATCATTATTCCAATTTTATGAGAGTATATTTTTTTATTCAAATTTTTATGGTTGAATTAAAATAGCCAAAAAAGCCATCAATAAAGATGGCTTAAATATTGTATTTTGAAGCTTATTGTTATGGCTTTAAAACCACTCTAAAACGAGCTTTATTATCCATCATCCTTTTATAGGCTTCTTTAACATCAGAAAGAGGGTATTCTTCAATCATTGGTTTCGTTCCGCTTAGCGCACTAAATTTTAAAGTATCTTCACTGTCCATAGCAGTTCCACTGGCCCATCCTGCAACTGAATTTTTGCCCATAATTAATTGCATTGGTGAAACTTCTACAGGCTCGCCGGTAGCACCTACAATTAGCAATTTTCCGTTGGGACCTAATCCATCAACCACACTACTTATGGCTTTACTGTTTGGTGCTGTTGCCAAAATTAGTTTTGCCCCACCAAGTTTCTTAAGTTCTTCTACGGTATCTTGTTCTTTAGCATTAATAAAATGGTGCGCACCAAGATCTGAAGCTAAAGATTTTTTATCATCGCTGGTGGAAATCGCTACGGTACGCATTCCCATTTTTGAAGCATACTGAACGGCTAAATGGCCTAAACCACCGATTCCCTGAATAGCGACAACATCACCCGGTGTGATTCCTGAATTTCGCAAAGCGTTAAAAACGGTAATCCCTGCGCAAAGTAGCGGAGCAGCTTCTGCTGAAGATAATTCGTCTGGAATACTCGCAATAGCTTCTTGCGGTGCCGTCATAAATTCAGCATAACCGCCATCGTAAGAGATTCCGCTAATTTTTGCATTCTCGCAATTAATAAAATCACCACGGCGACAAGGCTCACATTCAAAGCAGTGACCACCATGCCAGCCAACTCCAACTCGCTGTCCTTTTTTCCATTGCGAAACACGATCACCAACGCTTTCTACAATACCAACAATTTCGTGACCCGGTATTCTTGGATAATCGATAGGCATTATACCCTCTTTTGTAATAGCATCGCTATGGCAAATTCCGCAAGCTTCAATCTTGATTAATATTTCATTTTCTTTAGGAGATGGTTTTTCGACATCTACATATTGGAAATCACCACCTTTTTCTTTTACTTGTACAGCTTTCATCATTCAATTTTTTTGGTTCTTGAATTTACGAAATTACAGGGCGAAGATTTTTAAGTCTTTGTTAAATAAAGAGATCGGTAATTTTTTCAGCATTCGTAGAAATGAGTACTACAATGCCATTATTCATCGCATGCAAAAGCATAGGCCAGTATAATTCTTTATTCTGAACTTTTAATCTGCCCATAAAATAACCAGCAATTATTCGTGGAAAAATGAGGAAGAATAATATAAGATTGAATTCGAATCCAGAGACGTAATTCCACACATGTACGTAGCCAAAAATAATTGCTGAAAGGATCCAAACTACCCTAAAATTTTTATGAAGATAATATTGAAGTCTTTTCATTTTCCTTTCAGGAATTACCGACTTCAGAAATAAAAAAATGATAAAAACGCTTAATAGTAATAGTGCATATTTAAGAATGAGATTGGCTTCAGCAGGAATAAAAGATAAACTCAAAAATAAAATCCAGGAACAGATGAATATAAGAATTTCATTTTGTGAGGGTTTTATTAAACTCCTAAAAAGACTTTCTTCCATAATCGGAGCAATAATTACGGCAAGAATAAAAAAGATGATGGGATTATCGGTCATCATCTCATAAATCCCGGTTTGTTCGTAACGATCAAGATCTATTGTTGGAAAGAACTTATTTAGCAATCCCATTCCCATAAAAAACAAAATATAGCACATCATTATAAGAAAATAATGACGGATAAGATTTTTGATTTTCGATGGTAAATTTTGAGCGTACAATTATAAAATAGATTTAACAATCACTAAGGCTAACTTTAACCGCTAATCCTCCTTCGCTGGTTTCTTTATATTTAGAATTCATATCTTTTGCCGTATCCCACATGGTAGCAATTACTTTATCTAATGGAACTTTGGCTTTAGTAGCATCACTCTCTAAAGCAATTTCAGCAGCGTTTATCGCTTTAATCGCACCCATTGCATTACGTTCTATACAAGGCACCTGAACCAAACCAGCGATAGGATCGCATGTTAAACCAAGATGATGTTCCATTGCAATTTCGCTGGCCATTAAAACCTGCTCGGGCGTTCCACCAAGTAATTCGGTTAATCCACCAGCGGCCATTGCTGAAGATACACCAATTTCTGCCTGGCAGCCACCCATAGCGGCTGAAATTGTTGCTCCTTTTTTAAATAGACTTCCTATTTCGCCTGCGACTAACATAAAGCGTTTCATATCCTCGAAAGTAGCTTCGTGATTTTCGATTACCATATAATACATTATCACTGCGGGAACAGTTCCTGCACTGCCATTGGTTGGTGCAGTGACAACACGTCCTAAACTGGCATTTACTTCGTTCACACTTAAAGCAAAACAACTTACCCATTTAAGGATCTGGCGAAATTTAACTTCGGTATTTCTTATCGCATCGATCCAGTTTTCTGGCGAATCATATTTTTCTTCTCCAATAAGTCGCTGATGCATTTCAAAAGCGCGTCGCTTTACACTAAGCCCACCAGGCAATGTACCTTCTGTATGACAACCAATATACATCGATTCTAACATGGTATTCCATATTTGTTGAAGACCAGTATCGATTTTTTCGTTACTTCTTAAAGAACGTTCATTCTCTAAAACTAACTGCGAAATACTTAGATTTTCTGCTTTGCAATAGTCTAGTAATTGATTGGCAGTTTCTACCGGAAAAGGAAATTCGTCAAATTTATCCTGTTTCTTTTTAGCGTTTTTCCTTGTTTTTTTAATTACAAAGCCACCACCAATAGAAAAGAAAGAGGAAGAGCATTTTTTTCCGTTCGATAAACTCGCTCTAAAAATCATTCCGTTAGGATGAAAATCAAGAAATTTTCGGTTGAATTTTATATCGCTTTCAATATTAAAAGGAATGTCAATTTCCTTATTTAGCTTCAGTATTTTTTCTGCTCTAATTTTATAAATTTCAGTATCAATTATTGAAATATCCATCGTCACGGGATCGTGGCCACTAAGACCTAAAATAGTAGCGATGTCTGTAGCGTGTCCTTTTCCTGTGAGTGAAAGAGAACCGTAAAGATCGATGTGAATTTTTTCTACTAAATTAAAAGTACCTTTATTTTTTAATTCGGAAATCCAACGTTGTGCAGCACGCCATGGCCCCAATGTGTGAGAACTTGAAGGACCAACGCCAACCTTCAACATATCGAAAACGCTAATACATTCCATATTGAAATATTATGCCGACAAATGTATTGTTTCAGAAACAGATTCAGAAATAAAAAAGCAATTGTAACTGCCTAATTATGCACAAATCAAAAGGAACTCTGCAAAATTTACATTGAATTCTCTCCAAAACACAGCTGTTTAAAAATGTTTCTGCCAACCTGTCATAAGTTTTTTGCTGGCATAAAGATTGACTTTTAGAGATCGAAACATTGAATAAAAAATTAAATTAAGTATAAAGTTATGAGTAAGATAATTGGAATTGATTTAGGTACAACAAACTCCTGCGTTTCAGTTATGGAAGGTAACGAGCCTACGGTAATCCCTAATGCCGAAGGTAAAAGAACAACTCCTTCTGTAATTGCTTTTGTAGAAGGTGGTGAAATTAAAGTTGGAGATCCTGCAAAAAGACAGGCTGTTACCAACCCAGAAAAAACGATTGCTTCCATCAAAAGATTTATGGGTAATAAATACTCTGAATCTTCAAGAGAAGCAGGACGTGTAGCATATAAAGTGAAAAAAGGAGATAATGATACTCCTCGTGTAGATATTGACGGTCGTCTTTATACTCCTCAAGAACTTTCAGCAATGATCCTTCAGAAAATGAAGAAAACTGCTGAAGATTATTTAGGACAGGATGTTACTGAAGCTGTAATTACAGTACCAGCATATTTTAACGATTCTCAGCGTCAGGCTACTAAAGAAGCTGGTGAAATTGCAGGTCTTAAAGTAAGACGTATTATTAATGAGCCAACTGCTGCTGCATTAGCTTATGGTCTTGATAAAAAATCAACAGATCAAAAAATCGCTGTATATGACCTTGGTGGTGGTACTTTCGATATTTCTATCCTAGAATTAGGTGATGGTGTATTTGAAGTATTATCTACAAATGGTGATACTCACCTTGGTGGAGACGATTTTGACGAAGTGATTATCGATTGGTTAGCTGATATTTTCCAGAAAGCTGAAGATATCGATCTTAGAAAAGATCCTATGGCGTTACAACGTCTAAAAGAGGCTGCTGAAAAAGCGAAGATTGAGTTATCATCTTCTTCTCAAACAGAAATTAATCTACCTTACGTTACTGCCACAGCTAGTGGACCAAAACACTTGGTAGAATCTTTATCTAGATCTAAGTTTGAGCAATTAGCTGCAGAATTAGTGACAAGATCTATGGAGCCAGTTAAAAAAGCGCTTCAAGATGCAGGTCTTTCTAAAAGTGATATTGATGAAGTAATTTTAGTAGGTGGTTCTACTCGTATTCCTAAAATTCAGGAAGAAGTAGAAAGTTTCTTCGGAAAAAAACCTTCTAAAGGTGTAAATCCAGATGAGGTAGTATCTATTGGTGCTGCAATTCAGGGTGGTGTATTAACTGGTGATGTTAAAGACGTATTGTTATTAGATGTAACTCCGCTTTCATTAGGTATCGAAACTATGGGTGGTGTAAACACTAAACTAATTGAAGCGAATACAACTATTCCTTCTAAAAAATCACAAACATTCTCTACAGCTGCAGATAATCAGCCTTCTGTAGAAATTCATGTACTACAAGGAGAGCGTCCAATGGCGGCAGATAATAAAACGATTGGTAGGTTCCATTTAGACGGAATTCCACCAGCGCCAAGAGGAACACCTCAGATTGAAGTAACTTTCGATATCGATGCTAACGGTATTATTAAAGTAAGTGCTACAGATAAAGCAACAGGAAAATCTCAGGATATTCGTATCGAAGCTTCTTCAGGATTAACAGAAGAAGAAATCGAGAAAATGAAGCAGGAAGCTGAAGCTAATGCTGATGCCGATAAAAAAGCGAAAGAAAAAGTAGATAAGCTTAATGAAGCAGATGGAATGATCTTCCAAACTGAGAAGCAGTTGAAAGAATTTGGAGACAAACTTTCTGACGATAAGAAAAAGCCTATCGAAGATGCTTTAGAAGAGCTTAAGAAAGCTTACGAAACTAAAGAGTTAGAACAAATAACTCCTGCATTAGACAAATTGAATGAAGCCTGGAAAACAGCTTCTGAAGAAATGTATAAAGCGCAAGCTGAAGCACAAGGTGGTGCTCAGGGAGCTGCTGGTGCAGAAGGTGGACAAGCCGGAGGCGGTGAAGCCAAAGGTGGAGACGACGTAGAAGATGTAGACTTCGAAGAAGTGAAATAAGCTTCATCCAGATATTTGATAAAAAGCCGCTGATTTTTCAGCGGCTTTTTTTATACGCAACCTTTTTTGAATTTTGGTATCTAATTAGAAATCAATCAAATATTATGATTAAAAAACTATCAATTTTAGCTTTAACAATTTTACTATTTTCGTGTTCAGACGATAATGATGATGGTATCAGAGTCAATTTTGATGATTTTGAAGCTATACCTGAAGAATATCCTTTTTCAGATATAAATCCCGAAACGCCAATCTCTTATTTTGAGTATATCCAGACAATGCCAGATTATGAAGATCCTGATGATCCAAATTCAATAGTATATCGCAATAATATACTTTTTTCTTTTGGTGAAACTTGTTCAGATGTTGATTGTAAAACAGCTTTTAACGAATTACAGGCCGAAGAAGGATTTAATTATGGTTGCCTACCGGGATACTGCTTTAGTTACATCAAATATCAAAGACAAAAAGATAATTTTTTAGTCACCTCTAAAGAGGATGTTCTTAATTTCCTCGGAGAAATAAGCACACCAGGCGAAGCCTTACTCGTTGCGAGAGCTAACGGATATTATTGGGCAGTAGATGATAAAAATAATGGAGCTTATAAACAAGTAGAAGATGGATTTGAATTAATCGTTAGGCAAACCGTAAAATTTTGTGAACCAGTCCAGACCGATCGATTTTATATAAAAATAAGTGCAGATGGTACAATTAGCATTTTGAAACAAGAAGTTGCTGAGGTTTTGGAGAATGCCTGCGTTTAATATGATTCTATACAAAAAAATTATAACCCAAATATGCAATATTAAATATCAAAAGCATCACAAAGCATATCATGGTAAATAATCGATAGTTTTTACCGGGACGGTCAGCTTCTGGCATTTCCTTGCCGGTAACTAATTTATAATTAAACCAAGCGAGAATCGGAGCTGATAAAAAAGATAATCCGGCAGCAAAATCAACAAGAATAGTAAAAGATCCAGAAGTAAAATAAAGAATCGCCAACGAAAGTATCGGGATGATGAATATCGATATTTTATAGAATTGCCAGCGTTTTTTACGATTATCGGTTTTGGATACTTCAGGATGAAAAAGTTCAGAGATTACTCTGGGATACGCATCGGTCACGGTAATTACAGTACTCAGCATGGTGACAAAAGCAGCAATGGCGATAATCGGTTTGCTCCAATCTCCAAGTGTTTTTGCGTAGAGATTAATAAGTTGCGATGAAAATTCTACACTATTACTGCTAAAACTTTCTCCACTCCCAAACATTACCAAAACACCAAGTAAAAAGAAAAGCACTCCAATAAAACAGGCCGAAAAATACCCAATATTGAAGTCTAAAAAGGCATTTTTTAAAGTTAGTTTTTCTTTGTTGCCGTGAGCTTTTTCCTTAGTCCATATTGAATGCCATACTGCAGCATCAAGGGGAATAGGCATCCACCCCATAAAAGCGATAATAAAGCCAAGACTTGCAGTAGTCCAAAGCGACGGAATTTCTACGGTTTCAATTGGGTCTTTTTGTATTCCCAAGGCCATACAAACTGCCGCCAAAGTGGCCACGGTAAGCACACTCACGATAATCTTCATGCTTTTGTCTAATCCGGGGTATTTTCCGATTAAGAGCAAAGCAATACTAGCTCCAAAGATGATAAAACTCCATACAAAAGGGGATAAGCCGAAATTAAAAAGCCGTTCAGCTAAACCAGCAGTCACGATAGTTACAGCGGCCTGAATAATAAACATGCTGGCCACGGTAATAAATATGAACAAATAATACGGAATCTTACCTAACTGCTTATAGCCGGAAATTAAATGTTTACCGGTTCCGGCCACATAACGAGCACCAAATTCTAAAAATGGATACTTAGAAATACACGCCAGCAATAACGCCCAAATTAAGATGTATCCATAATCAGCTCCGGCACGTGTAGACTGCACCAAGTGTGAAACTCCAATTGCAGCGCCCGCAAGTAAAAATCCCGGACCGATATTCTTTAAAACTGAAGTTTTTTTTGAAGTTCCCACGCTTTTTTGTGATTCCATTGCTTTTATAAATCGTATGTCGCGAAAATATTCAAAATTATTCAGAAAAAAATGAAAATTGGACAATGTGATTTAGGCATAAGTTATAGGAAACAAGACTCAAAATAAAAGAGTCTAGAAGATAGAAAATAGAATTTGTGTTGAATTTTTGAATTATAAATTTATTAGGCTAATTGCTAACAGATTATCGCTCAAACAAATGCAAATCAACTAAGTTTATTAATAATTTCAGTGTTAAATTCGTGTCCGCCGTTGTAGGTAAGAATTTCTAGATTATTAGGAAATAAAGTTCTCATACGTTCTTCTTCAACTTTTATGATTCCTTTTTTTAGGTATTCATCTTCTGTACCGTAGAGATAAGTAACTTTTGTGTCTTTTAAGAATTTAAAATCTTCGGGATTTAATTCCGCAGGCACTTTTCCTGAATGAAGAATTAGTTGCTCGCATTTAATCTGTCTCCGCGCTACAAATCGAGTAGCTATAGAAACTCCCTGAGAATATCCCAAGACAATCAAATTGGGCGCTTTAGCTAAATTTTCTTCTGTAAATACTTCATCTAAATAATTCAGCACATTTTCAATATCAGCGTCTGTATTTTCTTTTGTAAGCCAGGAGGCGCCTACATGTCGATAATCAGATTTTAAATAATATTTGCTTTGCGCCTGTGGTGCGATAATATAGTTTTCGCTGAAATCCAGATGATTAAAAAACCGAATAAAATACCGGCTTAAATATCCAATACCATGACAAACCAACCAGACGTTTTTGGTAGTTTCGGTAAACTCGTTTAAAACACTATAGGTGTTGCTAATTTGGTAAGAAACCTGTTTTTCGCGGCTCATGCTGTAGATTCAATTTTGTACTTTTACAAAGTAATTAATCGTAATGCTATGAACAAAGAGGAAATCCTGGGAATGTGTGCAAAAATGTGTAAAAACACGTTGATGGAAACCTTGAATATTGAATTTATCGATGTTGGTGAAGATTTTTTAACCGCAAAAATGCCCGTAACTCCAAGAGTGCATCAGCCAGATGGCGTGTTGCATGGCGGCGCAAGTGTGGCTTTGGCCGAAAGTGTTGGGAGCGCTGCGAGTTATCTGTTTTTAGATACCCAAGATTTTGTGATTCGCGGTATAGAAATTTCTGCCAATCACCTTAAAAGCATAAAAGAGGGCGATGTTTTTGCCAAAGCCACTTTTATTCATAAAGGCCGTACCACGCAACTTTGGAATATTCATATTACCGATGCTGCAGATAATTTAATTTCCCTGGTAAAACTAACAACCATAGCACTAGCAAAAAAGAAATCATGATGCAGGCGATGGCGTTTTTTAACGCATTAGAAGATCATATCAATAAAAATTTACCTGTTGTAGCTTATCGAAAACCCGATGAAAATGTAATCCAAGCATTTCTACAAAAGGATAAGCAATCGTATACAACGACCGATTTTTCAGAAAGCGGATTTGTTTTTTCTGATTTCTGCGGAAAGAAAAGTTTTTTAATTCCTGAAGATAAATCTAAACAGATTTCTACGGAATTAAAAACTGAAGACTCCATAAAAGAAACTTCAGAATATATTCCAGAAATCACAAATCATACTCAGCAAAAAGAGCATGAAGAACTGGTGGAAAAAGCAATTGCTGAAATTGAATCCGGCAATATGAAAAAAGTGGTTTTAGCCAGAAAAGAGCATAGCCAAACGCAACTTTCAGCCGTTTCGATCTTTAAAAATTTACTCGAAAATTATCCAAAAGCCTTTTGCTATATCTGGTCCCATCCTGAAAGCGGAATTTGGTTAGGAGCTACCCCAGAGACTTTGGTGAAAGTAGAGCGAAATCGCTTTAAAACTATGGCTCTTGCTGGAACGCAGGCTTTTAAAGGAACCATCGATGAAGCTGCGTGGACACCAAAAGAGGTAGAAGAGCAAAAAATCGTTTCAGATGAAATTGTGCAAAAATTAAAGGATTTTAAAGTATCTGCCGGAGCAATTAACCTGAGTGATCCTTATACCGTAAAAGCGGGGAATTTGTTACATATTCGTACCGATATATCAGCTGTTTTAGAGAATGATAATTTATCGAATTTATTGGAAAGTTTACATCCAACTCCTGCTGTATGTGGATTTCCGCGTGAAAAAGCAAAGGAATTCATTTTGGAGAATGAGCATAGTGATCGCGAATTTTACTCTGGTTTTCTTGGGGAGATTAATCTTAAACAAGAAATAAAGCGAAATTCGAATCGTCGAAATCAGGAAAATCAGGCGTATGCCAGCATTTCAAAACAATCACAGATTTTCGTGAATCTTAGATGTATGAAATTAGTGAAAGGCGAAGCTGAAATTTTTATCGGCGGCGGTATAACGGCAGAATCTAACCCGGCAGCCGAATGGGAAGAAACAGTGAATAAAAGTTATACGATTAAATCGGTTTTGGTCCATCAAGATTAAAATGAAAATCAATTAAACCTCACAGGTTTTTAAAACCTGTGAGGTTTGGCTAAGCTTTCTCTATCTAAAAAATTCAGTTAAATACTTTTTAAAGGTGCTGCGGAAGTCTGCCGTAAATCGTAATTTTGAGGTATAATTAAGTTGCGTTGAAGTTTCCTAACTTTCCCTAGAAGCTTCCGCTCGCAAAAAATAAACTTTGTGAAGTATTCTAAAATACCTGTTGCACGTAATGTGGTTTCACTTTGCGTTTCAAAAAATATAAAACACGTAGTAATCTCTCCAGGCTCAAGAAATGCACCGTTAACCATTGGATTTACGCATCATCCAGAAATACAGTCTTACAGCATTGTAGACGAGCGTTGTGCCGCTTTTGCTGCCCTCGGAATGGCGCAGCAATTACAGCAACCAGTGGCACTGGTGTGCAGCTCTGGTTCAGCATTACTTAATTATTATCCGGCAATTTCAGAAGCGTTTTATAGCGATATTCCGCTTGTAGTAATTTCTGCAGATCGACCAATTGAACGTATTGATATTGGTGACGGGCAAACCATTAGGCAGAAAAATGTCTATGAAAATCATATTCTATATTCAGCAAATCTTTATTCTGAGCTGGTTTTGGAGTCTGAAGCGATCGATAAAAAACTTCAGCAAAAACAATGGGAAGCACAAAAACATAATGAGCGTGAGATTAATTTAGCGCTGAATAAAGCTATAGAAGAAAAAGGACCGGTGCATATTAATGTGCCTTTTTACGAACCGCTTTACGATACGGTTGAAAATATTGAGGTGAATCCTATCGAGATCCTTCCTGAAATTACCAAAAGGCACTATTCCAAAGAAGAGCTTTTGCCTTATGCCGAAATTTGGAATAAGTCTAAGCGCAAAATGGTAATTGTGGGTGTTGCTCATCCAAATGTAGTGGAGCAAAAATTCCTTGAGAAACTAGCTAAAGATGATTCTGTTATCGTTTTTACGGAAACGACTTCAAATTTGCACCACTCAGCATTTTTTACCAGAATCGATACGATCGTTGGCCCTATCGAAAAAGACGAAAATATGCAAGAGCTTTTTGAAGCTTTGCGACCAGATATTTTGTTGACGTTTGGAGGAATGATCGTTTCAAAAAAAATAAAAGCTTTTTTGCGGAATTATAATCCCAAGCATCACTGGCACGTCGATTCTAAAAAGGCGTACAACACGTTCTTCTGCTTAAATAAGCATTTTGAAACATCTGTGAATGATTTTTTTACAGATTTCTTTCCGCTTACATCAAAAATCGATAGTGATTATGGCGAATTTTGGAAAAATATACGTGAAAAACGTCAGGTGCGGCACGATGCGTATATGGACGAGATTCCATATTCAGATTTAAAAGCAATGCAGTTACTGGTGCCAAAGGTGCCAGATCATTATATTATGCAATTGGCCAATAGTTCTACTATTCGCTACGCGCAATTATTTAAATGGAATCCTTTGCTGCGAATTTTCTGTAATCGCGGTACTAGTGGTATCGATGGTAGTATCTCAACCGCAGTAGGATCTGCGATGGCGAGTAAAGAACCTGTTTTGATGGTAACTGGCGATCTTAGTTTCTTTTACGATAGCAACGCGCTTTGGAATAAATATTTACCTGCTAATTTTAGAATTATTATTCTGAATAATTCGGGTGGAGGAATTTTCAGAATTCTGCCAGGAAATAAAAATAGCGAACAGTTTGATACATTTTTTGAAACCGTTCATGACCTTAAAGCAGAACAATTGGCAAAAATGTATAAATTTGAATATGATTCGGCCAATTCAGAACCTGAAATTAGTCATTCTTTAAGCACATTTTTTGAGGCTTCAGAACGACCTAAAATTTTAGAGATTTTTACGCCGCGTAAAGTAAACGATAAGGTTTTACTAGAGTATTTTAGTTACATGAGGTAATTAACATTTGATAAAAAAATTGAGAAATGATACGAAGTTATTGGAATGAAGAATGGAAAGAGATTGAGTTTGATAGCAAAATATCTGAAAAAGAAAAATTTAAAATATCAAATTACGGTAGAATTATAAATTGTAAAACTGATAAGGAATTTCTTGTAAAGAAATATTTTATAAACGGTTATCAAACTTTACCTCTTCAGCAAAAAGAGAATGGAAAACGGACAAGCAGATACGTCCACAGACTTATTGCAGAGCATTTTTTAGAAAGAAATGATGGCACTTGCGTGATTCATTTGAATTACGATAAGACTGACAATAGAATTGAAAATCTAAAATGGGCTACTAAAAGAGAAAAAGAACTTCATCAATTTAATCATCCAGATTGGGCCAAAATTGTTGAAAAAAGAAGCAAGAATATTGGTAAATTAAACGAAGGAAAAGTAAAGATTATTAAACGCCAATTAAAAAACAATAGGACTAGAATAAAAATGATTGCAAAAAATTTCGGAGTATCCGATATGCAAATTCATAGGATAAAAACGGGAGAAAATTGGAGTTCTGTAACGGAATAAGAACTTTAAATCTTAGGTACATTAATTCTGAATTTTGAGTGAGCTGCTCACTAAACAGCTCACCATATATTGAATTCTTTAACAAATTCTCAGGTTTTTTATTAGATTTTAATTTTTCAGTAAGTATTCTTATGATTCTGTTAGGGCAAATTTGCTGAGTTTCTATGTAAATTCGAAGAAACCAAAAAACAAAATTATGAGTGCTAAGACTGATGAAAAAGTAGGAAAATATATTCAGGATATTAAAGAAAAGGTAGGAGAGGAGCCTGATGTGGCATTAATTCGAAAAATAACCGAATCATTAGGTCCCGTAGTTTTTAGAAATGATGCTGAGACAGTTTCATCAAGCAGCGAAGATGAGTTAGAAACAGTAAAGCAAAATTTTCTAATTAAAAAACTGGGATTGCCTAACGATAGTAAACTTGATGTAGGATTAAATGCCATGCTAGAAAAATATGGCAAATCCAATCGAAATAAATATAGAGTAACACTGTATTATTTGCTTACCAAATACTTTAATAAAGAATCTGTATTTGCCTAATCTCATAGATTAGTTAAGACTCAATCCGTTTTCTAATTTAGGAAGCGGATTCTTTTTTGTGTAAGCCTGAAAATTAAAAAGTATCTTTGTCATCTAAATTTATATTATGCTGAATATTGGCGAAAATCATCGTTTAATAATTGATCGTGAAACCGAACCCGGCTTGTTTCTAAAAAACGCTGAAGGAGACGAGGTGTTATTACCTAATAAATATATTCCTAAGAACTTTCAGTTAGAAGACGAAATAGAAGTTTTTGTGTATCTGGATCATTCAGAGCGACCGGTTGCGACTACTTTAGAGCCTTATGTAAAATTAGACGAATTCGCTTTTTTAGAATGTGTTGAAGTAACCGATTTTGGTGCATTTTTAGATTGGGGTTTAGAGAAACACCTTTTTGTTCCGTTTAAGGAACAAGTATATCCTATGCAAAAAGGACATCGTTATTTGATCTTTTGTTATTTAGATGAAGACACTAATCGATTGGTAGCTTCAAGTAAAGTACATGCTTATTTAGATAATTCAGATTTAACAATAAAACCTTTTGAGGAAGTCGATCTAATTGTAAGTAACAAAACAGATCTTGGTTATAACGTGATTATCAATGAAATTCATCTTGGTTTGGTGTATAATGATGATGTTTTTCAGCCTATAGAAATTGGGGATCGCATTAAAGGATTTATAAAAAAGACTCGAAAAGACGGCAAAATCGATGTTACGCTGCAACGCCCTGGATATCGAAGTATTGAGCCAAACGCGCAGGCTATTTTAGATGAATTACAACACCATGATGGCTATCTAAATATTACAGATAAATCTTCACCAGAAAAGATAAAAGCAGTGTTTAAAATGAGTAAAAAGAGTTTTAAGCGCGCGGCAGGAAATCTTTATAAACAACGCCAAATTGATATTAAAGAAGACGGTATTTATTTAAATCAACAAAACTAATAATAATATCTACGGTTAGTGCGATATGGTTGTGAGTAATAACCTCTCATGCTATTATTGTATAATGCGTTATGATATTGATAGAAAGGATTACTACTATTGGTAGTATTATTGAAGTTGCTAATACCGGTATTTAGTTGATTTTGTTCCTGATTATTACCGGTAAGCTGAAACACTTTTTCCTTTTTTCGCTGCGTTTGCGGTAAACTAATATTAGCCAATCTTTTAGCTTTCGCCATCTCGCGTTGGCGATTTTCTTTTTCTATAATACCCACCATATCAAATTCTTCGCGCTCATTTTGGACGCCTATAAAAGTTCCACTTGGTAAATTAGGGTCGTATTGTAGAAATTGATTAGGGCTTAATTCCGTTAACGCAGGGGCGATAGAATGATCTTCCATTTTTAGATTCACAATGTTATTTTCAGGATTTTCCTGTGCCAAGGCAATTGCATTGAAACCTATGATAAATAATATGGCAAGAAGTCTTTTCATTAAAAATGAATATTTTAAAAAAGAAGATTCAAAAATTATGCTAAACTTAAAACAGACGGCGGTAATTTCAAAATTAAGAATCAATTTTTTATAGTAAACATATATTCTCATATTTTAGTATCCATTTTTCCAAACTTTATCATTACAATCAATATTGTACAATTGGTGAAGATTTTCTTTATATTTAGATAGCTTTACAAACAGAAACCATCAATCATCATGAAAAAAGTAAGTTATCTCTTAATAATATTTGTTTTATTTTCCAATTTAAATTCATTGCTAGCTCAGGAAACTTCAGGAATTATAAAGTATAAAGCAGTGATGAATGAAGATTTTAAAAACAAATCTCTTGAGGAGTTCAAGAAGAAAAAAGATGTTCCTCCGGCTATACGTAAACAAGTTGTAGACATGTATCTAAACGATGAAGAGGATAATTACGAACTTCATTTTAAAGATCAAGAATCGTATTTTCATTACATCGAGAAATTGAAAAATGAAAATAGTAGCCTCAGTTTTGGAAGCAAAGCTGGAATAAACGATTTTTATGTAAATCTAAAGGACCAGAGAATTATTGAAAAAAGTGCTATGATGGGGTTATTGAAATATGATGGTATAAGCTGGAAAGTTAAAAATGAGACCAAATTAATTGGTGATTATAAATGCTTTAAAGCTGAAGGCTTAGAAAAAAAATATATGCGTGACGGGACAATTGAAGAAGAACCTGTTGTGGCCTGGTTTACGCCAGAAATCCCATTGCAATTTGGGCCACATAGTTATAATGGGCTCCCGGGCTTGATCTTAAGAATAGACAAGGAAGAGTCTACCATTATCGCTACTGAAATTATGCTGAATCCAGAAGAAAAAATTAAGATAGATGCAATAAAAAAGGACGCAAAGGTTCGCTCTAGAAAGGAAGCTTATCAAATAGCAACAGAATATTATAACGACACCTACGGAAATTAATCTTTAATTGAAAAAACTTTGTGAAAATCACGATTCTTAAAAAATAAGACTACTTTAGGCTAAATTATAAAACCAAACCTAAATATGAAAAAGTTGATATTTGTCCTATTTGTAATCTTAGGAACCAGCGTTTTTGCACAGGAAACTGAAGGAGATTCATTTCAGAAAAAAGCAGTAAAATTAATCGAATTAACCTCTGGGCAACAATTTGAAATTATTAGCGAGCCTATTGTAAAGCAAATTCCTGAAGAAAGTCGCGAAGATTTTAAAAAAGATTTAAATGAGAGTTTAAACGGACTCTATGTTAAGTTAGCTGAAATCTATCGAGAAGAATTTACTGAAGCAGAAATAGATGAAATTCTTGCGTTTTATGATACTTCGGTAGGAAAGAAAATGGTAGCTACCACACCAAAAGTAATGCAAAAAGCTATGACCGTTGGTCAACAATGGGGGATGGAACTACAATCGATTATGGCAAAATACATGCAATAATCGATAAATTCGAGATGAATTAAAAAGCCTGGTTTAATCACCGGGTTTTTTTATAACTATTTTTTTAAGATTAGAATTAAAATAGCTGTGCTTTTAGAATCTAGAGAACAGACAAAAGAGAATAGTCAAGAAAGACCGGAGATTTTATAATGTTGTATTCTAAACTTCAGGAAGAAATCCAGTCCACTTTTAATTCAAAATGTATAAAAAATTAGAGTTGTTCTGTAGATAATTAAATGGCGAGCTTCTTTTTAACGCAAAACGTAAAGTCCAAACTCCAATTTTCACTTTATAAACTGCTTGCAAAACCTTATTTTTACTTCATAAATTTTACATTATGGAAAAAGCTGACTGGAAAACAGTTAAGGAATACGACGATATCACTTATAAAAAGAGCAATGGTGTTGCCAGGATTGCATTTAACCGTCCAGAGGTTCGTAACGCATTTCGACCAAAAACAACGAGCGAGTTACTTGATGCTTTTCAGGATGCACACGAAGATACTTCTATAGGCGCTGTTTTACTTTCTGCAGAAGGACCTTCACCAAAAGATGGAGTGTATTCTTTTTGCAGTGGTGGCGATCAAAAAGCCAGAGGTCATCAGGGTTATGTAGGAGAAGACGGTTATCATCGTTTAAATATTTTAGAAGTACAGCGGTTAATTCGCTTTATGCCAAAAGCGGTTATTTGTGTAGTGCCAGGATGGGCTGTTGGTGGTGGTCACAGTTTGCACGTGGTTTGTGACATTACTTTAGCAAGTAAAGAGCATGCTATTTTTAAACAAACCGATGCAGATGTTACCAGTTTCGATGCAGGTTATGGATCGGCTTATTTGGCCAAAATGGTTGGTCAAAAGAAAGCACGTGAAATTTTCTTTTTAGGTCGAAATTATTCAGCGCAGGAAGCTTACGATATGGGAATGGTAAATGCTGTAATTCCGCATGAAGAATTAGAAGATACCGCTTACCAATGGGCGCAGGAAATTCTTGCGAAATCACCTACTTCCATAAAAATGCTCAAGTTTGCCATGAATTTAACCGATGACGGAATGGTAGGACAACAGGTTTTTGCTGGTGAAGCCACTCGTTTGGCGTATATGACAGATGAAGCCAAAGAAGGTCGTAACGCATTCCTGGAAAAAAGAAAGCCAAATTTTGAGAAAAAATGGATTCCGTAGAGACCCAATTTAGCAATAATACGATCGATATCGCTACACTACCAAATTTTGAGCAGGTAGCTATGAATCCCGTTCGTGCAAAATTATTAACCAAGCATCTGTTACAGACAGGTGTTTGGTTTCTACTTATTATTGCCTTTGGTGTTTTTATGTATTTTCAGAAAGAAGTTCTGGTTGGAAGTATTATTAGCGGAATTTTAATGCTGTTTTTAATATTTATGGTCTTCAACTTCATCAAAAAACAGCCGCGCTATGCTTACGCGATCAGAGAAAAAGATCTAATTTATAAACGCGGATTTCTTTTGAGTAAATCTACTGTTGTTTCTTTCAATAGAATTCAGCATGTATCTATAAGCCGTAGCCTACTAGATAAGTGGCTCGATCTCTCTACTCTTAAAATCTTTACTGCCGGTGGTAGTGGCAGTGATGTGAAAATCCCTGGTTTAGATCCAATAATTGCCGAAAAACTTAAAGAAACTCTAGCAGGTAAAATAGCTAACGAAAATGGCTAAAGCTTTTAGTATACCGCAGCGGCAATCTTTAGTAGGGATTCTACTCATTTTTACTTCTACTCTTTACAAGCTCGTTAGAGGTTTTTGGGCAGCTTTGGCCTATTTTGTATTCAAAAGACCAGATGGTGACTTTTTATTATACATAGGTTTGGGACTTGCTGTGCTTTTGGTTTTGATCGCTATTTATAGCTATTTTGATTATAGAAAATTCCTCTTTCATATCGATTATGAAGCAGAAGAATTTATTCTGAAAAAAGGCGTTTTTAATTCAGATTTTGTGTCGATTCCTTTTGATAAAATTCAGCAGGTAAATTTTAAACGAGGCATTTTACAGCGTATCGCCGGAGTGTATAGTTTGGTTATCGATACTGCCGGAAGTAATGAAAAAGAAGTTGAAATAAAAGCTGTAAATACTGAAGATGCTAATCAATTGGCCGATATTCTAAATAGTCTGAAGGAGTCTAAGAATACCGATACTGAAGTTTTAGAGGCGAATCAAATTAACGCTGAAGTCAAAACTGAAGAAATTCAGAAAGAGAAATGGACATATCGTTTAAGCCTGTCAACTTTGATCAAAACAGGTTTAAGCAGTAATTTCTTTAGAGGTTTTGGTCTTATCTTCGTATTTATTTCCACTATTTTTAATGAGCTGAATCAATTTTTCAGGGAAGAAACATCACAGTGGGAATCACAGTTTACTGAAGATATTGGAGGTGTGGCAACCGAGTCGATTTTGTTTATTTCCGCACTTATTTTTTTACTGCTCGCACTAAGTATTTTTATTACTACTGCGGAGGTTTTTATTAAATATTTTAACCTTAATCTTACGCAAACCAAAAGCAGTTTAGATCTTCAAATGGGTTTGCGTACCAATACACGGGTTTCCTTAAAACCAATCAGGGTTCAGATCTTAAAGATCGTTACCAATCCTATACAAAAACGCTTAAATTTATACAAAGCCAGCTTATGGGTAGCAAGTAGTGAAGACAACGATAAGAAAAGCGTGATTCAGATTCCTGGATTGGAAAAAGCTACGATTCAGAAAATAAAATCCTTTCTTTATCAGTCTTCAAAAGACGAATCCGGTATTACTTTTAGACCGCATTGGGTGGAATTATCGCGTCGTTTGCTTGTAGGCGTTATACCAGTGGTTGCAATCGGAATTTTACAATGCTTCACTAATTTTATAGAGTTTAGATGGTGGATATTGGTAGCTTCAGTATTTGTATTGCTCTATGCAATTTTACAATTCAGAATTTATAATTCACTATGTTTAAAGATAGGAGAGGAGTTTATAACCAAATCCTATTCAGCTTGGGATGAAAGCACCGAAATCGTAGAAATCTACAAATTACAAGGCATTACTGTAAAACAGCCTTTGTGGTATAAAGGGAGAAATCTTGTACACGTTATTTTTCACAATGCTGCAGGGGACATTACATTTAGAGCCGTTGATAAAGCCATTTTGCACAAAATGAACTTTTGTCTTTATGCGATAGAACGAACCAATAAAGCCTGGATGTAATCCTAAACTTATAATATTTTCTTAAATTTTACACGAAAACGTTTTCTTAAGACGAATCTTATTTATCTTTAGTTTACCTATTTAAATTTTATTAACCTATTTAAACTAATTTATCATGAAAAAAATTGTACAAATTTTTGTCGTATTCTGTCTTATCTTTACCAGTTGTAGCAAAGATGATCTGGACAAAACGGAAGATGATCTGAAAGTTTTAGACGCAAGCGTTGGCGTTTATAATGAGACCCAATTGAGAAACGCCGTAAATAATGCAAACCCGGGTGATATAATAACAATCAACGGAACCATTTATCTTACCCAGCAGTTACAGCTTTTGCGTAATGGAACTTCGAGCGGTAAAATTAATTTAACAGGGGGAACTTTAGATTGTTCTAATATCTCTTCTGGTTGGGGTGTTAAAGTGAATGGTAGTTATTGGAATATTAGTAATATGACGATACGCTATGCGCCAGATTGCGGGATTGTTTTTCAGCATGGTGGATATAATTGGGTATATAATGTAACCACCCATGGGAATGGAGATTCTGGGCTTCAAATTTACAATGGCTCCCATCATAACAGTATTAATAATAGTTACTCTTACGATAATTACGATCCTAATAACGGAGGAGAAAATGCAGATGGTTATGCATGCAAATTATCTGCAGGACCTGGTAATCAGTTTAACAATTGCACTGCCACCCATAATTCTGATGATGGTTGGGATTTATACGGGCAGCCATATTCAGTTTCCATTAAAAATTGTAATGCCTATAATAATGGCTATGGAGTTAATGGCGATGGAAATGGTTTTAAATTAGGTAGCGCTAACCAAAATGTAAGCCATACCGTTACAAACTGTTGGGCCCAAAATAATCTTGCTTATGGTTACGACGGGAACGGAAATACCGGACATATGAATATTAGCGGTAGCGGTGGTACCGGAAACCAGAAAGGACTTTTTGCAAGAATTTATTAATTATATAATTATCTAAAAAAAAGCCGCTAACATAGCGGCTTTTTTAATATTAAGAATTTATAATACTTAGATAAATTTTGGGAATTTTTCTGGATTGGTTTCATGCATAGTGCCATAAACTTTTTCAAAAACATCCTCGGGTGATGGCTTAGAAAAATAATCACCATCACTACCGTACGCCGGGCGATGTTCTTTGGCAGTTAGCGTTTGTGGTTTGCTATCCAAATATCTCCATGCATTTTGATCTTCCAGCACTTGTTGTAAAATATAAGAAGAGGCCCCACCTGGCACATCCTCATCGATTACCAGAAGACGGCTAGTTTTCTTAACGCTTTCTACAATGTCTTTGGAAATATCAAAAGGAACTAAAGATTGGACATCGATAATTTCAACATCTATTCCGCTTTCAGCTAGTTCTTCAGCACTCTGTTCAATAATTCTAAGTGTTGAACCATAAGATACTATGGTGATATCTTTACCCTCTCTAATGGTTTCTACTTTTCCGATTGGTGTTTTGAACTTTCCTAAATTTTCTGGCAGCTTTTCCTTTAAACGATAGCCATTTAAACATTCGATAACTAATGCAGGATTATCTAAATCTAAAAGATTGTTATAGAAGCCAGCAGCTTTTGTCATGTTTCTAGGAACCAAAACATATACACCTCGCATTAAATTTAAAAGTCCACCAAGTTGCGATCCACTATGCCAGATTCCTTCCAGGCGATGTCCACGAGTTCTAACAATAAGTGGGTTTTTTTGTGTTCCCTTGGTACGATAATGTAAAGTTGATAAATCGTCACTAATTGTTTGTAGTGCGTACATTACATAATCTAAATACTGAATTTCAGCTATAGGACGTAAACCTCTTAAAGATAAACCAATACCCTGGCCTAAGATCGTCGCTTCTCTAATCCCTGTATCGGCAACACGGTATTCTCCATATTTTTTCTGAAGCCCTTCTAAACCTTGGTTTACATCTCCAATTTCTCCAGCGTCTTCTCCAAAAATTAAGGTTTCTGGACGAGTTTCAAAAATCTTATCGAAATTATCACGAATTACAATTCTAGCATCCACAGTTTTCGACTCGTCACTATAAACTGGTTTTATTTCTTCATCAATTTTTTTGTTGTTACTATAAAGGTGGCTGCTATATTCATCATCGGTTTGGACTTTGAAGTCTTCCATCCAGGCTAGCAAATCTCTTTTTTCACTACCTTCAAAATTAATAAGATATCTTAAACTTTTCCTCGCAGTTGAAAGAACATCCTTTTTAAGAGGCTCTTTGCAACTTTTTAGCCCATTGATTAATTTCTTGATATTCTCTGCATCTTCACTCTTCTTAGCTATCGTGCTTAAAAGATGCAGTAATTCTTTTTGTCTTTGTTTATTAGGATTAATATAAGCCTCCCAAGCGCGTTTTTTACCTTCTCGTACTTCTCGCTTAATATTCTTTTCTAAATCACTAATCTCTTCAGGAGTGCTGAATCTATTATCGATAATCCATTTTCTAAATTGTGTATTACAATCATATTCTTTTTCCCACGCAAGACGTTTTTCACTTTTGTAACGTTCGTGAGATCCAGAGGTCGAGTGACCTTGCGGTTGTGTTAACTCAACCACATGAATCAGTACCGGGCAATGTTCTGCTCTGGCAATTTGCTGAGCTTTATCATAAGCTTCAACAAGGGCCACATAATCCCAACCATTCACAACGATTATTTCGTAACCATTGTTTTTATCTTCATCTCTTTGGAAACCTTTTAAAACTTCAGAAATACTTTCTTTAGTTGTTTGATGTTTTGCGTGAACAGAAATTCCGTATTCATCATCCCAAACGCTTAAGATCATTGGAACTTGCAAAACACCTGCTGCGTTTACAGTCTCCCAAAAATGTCCTTCACTGGTACTGGCATTTCCAATGGTGCCCCATGCAATTTCATTTCCGTTATCTGAAAATTTTTCAGCATCAATACCTTCAACATGACGATAAATTTTAGAAGCTTGCGCCAAACCTAATAATCTTGGCATTTGCCCTGCAGTTGGAGAAATATCTGCACTAGAGTTTTTCTGCTCCATCAAATTTTTCCAACTTCCGTCTTCATTTATGTTGTGGGAAATAAAATGGCCACCCATTTGGCGACCTGCAGACATTGGCTCATTATTAATATCTGTATCGGCGTAAAGACCGGCAAAGAAGTTTTCTATGGTAAGAGCTCCAATCGCCATCATAAACGTTTGATCGCGATAGTAACCAGATCTAAAATCTCCGTTTTTAAAGCTTTTTGCCATAGCAAGTTGCGGCAATTCTTTTCCGTCTCCAAAAATACCAAATTTAGCTTTTCCGGTTAGTACTTCTCGTCTTCCCAGTAAACTACATTCTCGGCTCGTAACGGCAACTTTATAATCTTCTAAAACCTGAGTTTTAAAATCTTCGTAAGAAATCGATTCTTTAGTTTCGGTTTCGCTTTGCATGAACTTCTTTTTTGGATCATACAAATATAGCGAAAATTAGAATTATACACAATTCATAAAAATCGTGATATTTTAAATATAACATATTTTAACATCGATTAATTAAATATAATTTAAAAAATATTAGTGAATTGTAGTTTTTGTTGAATTCTTTAAAATTTGCAGATATTGCTGAAATTTTCGGATTCTAGTCCTTTAGTACCAACGTCTGGTAAATAATCTTATTAATGTATTGATATCCAGAGAAACTATAAATCGAATTTTTTGGTCATAATTGGGTTGAGCCACTTCCCAGCCCAGATTTGAATAAACCGGGAAAAATAATTCGAAATAGTCTTCAACAAGGGCTACGCGAACTCCTGAATCGTATAGAAATTCGCTGTTCTTGCCTTGGTTTTTTACTATTCCGGCATCACCGTAAGCAAAAATCCATTTCCAGATATTAGTACTTGCATTAACTGTAGTAATCCATTGGTTTGCGTATTCTGGCATCACCTGAGATTTAAAGCCGCCTTCAGCCATAATAATTTGCTGGCTAAATAATCCAGAGCCTTCGCTTCTTCCGTAGTAATTATAATCGAACAAATAATCTGTAGGGCGATCTAGAGCGAAGCTAAAGTAATCTGAATCCTGTATGTCTCTATAAATAAATGCTCCACCAAAAAATCTTAAATTTAACTGGCGATTATTTTTGAAAAGCTTACGATATTGAAGTGTTAATGAAACTTTACTAAAATTTTCTGCAAGCTGGTAATCTATCAGTGCTGAGGTACGATCTACTAAATACGATTTGCTAAAAGCATAGCGAACATTGAAAACATTGTAATTAGGGGTTTCATTTTCAATCTCCGGGTTATCATCGCGAAAAACATTTACATTTCTTATGGATAAAGTTTGTCTTTCGTTATCGCGAAGATTTTGCGGCCTAAAGTAAAAGCTAAGATAAGGGGTGTATCTTCTATAATACAAATCGTATCCATAAGAAAATCTATTACCACTTATGCCCATTCTAATAGTGCTTAAATCGCGATTTAGATATTGCCAAGTGTAATCTAAACCTGCGCTCCCAACGATTGTATTACTATTAAAACCATATTTTGGAGATAATTTAAAACTGAAATTGCGTGACAAAAATGTTGTATTATATAATTTAGGGCCTAAGGCTATACCGTCGTATAAATTGTATTCGAACTCTGGCATAAAAAAAACCTGTGTATATCGTGGGTCTTCAACATCTTCTAGTAATCTAAACTGAAGTGGTTTGTTGAATAATTTACTAACCCCTTTGTAATTATTGCGTTGATTAAACTCAGGGATTATCTGCTCGTAGTTTAGTGCAATTCTTTCGGCGTCATTACGCGGGATCGTAACCGTTTTCTCCTTATTAATACTGTCTACCCATGTTTTGTAAATTATTTGGTCGTTTCTAATCGCATATAGAGAAACGGGCAGGCTATTTTCCCGACGATTTTTAATTGTAACCTTAAGTGAATCTTTAGATTTTTTGAGTTTCGATATTTTGAAATCGATTTTTTTACGAGTACTCACATAGTCCTCGAAAAACCAATCGATATTCTTATCGGTATTGTTGCGAAGTATCGAAGCAAATTCTTCTGCATTGCTCAGCTTTAATTTATTTTCTGAATAAAATTTAGAAATCGAATTTCTTACAGCCGTGCTTCCAAGATAATCTTCTAAATATTTTATTCCAATTCCGGCTTTATAAGGATTGGCAATATTAAGGTTAAATTTTAATAGCGAATCTTTATGTTCATTTAGAGGCTGATCGATATTCATTCGCGCCATATTCATATAAAGCAATTGATAGCGATCATTAAATTCCAGATCTGCTGCATGAAACCAGCGAAGACCTATAATTTTACTAAGACTACCAAGAAGTTTCATTTTTGGATAATAACGATCTACATAATCCATCATTATTGAAATAGCTATGGCATCATAAATCCATTGATCTTCTCTAGGATTAAGTAAAAGGCTATTGCTAAGAAAATTGTTGGTAATTGTTTTTAATTGCTGAATATCATAATTAAAACCATCGGGGAAAGGTCTTATAAAATCGGGTAATTGGTTTAAGCCATAAACAGGATTTTTAAGATAATCTTCTCTGGTAATTAAAAGTTTTTTGTGGGGATATGCACCCAAACGTTCTTCTAAGAAATCAAAAATTCTAGTAAGAATTAGATCTTTTATTTCTGGCTGTAAACCATCATCATCAAGATTAGTTACTAATCGATGGCGACCAACGGGTAAGGTTTCTAACTGGTAAGTTTGGGTAAGTAAAAGTTCAGATTCAACCCGGTTTTTCCCCGATAATGAAATGCGTCTTCTATTGCCTTCAACATAATTTTCGGTAATATTTAATGAGCTCGAAGGACTAAATTCGGTAGGTGTATTTAGATGAATATCAATATCAGCAGGCGGTGTAAATTGCTCGCCAATATCTTTATGGCTATAAATTTTCCAACCCCCATTAAAAACAGCCGGAGTTAAATACCAGAATTTTAATTTGTAATCTCCCTTATCGCCTACACCAAAGCGAGTAAATTTATCGCTGGGCAATTTGATATTGTAATCAAAATGAAGAAATACTGATGCACCAGGTTCGATTTTTTTATTTAACAGAACCCGAAGAATATCTGGATGGTCTTTAGGTCTTAGCCAAATAAGACTGTCACCATCCAGTTTTACATTATTTATCGTAGTATATCCTTTTTCTTCTGGTTTAGAAAAATGAAATTTTCTTATGTATTCTTCCTCAAAGCGCCGTGCCAGGGGAGTACTTTTATCCTTAAACGCATTCGCCCAATCATTTAGATAAACTTCCCTAATTGCTTCTGTGGAAGTATTTAAAAATTTAACTTCCTGTTGAATATAAATTTTACTCTCTTCTTTATTTATTCTAGCATCTATTGAAATATAATGCTGAGCGACCAAGCTCGTTATATTAACTAGGCAACATAAAATTAATAGAAGAAAGTTTCTCAAAAGGCTTTTAGGTTTTAGTGTCTAATATGCTTACGAAAACTTTGATATCAAGGTTTAGAAGTTAGGACTTAAATTGTACTCTTCATAAAATTTATCCAGAATTTCAATTACTTCCTCTGGAGTATCAACTACCTGAACAAGATCCATATCTGGAGCACTAATGTTTTTAAAACTATCTAATAACGTAGTTTTTATCCATTCTACCAAACCACTCCAAAAATCGCTTCCCACTAAAATTATAGGAAACTTGTCGATTTTATGGGTTTGAATAAGTGTAATAGCTTCAAACAATTCGTCTAAAGTTCCAAAACCTCCCGGCATTACTACAAATCCCTGAGAATATTTAACGAACATTACCTTTCTTACAAAGAAATAATCGAAATCTAAACTTTTATCATTGTCAATATATGGATTGTCGTGCTGCTCAAAAGGTAGTTCAATATTAAGTCCAACTGAAGTTCCTCCGGCAAGATGTGCTCCTTTGTTTCCTGCTTCCATAATCCCGGGACCACCACCTGTTATAATTCCGTAGCCATGATCTACTATTTTCTTCGCTACTTCTTCAGTAAGCTTATAATATTTCATATCGGGTTTTGTACGAGCTGAACCAAATATCGAAACACATGGGCCAATCTGACTCAATTTTTCGTATCCGTTCACAAACTCGCCCATAATTTTAAAGATTGCCCAGCTATCGTTTGTTCTTATTTCGTTCCAGGTTTTTCCTCCTTGTTTTGGTCTCATTCTTTTATTCTTTTGCCCGAAAATCGGGATTAAATTTTTCGTTCCAATCCATCTAACTTTCGTTATCCGCTCGGTTCGAATTCAAAATTTTTATTTAAGTTCTTTTTTTAGGAATCTAGCCGTATGGCTTTTCTTGTTTTTGGCGACTTCTTCTGGTGTGCCGGTAACGATCACTTCGCCGCCACCTTTACCACCTTCTGGGCCAATATCGATAATATGATCTGCCATTTTAATAACATCCAGATTATGCTCGATAATTAAAACTGTATTTCCTTTATCGGTTAATTTATTAAGGACTTCCATTAATACTCTAATATCTTCAAAATGAAGTCCGGTTGTGGGTTCATCTAAAATATAAAATGTATTGCCGGTATCACGTTTAGATAATTCAGTAGCTAATTTAATTCGTTGAGCTTCACCTCCAGATAAGGTAGTACTTTGTTGCCCAAGCGTAATATAGCCTAAACCAACATTTTTAATTGTATTTAATTTTCGATAGATTTTGGGTATGGGCTCAAAGAAATCTGTTGCTTCGTCGATAGTCATTTCTAACACATCTGCAATCGATTTGCCTTTATACCTAATTTCTAAAGTTTCGCGGTTAAATCTTTTTCCGTGGCAGGTTTCACATTCCACATAAACATCGGGTAAAAAATTCATTTCGATTACTCGAAGTCCGCCACCTTTACAAGTTTCACATCGACCACCTTTTACGTTAAAACTGAATCTCCCAGGTTTATAACCTCTAATTAAAGCTTCAGGAGTTTTAGCGAAAAGGCTTCTGATTTCAGAAAAAACACCGGTATAGGTCGCCGGGTTACTTCTTGGCGTGCGCCCAATCGGCGATTGATTGATATCAATTACTTTATCGATATGATCTAATCCCTTTATTTTCTTATAAGGTTGAGGTTCTTTAACGCCATTAAAGTAATGCGCATTCATAATCGGGTAAAGAGTCTCATTGATTAAGGTTGATTTTCCACTTCCCGAAACTCCAGTTACAGCGATCATTTTTCCCAGAGGAAAGTCTACTGAAACATTTTTTAGGTTATTTCCGCTAGCACCAGTAAGTTTTATTTTCTTCCCGTTGCCTTTTCTTCTTTCCTTCGGAACAGCGATTTCTCTTTTACCGCTTAAATAATCTGCAGTAAGCGTGCTGTTTTTATGCATTTCTGAAGGTGGTCCCTGGCTAATAATTTCCCCACCGTGTTTTCCTGCTTTTGGCCCAATATCAATTACATGATCGGCACGTTCGATCATATCTTTGTCGTGTTCTACCACGATTACTGAATTTCCGATATCTCGCAAAGAAACCAAGGAATTGATTAGTTTTTCGTTATCACGCTGATGCAAACCAATACTTGGTTCATCTAAAATATAAAGTACGCCAACTAATTGCGACCCAATTTGAGTCGCCAATCGAATGCGTTGTGCTTCACCACCAGATAAACTTTTAGAGCTTCGATTTAGGTTTAAATAGGTAAGCCCAACATCTTCTAAAAACTGAAGTCGGGTTCTAATCTCCTTAACCACTTCTGTAGCGATCTTTTTTTGTTTTTCTGAAAGTCGATCTTCCATATTTTCAAAAAGAGCTACCAGATCACTAATATCAAGATTCGCTAATTCAGCAATATTTTTATCGTCGATTTTAAAGTAAAGTGATTCTTTTCGTAATCTACTTCCATTACAGGTAGGACATTCTATTTTGTCCATATATTCTTTAGCCCATCGTCGCAGTGAAGTAGAATCATTATTTTTAAAAGTTTCTTCAATAAATGTAGCAACACCTTCAAAATCGATTTTATATTCTCGAGTAATGCCTATGGTCTTAGATTCTTTACTGAATTTCTCTTTCCCTCCATTCATGATCATATCCATGGCTTCCTTCGGAATTTTTTCAATAGGATCATTCAGGCTGAAGTCAAATCGGTCTGCAATAAGCTGAAGTTGGGAAAATACCCAATTCTTTTTTTGCGGTCCATGTGGCGCAAGTCCGCCTTTTTTGATAGACTTTGATTTATCTGGTATAATTCGATCTTCATTAACCTTATAGAGTGTACCAATACCATTACAGCTAGGACAAGCCCCTTTTGGAGAATTGAAAGAAAAAGTATTAGGTTCTGGGTTTGGATATGAAATCCCGGTTGTAGGACACATTAGATTTCTACTAAAAAAGCGCGTCTCACCGGTTTCCTGTTCCATGATCATCAGCACATCATCACCATGGTACATCGCGGTTTTGATGCTCTCGTCCAGACGTTTTTGCGCATCGGTATTATCGTCGATCTTAAGCCGGTCGATTACAATTTCTATATCGTGCGTTTTATAGCGATCTAGCTTCATGCCTTTTACGATATCTCTAATCTCTCCGTTGGTTCTTACTTTAACAAAACCCTGTTTGGCTATATTTTCGAATAGTTCTCTATAATGTCCCTTTCTAGATCGCACCACGGGAGCCAAAATGCTTACGCGTTTATCCTTATAATGTTCGATAATCAATTCTTTAATTTGATTATCGGTATAACTTACCATTTTCTCACCGGTGTTGTAACTGTAAGCTTCACCGGCACGGGCAAAAAGAAGCCTCAAGAAATCGTAAATCTCGGTTATCGTTCCTACCGTACTACGCGGATTTTTACTAGTGGTTTTTTGCTCGATCGCAATTACGGGAGAAAGTCCTTCAATTTTATCGACATCGGGACGTTCTAAGCCACCAAGAAACTGGCGTGCGTAAGCAGAAAATGTTTCAATATAGCGGCGTTGGCCTTCAGCATAAATCGTATCAAAAGCAAGAGAAGATTTTCCAGACCCTGAAAGTCCCGTGATCACAACTAATTTTTCACGTGGAATTTCTACGTCAATATTTTTTAAATTATGAACTCTGGCTCCTAAAACTTCTATTTTTTCTTCAGTTTTCGTCATATTTTTCATCAAGATCGCAAAGTTACTCAATGCATTGCGAACTAAAAAGTAAGCAAAGTTTCACCATTGTTAATTTCAATCTAAAATTGAGTGATTTTTTTAAACTATCGATTGGCAATTACTGTTCTAGTAGTTCTTTTTTTCTTTTTTCTGAAAATTCTTCAAGTTCAGCAAAAAACCTATAGAATTCATCTTTAAACTCATCATAATATTCTCGAAGTTCGTTTACAGATTCGTCCATTTTCGATCTAAATTTTGTACGCTTATTCATTTGTGATAAAATTAGACCAATTCCGTCTATAGTAGAATAGGTAACAAGCCAATTATGCTCGATCATATAGGGCATAAAATTTTTCACCCGTTTTGGTAACACATCGGGATTATTTTGAATAAGATTGTAAAAATCTGCACTGTAATCTTCTAATTTCGTTTTATGAAAATCCTGCCAGTTGGCTGCCAAAAAATGATCGTATAAAATATCAACGATTACGGTACTGTAATGCGAATATTTCTCAAAAAGTCGGCGAACACTTTGGTGAACAATAGAGTGAGAGTCTGTAAATTCATCGATATTGCGATGTAAAGTAATTCCCTTTTGTACGGCTTTTGGGTATTCTAAATATTGCTTTCCTTTTACAGAATCGGCGATAAAATTACCGATTTTAAGCATGTCGTTATTGCCAGAAAGGTAAATGTGGGCGAGGTAATTCATTTTCACAATATACAATATCTACTTCTTTAAGTTATGTTAAGATTTTGAGTAGGCGTCGCATCCTGCTATATTTGTAATAAGGCATTAAAAAAGCCGGGTAAAACAAACAAACTTATAACATGAGCTTAATAAAATCTATTTCAGGAATACGTGGCACTATTGGTGGAAAAATTGGTGATAACTTAACACCTATCGATACCGTAAAGTTTGCTGCCGCTTACGGAACCTGGTTAAAATGGACTTCAGATAAAAAAGATTTAAAGGTCGTTATTGGTCGCGACGCCAGAATTTCTGGGAGTATGATCCAACAACTAACGGTAAATACATTAATTGGCTTAGGAATAAACGTGATAGATATTGATTTGTCTACAACACCAACAGTTGAAGTTGCGGTGCCTTTAGAAAATGCAGATGGCGGAATTATCCTCACTGCAAGTCACAATCCAAAACAATGGAATGCATTAAAATTGCTGAATAGGAAAGGTGAATTTTTAAGCGGTGAAGACGGAGCCAAGATTCTTGAAATCGCCGAGAGTGATGATTTTAATTTTGCCGAAGTAGATGATCTTGGAAAAATTACTGAAATCGATGATTATATTGATCGACATATCGAGGAAGTTTTAAAACTGAAGTTGGTAGATGTTGAAAAGGTAAAATCTGCAAAATTTAAAGTGGTTGTAGATGCGGTAAATTCGACCGGAGGAATAGCTATCCCAAAACTTCTACAAAAATTAGGCGCTGAGGTTGTTGAATTATATTGTGAACCAAATGGTCATTTTCCGCATAATCCAGAACCTTTAAAAGAACATCTTACTGATATTTGCAAATTGGTTAAAACGGAAAATGCCGATTTTGGAGTGGTAGTAGATCCCGATGTGGATCGTTTGGCCTTTGTCGATGAAACCGGAGAAATGTTTGGTGAAGAATATACGTTAGTGGCCTGTGCCGATTATGTGCTGGGAAAAACTCCGGGTGATACAGTTAGTAATTTATCGTCCTCTAGAGCTTTACGCGACGTTACCCAAAAACATGGCGGAAATTATAATGCCAGCGCTGTTGGAGAAGTAAATGTGGTCACCTTAATGAAAGAAAGTAATGCGGTAATTGGTGGAGAAGGAAACGGCGGAATTATTTATCCTGAAGCGCATTACGGGCGTGATAGTTTGGTAGGTGTAGCCTTGTTTTTAACGCATTTAGCTGAAAAGAACGTAAAAGTTTCTGAACTGCGAGCTGAATATCCTGCGTATTATATGAGCAAAAATAAAATTGAACTGACTCCGCAAATCGATGTCGATGCCATTTTAAAATCGATGGAAGAGAAATATGCTGATGAAGAAATTAGCACGTTAGACGGAGTGAAAATCGATTTTCCTGAAAACTGGGTACATCTAAGAAAATCGAACACAGAACCTATTATTCGAATTTATACCGAAGCAAAATCACAACAAAAAGCAGATGAACTTGCACAACAAATGATCGAAGAGATTAAAAAAATAATCTCATAATTTTTCCCATAAAAGAATAAAAGCCGAAATTATTGAATTTCGGCTTTTTTGATGTGGCCATTTATTCTAAATCGATGCCATTTATCTGCACATCTTCTAGGATTGAAGCAAAATAAATAATTGTATTTAGAGGTCTTTCTTTATCTATGGTTTGGCTAAAAGAAGAGATTTTAGATTGTTCAAAATCTAAGGTAAATACAGGTTCTTTTTTTCCGTTTTGATAAACAATTAAATTTCCAGACCATTCTTCGGGGATTCCTTTAAGCCAATCTAAAAATGTTTTATCGATTTGATGCTCTAACGAAGCTGAAAAGTGAACCTTAAATTTATTAGATTCTTCCGATTTATTATAGCTATCCAGTATATAATCAATTTGGCTTAGTGAATAAGTTTGCTGGATCTTTTGGTTCTTTTTTAATGTAAGCTGGATGCTGTCTAGTGTTTCTTCAGCAGTAGGATCGTTCTTTTTTTGTGCACTAACAGAAATGCTTACAACTAAAAAGAGAATGGCTATTAAGTTTTTCATAATCTTAATTTTAATGTTTTTGTTTCTAAGAATAGTTTTTTTGGAAAGATTTAAAATCCATAAAAAATGATTGATTTTAAAAATTACCGGTTCACAAAAATCATTTTTTATAACATATTATTTATCACTGTTTTCAGTGAAAAGTATTTTTATACTGCAAGCAAACTATTGAAAAGAGTTAAATAGGTTGAAAATTAACTAAGCGTCTTATGCTAAATCTCTTGATTTTTGACAAGTTATAAAGAATGTCTTTTTTTTGCTGAGCATGAAAACTAAGGAAGTTATTTAATGCTACTATTTCAGTAATTTCGAATTTATTTCACCACAGCATTCTCTGGGATAGGCGCGTTACGATGTTTAAAGCGTTTATGCGTCCAAAGGTAATATTCGGGTTTTGCTTTAATTTGTGCTTCCAGTCGATCACGAAATGAAGTAGTGATAAAGAATTCAGGTTCAGATTGTGGATTATTGGTAATCTTTTTTAAACGGGCTTCATAGAAACCTCGTTTTACTTTTTCGACTTCAAGATAATACACCGGCATATCAAAATCTCTAGCTAGTTTTTCAGATCCGGTGAAGAAAGGAACTTTAACGCCCATAAAATCGGTCCAGAATTTATAGTTTGCGCGCTTTGGGGTTTGATCGGCGATCATTCCGTAAATTCCTTTTAGATCATTTTTTTGATGGCGCGCGATGGTGCTCACTACACGGTGAGATTCGATCATTTCAGTATTAAATTTTCCGCGAATGTCTTTAATAAGTTTATCAAAGCGTTTATTTCTAATTCTTTTGTAAATACCGTGACCTTTTAATTTGAGTCCGTATACTTCCATAGAAATCATCCACTCGTAACTGGCATAATGTCCGCACATTACTAAAACACCTTTGCCAAGTTTATTAATATTTTCAATTTCTTCAGGATGGGTAAATACAAAACGTTTTTTAATTTCTTTTTCAGAAATATTCATCGTTTTAATCATCTCTAGAAACATATCGCACATGTGGTGATAGAATTTCTTTTTGATGATGTTTCTTTCTTTTTCAGACTTTTCAGGAAAAGCGATTTTTAAGTTTTTAACGACCGTTTTTTTTCGGTAACCAATTAAATGATACACTAAAACATAAATTAAATCTGAAAAAATATAGAATAGCCTAAATGGCAAAATAGAAATTAACCAAAGTAGAGGATAGGCCAGCCAGAAAACTAATCCTTGCATAAAAAAACTTTCAGCAAATATATGGTATATTTGAAACTAAACTGCAACACCTATGGGAGATTTAAGCTTGGTAACCATTATCATTATCGCGGCTAACGTGATTATATCCTTTAAAGGATTTAATGATCCAGGATTTTTTCATAAATATAAATTCAATATTGCTGATATAAAAAGTGGTAAAAAATATCAAATATTTACTTCGGGATTTTTACATGTAGATCATTCTCATTTATTTGTGAATATGCTTACGCTTTATTTTTTTGCAGAATCTGTGATGTATTATTTGGGTACCACAGGTTTTATTGTTGTGTATTTAGTGAGTTTGATATTAGGCAATTTACTTTCTCTTTATTTCCATAAGGATGAGTATCACTATACCGCCGTAGGGGCGAGTGGTGCAGTAATGGGCGTGTTATATGCAGCAATCTTACTAAATCCCGATATGATGCTAGGATTGTTTTTTATTATACCCATCCCTGCATACTTATTTGGAATTGGTTATTTGCTTTATACTATTTACGGTATGAAGAGTAGACGAGATAGTATTGGTCATGATGCTCATTTTGGCGGAGCGGTTGGAGGATATTTATCAACAATAATTCTTGCTCCTTATGTATTAGAGGCTCATCTTGTGATGGTTATACTTTTAGCTATTCCAATCATTGTTTTATTTATCCTTCATCGTACCGGTAAATTATAGTTTGGTATCGTATTTGAAATACTTACTATAAATCTAAAAAAAATCAATCTTATGAAAAAGTTAGTGCTACTACTGGCGGTTATCACCAGCATGGGTGTAAACGCACAAAATTCTGCCGAAAGAAATGTAGTTAATGTAAATGGAGAAGGTACTGTAAATGTAGTTCCCGATCAGGTTACTATAAGTTCTAGAATAGAAACAGAAGGATTAAATGCTGAAGATGTTAAGAAGGAAAATGATGAGATAGCGAATAATATATTCAAATATTTAAAATCTCAAGGTGTTGCTGAAAAGAATATCCAGACCGAATATGTGAATCTTAATAAGCGTACTGATTATAATACCAAAGAAGAAACGTATGTAGCCAACCAGTCTATTTCTATTAAGTTGGAAAACTTAAAAAACTACGAGAAGATTATGCAGGGGTTACTTAAAAATGGCTTAAATCGAATTAATAGCGTAAGTTTCTCTTCCTCTAATATGGAAGAGTATCAAAAGGAGGCCAGGAAAAAAGCGGTTTTAGATGCAAAGCAAAAAGCTGAAGATCTTGTGGCTCCATTAGATCAGGAAATTGGTAAAGCGGTAATGATTTCAGAAAGTAGTCAGAATAATTATCCAGTAATGCGAATGGCAGAGATGAAGTCTTCACAGAGTTCAGATCAACAAACTATCGCTCCTGGTGAAATGGAAATTAGCGTAAGTGTTACGATAAGTTTTCAATTATATTAATCAAGAATATAGAATTAGTAGAACAAAAAAATCCCCGGTTTTGCCGGGGATTTTTTTATAATTATTTCCGAAGAAATTATTCAGCATTCGCCAAAAGCTCCTCTATTTTTTTGTCTAGCGCTTCTTCACCTCTAACATCGCGATCTACGATCACTCCGTTTTCATCCAAGATAAAAGTTGCCGGGATAGCACGAACTCCGTATTTTTTAGCAATAGGATCATTCCAGGCCTGTAGGTTAGATACGTGATTCCAAATAAGACCATCATCTTTTATAGCTTGTAACCATTTATCTTTGTCTTCTTCTTTATCTAAAGACACAGCAATAATATTTAAGCCTTTATCATGATACTTATTGTAAACTTTAACCACATTAGGGTTTTCTTTTCGGCAAGGCTTACACCATGATGCCCAAAAATCTACGATTGTAACTTTACCAAGTACATCACGTAATGCAAGATTTTCACCTTCTGGAGTAGTAGCGCTAAAATCTGGTGCTTTGCTACCAATTTCTGTAGCCGTCATAGATTCTAATTGTTCTCCAACTTTACTACCAAGCGGCGTGTTTTTAATTTCTTCGTTTAAAGAATTGTACATCTCTTTAAGCTCTTTAGTAGTAGCTCCCTGCATTCTTAACAAATCCATTATCGCCATTAAAGATACAAATGCATCTTTGTTCTCTTTGATAATTTGTTTTTTGAATAACTTGTCGTTATCCATAATTTCTTGTTGTGTACCTTGTAAGGTTTCCAATTTCGTAGAGTCTTGACTTTGATAAGCCGATCGCATCTCTACTCTTAAATTACTAACCTCTTTATTTATGCTATTTAAGTTTTCAAGATATTCATTAAGAAGCTCGTTTTGTTTACCTCCTTGTTTCTTAGAAGTCTGTAAGCTATCTTTATATAATGTAAAATCGATATTTTCGTTTTCAGAAATAAAAAGAACCATACCATTTACACCTTCAACCTCTAGATAACTTAAATTAGGACTTTTGGTTTCTGCAAGATCTGCTTCAAACTTACCGTCTTTTACGGTAGTAGAATCAATTCTTTCTGGACGTTGGTTTAGATCTGTTAATTCAGAAATATAAATTTTCTTTCCATTTTCGATACCATCAGCCTTACCTGAGATCGAATATCCCTTATCTTTTTCGCATCCGGTTAGTATAACCAATAAACTAGCTATTCCTATTAATTTTCGCATGATAAAATATTAATTTTGTGCAAAAGTAATGAACTGGTGATTGAAAGCGGTGTGATTATTGCAAAAGTTTTGTAATTTAAAAACCAATATAATTTACCGAAAACGACGCGATAAAGAATGAAGGATCAAAAACAGGATTTTCCCTTAGATATAAAAGTTAGCTTTCATAAAGTAATAGAGCAATACGAAGATCGGCTTGAAGTTGAAGAAAATCCTATTGCCAAAAATTATATCGAAAGTGTGCTAAATTATATTAAGGATTATCCAAACCTTGTCGATGGAATTGATACTATAGAGGAGTTAAAAAAATATCGGGATCCAATTAAAATATTACTTGACGATCTTTTTCCCAGCGTTTTGAGTAATAACGAAATTAAAGCAGTTTCTATACCTTATCATAATTTACTTTTTAATCATTCTAATCGTTTAAAAAAAATTATAGAGGCTGCAGGAGAAGATTTTAAGCCTGAAATGCGAGAAATCGACGGGAATTCTAAATACATTCATGCCTGTATTAATATTCTAAATAATTATTACGATTTTAATTTAGATTTTTCCAGACCACCATATTATGATATTCCAGATGAAAATGGAATAGAGAAGCATTATAGAGCGAGTTTGAATGGTGACTTCGTAGAACTGTATCCTAAAAAAGAAGCAAAAGAAATTACACAAGATGATGTAGATGAATTACTTCAGGATGTGGATAATATTGATCTTTGGAAAGAGAAATTCCCTCCATGTAGCTGGGTTTTCAAGGGATTC